>JBKJWL010000084.1:0-36666 GCA_046716885.1 Thermoanaerobaculia bacterium | reverse complement strand
CACCTGGGCCATGCCCGCCGTGTCCGCGCCCGCGCTCGCGCTACTCTTCCTCCTGCAGTTCGGCGTCCTGTGGCTCCGCTCGGCCGTCCGCGTCGCGTGCTGGGGCTCCTACATCGGCTTCCTGGATGGGGGCCCCTACTTAGCCCAGGCCGCGATGCGCTTGATGCCCTCGCGGATGCGCTCGCTCGGACTGGCGAAGGAGAACCGCACGCAGGCGTCGTTGCCGAACGCGTCGCCGGGGACGGCGGCGACGTGGGCTTCCGAAAGGAGCTTCTCGCAGAACGCCGCGGATCCGCCCGCGCCCTTTCGCGCGTACAGGGCCGAAACATCCGCAAACGCGTAGAACGCGCCCTCCGGCATCCCGCAGCGCACGCCTGGCACCCCCGCCAGCCCTTCCACCATGACCTCCCGGCGGGCTTCGTAGTGGGAGAGCATGTCCGCGACGGACGCGCGCGAGCTGTCGAGGTCCGTCAGAGCCGCGAGGGCGGCGGCCTGGGAGATGGAGGAGGCGTTGGAGGTCGTGTGGCTCTGGTACGACGCCATGGCCGAGATCAGCTCCGGGGGCCCGAGAGCCCAGCCGAGGCGCCAGCCGGTCATGGCGTAGGTCTTCGAGGCCGCGCCGGTCACGACGATGCGCTCGTATCGAGACTGGAGCGCCGCCGCGGACGCGTGCGCGCGGCCGTCGTAGAGGAAACGGTCGTAGGTCTCGTCGTAGACGAGCCAGGCGCCGCGCGCCGCGCACCATTCGGCGATCCTCAGCAACTCGGCCGGATCAACGACGGCCCCCGTGGGGTTGTTCGGCGAGTTGAGGATCAGACCCCGGACCGGGCCCGCCGCTCCGGAGTCGAGAGCAGCCGCCGTGGCGTGCCATCCGGACTCGAGCGCGGTCGGCAGGAAGATTGGGCGCGCCCCGGTCAGGCGCACCATCTCGGGGAAGGAGACCCAATACGGGGAAAACAGGGCCACGTCGTCGCCCTCGTCGAACAGGGCCTGGCAGACGTTGAAGACCGCCTGCTTGGCCCCCGCAGTGACGATGACGTTCTCGCGCTCGACATGCGCGTCCTGCTCCCGGAAGTACTTGGCCGCGATGGCGTCGCGCAGAGCGGCTTCGCCCGCGACGTCGGTGTACTTGGTCCGTCCCGTCTCGATCGCCCGCATGCCGGCGCGGCCGACGAACTCGGGCGTGGCGAAGTCCGGCTCGCCAATCGAGAAGTCGACGACGTCGACGCCCATGGAAGCCAGGGCCTTGGCCTTCTTGCCCGCCGCCGTCGTGGAAGAGGGCGCGAGCGCCGCGATGCGCTTCGACAGGCGCAGGCCCTTCATCGCTGCCGCTTCCACGCGAGCGCGAACTCCCGAAACGCCAGGATCTTCTTGCGGCCGATAGCGACCAAGAAGAGCTCGATCGCGATCCAGCCTCCATAGACCCAGAGCATCTCGTGCCGGAGCGAAGGCACGGCGAACTGCAGCAGCCAGAGGGCGAAGAGGCCGACGGCCTCGTACCACTGGAAGCTCATCGAGGCCAGGAAGATCCAGCCCAGGAACGCCTGCAGGATCGTCAACAGGATCTCCAGCCGCTGGAATGCGTCGAAGGGAAGCGGCGAGGTGTCTCCGTGGCTCCAGCAGTAGATGACGGCCAGCAGGCCCGACAGCACGCCCCACTGGTTGATGTTGGACGAGACCATGTTCATCAGGGCGACCGGAGCGCGCGTGACCCGGCGGGCCCAGGCGAAGGCGGACGTCTTCTCGGGAAATTCCGAGATAAACGGCGCCACCCACTGGATGAAGACGAACTGCGAGATGCCGAGGCTGACCGCGAGGGAAAGCATGGAGTTCAAGAACGGCTCGGCAACGACGAAGATGATCGCCCCGCCGGCCGCGAAGAGGCCGAGGACCGCCGCCCCGCGCTTCCACCCGGAGAACGAGAGGGCCCAGCGGGAGATCGCCGGAACTTCCATCTCCTCTGCGTCGGTCTCCTCCCGCGGCGGGAGCCGGAGCAGAACCGTGAGGTAGGCGACGTAGGTCGCCGTCAGCACGGCCGCATCAAACAGGCCGAGGCTGGCTTTGGCCCAGACGACGACGAAGTAAACGAGCGGCGGCAGCAGGCCGACGACCTCCACGGCGTGGTCCCGGTGAAGAACGATCTCCCCGAGCTTGCGACCCCGCCTCTTGCGGGAGTAGAACGCCGCGACCGCGTAGATCATGGGCCAGCCGAAGCCCGTCAGTAGGCGCAGGCTGCCCGTGAAGTTCGCGATCGCCAGGTGGACCATGTCCGGGTCCTTGCCCGCCTTCCAGGCGATCACGGCCTCGACCGCGAACTCCGGCATCGTCTGGATCAGGGCGAGCATCGCCAGCGCGAGCCCCTGCGAGATCATGAACTCGGCAGCCTCGGCGCCCCACGCGACGACGAAGGCCGCCCCGATCATCGCCGGGAAGGTCCAGAGCGCGGACCACATCGATCCGGGAGGCGCGTGCTCCGAGGCGGCCGCCAGAAGCTTTTCGTCGCGAAGCCACTTCATGGCGCGCGGTTATAGCATGGCGAGGGATGCCGTCGATCGAGTCTCCCTCCAATCCCCTGATCCGGGAAATCGCTCGCAGCCTGGAAGAGCGTACGCACCTGCTGCTCGAGGGCGAGAAGGCGATTCTCGACGCAGTGTCCGCGGGGATCGCGCTCGAGCATCTCCTCCACGACGCGAGCATCCGGCCCGGGCGCCTGGCCGCCGCGACCAGGGCGCATCCGCGGCTGGTCTCCCGCGCCGTCCTGGAGCGTCTCGCGGATTCGCGCACGCCGCAGCATCTCCTCGCAGTGGCGCGCCGCCGCGACGTCCCCGTGGCGGAGATCCTCCAAAGGCCCGGGCCCGTGATCTTCGCCTTCGGGATCCAGGACCCGGGAAACCTGGGCGCCATCGTCCGCGTCGCGGAGGCCGCCGGCGGAGCGGGCGTGGTTGGTGCGCCCGGCACCGCCGACTTCTTCCACCCCCGCGCCGTCCGTGGCAGCGCGGGCAGCGTGCTGAGGATCCCGGTTTCCGGCCGCGTCTCCTTCGAGCCCTTCGCCGCCGACGCGAAGGCAGCGGGCCGTCCGATCTGCGGCGCAGTCGCCGCCGGGGGCGAGAACGCCCTGGAAGCGCCGTTGTCTCCCCGCTCCGTCCTCGTGCTGGGAGCCGAAGGGACGGGGCTTCCGGCGGGGGCTTACCGGTATCTCGACCGCAGGCTCACGATTCCGATGAAACCTCCGGTCGACTCGCTCAACGCGGCGGTGGCCGCCGCCCTGCTGCTCTACTCGCCTTCGCTCCGCGGCAATTCGGCGAACGCCTCGGCCTGAAACGCCCAGAGACGCGCCTCCGAATTCCGCCAGGCCTCGCCCGGCAGTCCGGCCTTGCGCGCGAGCTCGAAGAGGAAGCGCTCCGGGTCGAAGCCCCACTCGACCGCTACCTGGGGCAGCAAGAGGGCGCGCCGGCCTCGCATCTCCAGGATCAGGCCGTCGCGCCCGGTCTGGATCTCTTCGGGCCCTTCGATCCGCTGCGGCGCGGTCAACACCGAGATTTCGATCTCGCACTCCGGAAGCTCGCCGGCGGAAAGAGGGGGGAAGCGCGGGTCCTCGAGCGCCGCGCGCAGCACGTATTGCGAGATCATGCGCGTGAGGTCTCCCTCCGGCGCCAGCGTGCCGATGCATCCCCGGAGCTTCCGGCCGGCGCGCAGCGTCACGAAGAGGCCGCGGGGCTCGCCGAAGGTCTCGGCGCGGTCGGAGCCGAGGCGCGGCGGCGGATCCCCACGGAAGTGCGCCTCGAGCGTCTGGCGCGCGAGCCTCAAGAGGTCCCGGCGCGCAATCTCCGAGAGCGAGGCCGGCGCCGCGGTCAGGAGGCCTCGCTCTGCCGGTCGCCGCGCGGAAGTTCCCCCAGAAACTCCACGAGAATCCCGCCGAGCGTGTCGAGTGCCCCCTCGAAAAAGTGATCCGCCCCGGGCACGACCACGATCCGGCCCGTCCCTCCGAGAAAACGCTCGAGCTCTACGGGCGGGCCGAACGTGTCCTTCTCGCCCACCACGTACAGCGCCGGGACGGCGGGCCGGGGAACCCTCTGCCCCGTCTCCGTCGCCACGGGGAGACCGAGGGCGATCGAGGCCTGGATCCGGGAGTCCCCCGCGATCGACTCGAGCGCCGAGGCTGCCCCGAACGAGAAGCCGGCGGCGATGATCGGGAGGCCTTCCGCGCGCTCCGCCTCGTCCAGAGCGGCGCGATAATCCTCGACCTCGCCCCGCCCCCCGTCGTAGCGCCCTTCCGAAAGACCCACGCCCCGAAAGTTGAAGCGCAGCGTGGCGTAGCCGGAGCCCGTCAGAGCCAGGGCGGCCCGGTACACGACCTTGCTGTGCATCGTGCCGCCGTGGAGCGGGTGCGGGTGCGCGACGACGGCCGATCCGCGGCGGGACCCGGACGCGTCCTTCCAGAGGCCTTCGATCCGGCCTGCGGGGCCCGGAAACACGATAGAGCGAAGGGAGCCCGACAGATGGCCTCCGAGTTGGCGAAACGCCCGTCTCATCGTATCCTTCCGGCCGTCCGACCGCGCCTCCTCCGGAACGAGGGGCGAAACAGGAGAACCCGATGAAGAAAATCGTCCATGTCGTCGGCACGGGCACGATCGGAGAGCCCCTCATCGGCCTGTTCGCCGACTTCGGGAAGTACCTCGGTATCGACGAGGTGACCTTCCACAAGCGCACCCCCATGACGACCGAGAGGGCGAAGGTGAATCACCTCGTCGCGCGCGGGGCCAGGCTGGCGGTCGACCAGGACAAGGCCGCGGACTTCGAGGCGATCGGCCACAAGGTTTCCGAAGACGCGCAGACGGCGCTCGAGCGGGCGACGGTCGTCATCGACTGCACGCCGGCCGGCAACGAGAACAAGAAGGTCTACGAAAAGATCTCGGGGCCGAAGGGCTTCCTGGCGCAGGGCAGCGAGTTCGGCTTCGGCAAGATGTACGCGATGGGGATCAACGACGAGGCCCTCGTTCCGGGAGAGGACCGCTTCCTTCAGATCGTCTCCTGCAACACGCACACCATCGCCTGCCTGATCAAGACGCTCGGAACCGACGATTCGGGAGCCCGGCTCCTGACGAAGGGTCGGTTTGTCTGCATGCGCCGCGCCAACGACGTCTCGCAGGACTCGGGTTTTGCTCCCGCCCCGTCGGCCGGCAAGCACGACGACCCCGAGTTCGGCACGCACCACGCCCGCGACGCCTCCGCGCTGCTCTCCACCCTGGGCTGGAAGCCCCCGATCTTCTCCTCGGCGATGAAGCTGAACACGCAGTACATGCACTCGCTCTGGTTCGACATGGAAGTCTCCGCGCCCACCTCGAAAGAGAAAGTCCTGGCGCGCCTGCGGGCCAACCGGCGGATCGCCGTGACCGAGCGGCGATCCGCCAACCAGATTTTCTCCTTCGGCCGCGACCACGGGTATTACGGACGCATCCTGTCGCAGGCGGTGATCTCGGCTCCCACCGTGGCGGTCAAAGGCGACAACGAGATCATCGGCTTCTGCTTCACGCCTCAGGACGGCAACTCGCTCGCCTCGTCCATTCACGCGGCTCTCTGGCTGATGGACCCCGATCCGAAACAGATCGCCGAGCACATGGCCGTGTTGGATCGATTCTTCTTCCGCGAGATCTGAGGCGGCAATTCCGACCTGCTACCATTGACCCAAATGGCCTGGGTCACCTGTCCGCACTGCGGCTTCACCCAGATTCCGGCGGCCGAGTGCCTCAAGTGCCACAAGCGCCTCGAACAGTCGCAGCGCGAGGCAACGCGGGGAGCTTCCGGCCACGCCTCCTTGCCAGGCTCCGCCGCGTCGGCCCTGCCGCGTCCTTACCTGTATCTGCTCGGAGCCCTGGCCCTTCTCGTCGTCAGCGGCGTTCTCCTCTGGAGCTCGCGTTCCTCCGTCGCGGCCCCGGAAGAGACCGGCGCGGCCGCCCCGACTCCGGAGCCCTGGGCCCTCGACCTGACGGGGCGCTGGCAGGCCAGGACGGCGACGACGATTGCCGGGCCTCCCTCCCGGCCGGCTCTGCGGGAAGTGTTTCTCGAGACCGACCGCGCCGGCAACATCGTGGCCGCCGGCGTCACGCTCACCGATCCGGGACGGGGCGGCGCCGCCGCGGGCTACCTGACGGTCCCCGACGGGCAGCGACGGGTGCGGGAAGCCGCCGAGGCGCTCGCCGCCGCGCCGCGCGCCTCTCTCTCCCTGGAATTCATCCCGTTCGCCGCGTGGGTCCCGCGCCGCGACCGCGTCTGGCGCGCCCTGGAAGGTCAACAGCGCAACCCCTCCGAAACGAGCTACCTCCTCGTCGAGTCGATCGAGCCCGACTACCTCGTGCAGGCGGGTCTGAACGCGAGTGGATTCCTCTCCTATCTCTACCTCTCGCGCGCGTACGCCTCCGGCCGCGGCACGGATGTGCTCTCCAAAGTCATCCACCCCGGACCGGACAGCGCGCTGCGCGGCTTCCGCAACGTCGTGTGGGACCTTTCCGGGGCCGCCGACTTCGTCGGCCTGCAGGTCCCGGCGACCATCTCGGAGCCGGACGGGACGACCGATCGAATCGTATTGAAGAGGCAGTAGGCAGAGGACGGGCCCTCAGGCCGAGACCACGTATCCTCCGCTCTTGGCGTCCCTCTTCATCGTCAGCAGCCCGTGGCGCTCGGCGTCCTGCAGGAGCTCCGAGAACGACTTGTAGCCATAGTACGACTCGTTGAAGTCCGGCTGCTTGCGCTGCATGGTCTGCTTGATCATCGAGCCCCAGATCACGTCGTAGTTCTCGCGGCGCAGGGCCTGGACCGAGTCGAGGAAGAGGCGGAACACGTCCTGCTTCTTCTTCGGCAGGTTGTCGATCGAAGGCAGGGCGTGCGTCTCCCGTACGAGGTCCTCGTAGAAGATGAACTCGTCGCAGTTGGCGATCAGCAGGTTCGACGTCGAGTTCTTCACTCCCACCCCGATCACGCTCTTGTCGTTCTCCTTCAGCTTGGAGACCAGCGGCGAGAAGTCGGAGTCGCCCGAGCAGATCACGAAGGTCGTGATGTGCCCCTTGGAGGCGACGAGGTCCATGGCGTCCACGACCATGCGAATGTCGGCCGAATTCTTGGCGGAGTAGTTCCGCTGGGGGATGTCGATGAGCTCGATCGCGGCCTCGTGAAACTCCCGCTTGTACTCCGAGTATCGCGTCCAGTCCGCGTACGCCTTCTTGAACACGATCCTGCCCTTCTCGATGAGCCGCTGGAGGACCAGGTGGATGTCGAACTTCTTGTACTGCGCGTCACGCACGCCGAGGGCGATGTTCTCGAAGTCGATGAAGAGCGAGAGCCGCTGCTCGACGGAGGTGCGCGCGGGCGGCGCGGAGCTCACGCTCATCGGTACGCTGACCGGCGCGGCAGCCGCAAGCGCGGCCCCCGGCGCCGACGTTAGCACCGGCGCCTCCTCGGCGGTCGCGGGGAAGGCCTTGTGCCGGCGGGCGCCGCCCCGGCGGCGGCGCGAGGGTTTCCTGTCCGTCTCGGCGGCCTCGGCCGCGGGGAACGGAACCGTATCGTCCATCATGGTTTCCTTTCGGGCGCGTAGTCGAAAGACGAGGTCGTCAGAACGAAGGTCGCGAGGACCCGGGCGACTTCCCGCCCGGTCTCGTCCACGATCTGGACCTCCCCCACGTTCACGCGCGCTCCTTTCTTGAGGATCCGCGCCCGCGCCAGGACTTCGGTCCGGGCCCGGCGCAGGAAGTGGATCGTCAGATCCGTGGTCGCGAATCCCATTTTCCCATCGAAGTTGGTGGCCAGGGCGAAAGCGACCGCCGTATCGGCGAGCGTCGCGAGCACGCCGCCGTGAACCGTCCCCGAACCGTTTGTCAGCTCGGACCGATAGGGCAGCCGAAGCACGCAGGAGTCCAGCGCGAGCTCCTCCAGGCTCGGGCGCAGCCACCCCAGGGCGGGCGAGTCGGCGAGGCGTTTCCGCAGGCGCTGCAGGAGGTCCGGGGCGATGCCCTTCTCTTCCTGCCTGGCCGTTTGCAGGGTCACGAAGCCCCTATTCTAAGCGATTCCGGCCCAACGCCTTCCGGCCCCGCCGGACTCAGTCCGCGGGCCCCTCCGGCGTCTCCCGCTCGTAGTAGGGCAGTTCCTCGGCGCGCCGGGTGGAGTTGTCCAGGTGCCGGGGCACTTCGACGATCGTCCGCGTGACGTTGGGATCGCAGATCTCGTTGTCGCATTGGTAGGTATAGACATTCTTCTCGGGAAGCTTGCGAAACTTGACGATCGTCTGGTACGTGTCGCAGTTCCCGCACTTGAGCGACATCATGAAGATGTCAATGACGTGCTGGTCGGCCGGCGGCTCGAGGTCGGACATGGGGGCCAATGATACGCTCCCGCCCCAAAAGCGCGAGGTGAACGTGGGCAAACGGCTCTTTGTCGCGATCGGCGCCTTTCTGGCCTCGACGATGCTTTTCGGGCAGGACGGCCGCTTCGAGAAGACGATTGCCTTCCCCCGCGACGGCGACGCCCGGCTCGACTGGACCTTCTCCACGCGCATGCGGACCGTCGAAGCCGCGGACGCCCCGAAGGTGCGGCTGCGTGCAGAGATCGTTCCCAAGTAGCCCGGCCGGCGCGTCTGAGGCCCTGCCCCGCGGTTACGCCGCCGCGCTCGGCGGCGTCGCGCACCGTTGGGCCCCCCTCGCGGCGATCTCCATCGCGGGCCCGGACCGCGCGGCCTTTCTGCAGGGCCAGCTCACTCAGGACGTGCGCAACCTCGGCCTCGGAGAGTCCCGTCCGGCCGCGGGCCTGACGCCAAAAGGCAAGCTCCTTTTCTTCGGCGCGCTGGTCGGGGAGACCGATCGGATGCTCCTCCTGGTCGAACACGGAGCGGCGGAGGCCGTTCTCGCGCACCTCTCCCGATACGGCGCGTTCCAGAAGGTGGAGGTCCGCGACGCCTCGGAGCAGGTCCACGTGGCGGCGCTGTACGGCCCCGGCGCGGCGCGCCTGGAGTTGCCCCCGGGCGCGCGCCGGCTGCCTCCGCGCGCAGAATTCTCGGCCGAGCTGCTCGTTCCAGCGGGCGCGCGCCCGGACCTCGAGACCCGGCTCGAAGAGGCGGGCTCGATCCTCCTCGACGAGCAGACCGCGGAGGTTCTTCGCGTGGAGGCCGGACGGCCGCGGCTGGGCCAGGACGCCGACGGCTCGAACCTGTCGGACGAAGTGGGCCTCCAGAACAGCGTGTCTTCGACCAAGGGGTGCTACGTCGGGCAGGAGGTCGTCGCGCGGCTCCGCACGTACGGCCGCGTCAACCGCCGCCTCGTCGGCTTCCGCTTTCCCGGCGGGGCGTTGCCCCTGGGAACGGTCTTCCCCGATCCGGACAAGCCAGCGCTCGAGCTCGGTCGCGTGACCAGCTCCGTCCTGTCACCGCGTTTCGGGGAGATCGGCCTCGGGCTCGCCTTCCGCGACGTCCCGGAGGGCGCAACGCTCTTCGTCTCCGGGGACGCGCGCACGGCGGTCGTGGCCCCGATTCCCTTCGCGTGACCGAGCGCCCGGCGAGCCGACCCTGGGAGGTCCACCTGGCGCTCGCGGGCGCGCAGATCGGGTTCGCCCTCTTCCCCATCTTCGGAAAGCTCGCCCTGTCGTCGATCCCGCCGCTCGTGTTCGCCGCGTTTCGCGTGACGGCGGCGGCTCTGCTCCTCGAGGTCATTGCCCGGGTGCACGGCGGCGAGGAGATCCGCCCGCCCGACCGGAAGAAGGTGTTCCTCTACGGCCTTCTGGGCGTCTCGTTCAACCAGGTGCTCTTCATCTTCGGGCTTTTCCTGACGACGGCGATCAACACGACGATCCTTACGGCGACGATCCCGGTATTCACGCTCGCCGCCGCCGCGGTTCTGGGCCGGGAGCGGATTCACGTGCGCGCCGCGGCTGGCATCGCGCTGGCGGGGGCCGGAGCGCTCGCGTTGCTCAACACCCAGCGCTTCGACTGGTCGAGCGACTCCTTCCGCGGCGATCTGCTTCTGCTGGCCAACTGCATCTCATACTCGCTCTACCTGGTCCTCTCCCGCCCGCTCCTCGCCCACTACCGCGTGGCGACGTTCACGGCGGCGGTCTTCCGATACGGCGCCATCCTCATCGTGATCGTCGCCCTTCCCGACCTGCTCCGTTTCGAGCATGCGCGCGTCCCGCCGCTTGCGTGGGCCTGTCTGGCGGCGGTGATTCTTCTGTGCACTGTGATTCCCTATTTGCTGAACTCCTGGGCGCTGGCGCGGACGCACGCCTCGCACGTCGCGTTCTACGTGTTCCTGCAGCCCCTGATCTCCACGGCGCTCGCCATCGCAGTTCTTGGCGAGGCGCTGACCTTGAAGGCCCTCGGGGCGGGGCTCCTGATCGCCGCCGGCCTCGCCACGACCGTGCTCGGAAGACGCCTCCCGGCCAGGCCCCTGCCGTGAGGGACCCGGTTGCGAGACCGCGCGCCGCGGTCATCATCCCGGTCTTCAACGAGCGCGGCTCCCTTCCGCTCGTCGTGGAGGCGATCCCGAAGGAGCTCGTCGACGAAATCGTCGTGGTGGACAACGGCTCGACGGACGGCACCGATGCGATCGCCCGCGGCCTCCCGGTCCGCCTGGTACGCGAGTCGCGGCGGGGCTACGGGAGCGCTTGCCTCGCCGGCGTCGAGGCTCTCGCGGCGCGTCCCCCCGATGTGTTGGTATTTCTGGACGGAGACTTCTCGGACCACCCGGAGGAGCTGCCGCGGCTGCTTCGGGAGATCGAGGCCGGCGCCGAGCTCGTCATCGGCTCGCGCATGCTCGGATCTCGGGAGCCGGGCGCGCTTCTGCCCCAGGCCCGCTTCGGCAATGCGCTCGCATGCCTGCTGATCCGCCTTCTCTACGGCCACCGCTACACCGACCTCGGACCGTTTCGGGCGATCCGCTGGGCCGCCTACAGCCGCTTGGGCATGAGGGACACGAACTTTGGCTGGACTTGCGAGATGCAGGTCAAGGCGCTGCGCAAGGGCCTGCGCGTGGCCGAGGTGCCGGTCTCCTACCGCAGGCGCGTCGGCGTCTCCAAGATCACGGGGACGGTCCCGGGGACGCTCAAGGCCGGATGGAAGATCCTATGGACGATCGGAAGATATGGCTGGCGCTCGTAGGCGGGACGGGCGCCCGCGCTAAGTCGAGGCCGCTTTCCAAGCCTCGAAGTACGTCGCCACTTCCTCGACGAAACTTCGGTGCCGCGGACGCCATCCGAGAAGCCGCTCGGCCTTCCGGGAGTCCAGACGCTGGTCATAGGCGAGGCACTCGGCGAAAGCCCCGAAGCGCGCGACGGCCTCCTGCACGGTCAGACTCCGGATCGGGCCCGTATGACCCGGCGCGCGCGCGACGGCGCGCACCATCTCGCTCACGCTCGGCGATTCGGATTCCGCCACGTTGAAGGTCTCCCCCGAGAGGCCGCTTTCGGCCGCGCGCACGTAAGCCTCGGCCAGATCGTCCTGGTGGACGAGGGCCCAGCGAGCCGTGCCGTCGCCCACGATCTCGAGCGCCCCTTTCGCGGCCCCCTCGAACCAAATCGAGGTCAGACTTCCCTGACGTCCGTACAAGCAGCCGGGCCGAAGCACGAGGCCGCGGACCCCGCTCGCCTTCAACACCATCCCCTCGTGGCGCACGCGCTCCGATGCGTACCGGGGCGGATTCAACGGCGCGGTTTCATCGACCCTCCGGCCGGAGGTGTCGCCGTAAATCCAGGTCCCGCTCGTGTAGATCAGCGTCTTCGGACGGGGCCCGACGCCTGCAGCGCCAAGCAGCATCTCGAGCGCCCCACGGTCGAGAGTGAACATCCCGGGCCCCGCGTCGGCGGCCGCGTGGACGATGACCTCGCACGCCGTGGCGGCCTGGAAGAGGGTCTCCGGCTCCTCGAGCGTCCCGAGGACCGGCTGGATCTCCTCGACCGCGAGCGCGCGCGCCTTCTCGGGGCTCCGCGCAAGGCCGAGAACCTCGTGGCCCGCCCGCCGGAGCGCCAGGGCGACAGGGCGGCCGATGGAGCCGGTGGCTCCGGTAACGAACACCTTCACGGGGAGGGACACTTATCGCGTTTTCCACCTTCCGGCAAGGCGCGGCGGCGGCTCGACTCGGGGTCAGGGTCTCGCGACGACTTCGTAGTGGGTGACGGCTTCTTCGAGCTCCAGCAGATATTCCGGGTCCTCCGGGTAGTAACGGGCCTTCTCGACGTCCGCGCCGGCGAACGCGCGGATCGCGGGGAGCGACTCCCAGAGGGAGACGAAGAGAAAGTGAGCGGCCCCTCCCTCGGCGCGGCGAAAAACGTAGACACCGCGGTTTCCCGGCGTCGCCCGGGAGTCGGGAATTCCGGTTTTCTCCAGGTACTGCAGATACGCGTCCGACCGATCGGCCGGAACGGCGCCGTGCCAGATACGAGCGATCATCAAGCCTCCTCCGGGGCGTGGACGGGGCGTCCTCGCAGTTCTGGAACACGAGGGAGCCCCGCAAGGTTGCCCCGAGCCCGCGTAATCAGACGTCGGCGACGCGGAACCGCTCGAGGGTCGCGACCAGGACGCCCTCGGCGCGCCGGGGCTTCCCGGCCGTATCGGTGAAGACGTGGCGAGTCGAACCCTCGGCGAGAAGTTCGCCGCCGGGATTGCACACGTCGTACGCGAAGCCGCAGCCGCGGCTCGAGAGCTCGGCCATGCGGGTGACGACCGTGATCGGGTCGTCGTAGCTCGAGCGGCGGCGGAAACTCGCCTCGACTCGCGTGACGGGGATGAAGAGCCCCGCCTTTTCCATCTCCGCGTAGGGAGCGCCCGCAGCGCGGCACCAGTCCGTGCGACCGATCTCGAACCAGACGAGGTAGTGCGCGTGGTACACGTTTCCCATCTGGTCGGTTTCGGAGTACCGGACCCGCAGCTCCGTTTCGACGGCGCTCAACGTCAGAACCGGTCGGCCAGACGCTGGCGCACCAGGTTCGGCACCAGGCCCGTCACGTCCCCGCCGAGGCGTCCCAGCTCTTTGACGAGACGGCTCGACACGTACGAGTACTCCTCCTTGGCCATCAGGAACACCGTCTCGATCCCGGGCGCGAGCCGGCGGTTCATGAGCGCCATCTGCAGCTCGTATTCGTAGTCCGACACGGCGCGCAGGCCCCGGACGATGATCGTGGCGCCGGAACGCGAGGCGAACTCCACGAGGAGACCCGTGAAGGACGCGACTAAGATCGAGGGATCCCCGCCGACGATCTCTCGGATCATGCCCATCCGTTCCTCCACCGAGAAGAGGGGCGTCTTCTGGTCCTGTTCGAGGATCGCGACGATCACGCGATCGGCGAGCCGCCGCGCGCGCGCCAGGATGTCGAGGTGGCCGTTGGTCAGGGGATCGAAAGAGCCGGGATAGACGGCGATGCGCTCCGTCATGCGTTCCTCCCCGCTGCGGTCGTGGCGGCCCGGAGCCCTTCGGCCAGCAGATTATAGGCGGATACGGCGAGGAAGAGGGCGAGGCCGGGGAACAGCGCGATCCACCACGCCTCCTCGATGTAGGCGGGCGCGGCCGCCAGGATGCCGCCCCAGGAAACCGCCGGAGACGGAAGCCCGACTCCCAGAAACGACAACGACGCCTCCGCCAGAATGGCCCACCCCACACCGAACGCCGCCGAGACGATCAGCGGAGGCAGCACGTTGGGCAGAAGATGGCGAACGAGGATGCGAGACGTCGAGGCGCCGGAAGCTCGCGCGGCCCGCGCGTAGTCGAGCTCGCGGATCTTCAGCACCTCGGCCCGCGCGTAGCGGGCGTCGCCCGGCCAAGCGGTCAGCCCGATCGCAAGGATCACGGTCAGCGGTGACGGTGGCAGGAAGGCCGCTAGCGCCAGCAACAGAAAGAGCACCGGGAAGCACAGCACCACCTCGATCAGCCGCGAGAGCGCGAGGTCCACGGCGCCGCCCGCCCAGCCGGCCGTGCCCCCGATCGTGAAGCCCACGGCGAGCGACACCGCGGCCGCCACCAGCCCGATCGCGAGCGAGATCGGCGTCGCCGTGACGACCCGTGCCAGCAGGTCCCGACCCAGGTCGTCGGTGCCGAAGGGGTGGGCGGCGGAGGGCGGCCGCAGGCGCTCGTCGAGGCGGATCGCGCTGGCGCGGTCTGAGAACCACGGCGAGCACGCCGCCACGACCCAAAGGAAGACGACGATGCCCAGCCCGATCCGGCCGGTCGCCGGAAGCCGCGAAAGGCTCACGGCGCCGTGCCGTCGCGAACGCGCGGGTCCGCCGCGGCGCTGGCGATGTCGGCGGCGAGCGTCGCCGCCAGAGTGGCGACCGCCGACAGCAGTGACAGCGCGAGGATCACGGGATAGTCGCGCGAGAGGATCGAATCGAAATAGAGCCGCCCCAGGCCCGGCCAGGCGAAGATCCGCTCGACGATGACGCTCCCCGACAACAGGGCCGGCACGAGCAGCCCGAAGAGCGTGATCAGCGGAAGCAGCGCATTCGGGAAGGCGTGCCGCCAGAGCGCCTGCCGGCGCGAGGCGCCCCGCGCGCGCGCGGCCAGGACGTAGTCGCTCATCCACGCCTCGGTCACCCCGGCGCGCACGAGGCGCGCGACGAAGGCGAGCGTTCCGTAAGTCAGGCACGTGACCGGCAGCGCCAGGTGCGCTGCGCGATCGACAAGCCCGGCCATGCCCGCCGGGGATGCGTCGGAGGAGACCCCGTACAGGGGAAGCCACCGCAACTGCACCGCGAACAGCGTCTGGAGCAGGAGGGCGGCCCAGAAGGTCGGCATGGAATAAAGGGCGAACAGGACGGCGCCCGACGTCCGATCGAACACGCCTTCCGGGTTTCCCCCGGCGATCACGCCGAGGGGGATGGCGATCCCCAGGGCGAGCGCCAGCGCGAGACCGTTCAAGACGAGCGTGTGCGGGAGCGCCTCGCGAATGCGCTCTCCGACGGGCCGATGGTCCACGAAGGATTCGCCCATGTCCAGCCGCGCCGCGCGCGAGATCCAGAGGCCGAAACGCTCGGCAAGGGGGCGGTCGAGCCCGTAGAGGCGCCGCATTTCTTCGGCGGCGCGCCCCGTCGCGCGGCGGACCGAGTCGGGGCCCCCGTGAATGGGGCTTCCGGGCGCCAGATGGACCAGCAGGAACACCACCACCGCGATCCCAAAGAGCGTCGGAATCGCGAGCAGCATCCGCCGCACCGCGTACCGGATCACGCCGCGGGCCTCCGGGCGACCTCCGAGAGCGCCCACCAGCCGAGCGGACCCGGCCAGATTCCATAGAGCCCCAGCGGAGAGGTCGTGAGCCCGCGCACCCGGTTCGAGAAGGCGAACTTCTGAGTCGAGTCCACGAGAAAGAGCACGGGCGCATCGTCGCGGAAAATTCGGTGAAGGCGGTGGAACAGGTCAGCGCGGCGCCCCGAATCCAGCTCGCGCCGGGCCTCGTCCATCAGCCGGTCGGCCTCGGGATTCCGGTAGCAGACGGAGTTGAGCCCCTTCGGCGCGCACTGGGAGGAGTGCCAGTAGAAGTAGGGGTCCGGGTTCGGGTCGACCGTTGACCAGCCGAGGGACGCCGCGTCGAAGTCGCCGGCGTCCACGAGAGCGACGAACGCCGCCCACTCCAGGGCGCGGACCCGGGCCTCGACGCCTACCCGGGACAGCTCGGCCGCCAGCATTTCGTCGATCTGCCGGCCGATCTCCGACCCCGTGGACACGAGGATCTCGAACGCGAACTCGCGGCCGTCCCGATCGATCGTGCCGTTCCCGTTGGTGTCCCGCCAGCCGGCCTCCCCGAGCAGCTTCGCGGCTTCGCGCGGGTCGAACGGCAGGGGTGTGAGGCTCGCGTCGTAGGCCGGCGAGTCGGGAGCCCACGGGCCCGAGATGATCCGCGCGGAGCCCCGGTAGAGGTTGCGCACGATGGAGGCGCGGTCGGAGAGCATCGTGAGGGCGCGGCGCACGCGCGGGTCGGCGAAGAGCGGCGAGCGGTTGTTCAGCGCGACGTAGATCCAGTCGAGGCTGTAAAACTCCACCACACGGCAGCAGGATCGAAACGCCGGATCGACCTGCGCCCGCGCCTTGAGCCCCGCGTCGATCTGGTTTTCGTCCAGCTCCTGGGCCGCCAGGAGCCGGTAGGCCGTCGTGTTGTCCGAGACAATGCGGAAGACGACGCGGTCGAAGTGCCCCGCGGGCCCCCAGTTGCGCGGGTTGCGCTCGAGGGTGACGGATTCCTGCGCCTTCCAGGAGACGACGCGAT
This sequence comes from Thermoanaerobaculia bacterium, assembly GCA_046716885.1. Lineage (GTDB taxonomy): Bacteria > Acidobacteriota > Thermoanaerobaculia > UBA5066 > Gp7-AA6 > DAHUXD01. The sequence continues at coordinate 20,442 of JBKJWL010000084.1, read as the reverse complement.
AGGGCCCGTTGGCGAGCGGCGCGCGGTTGTCCTTCGCGCGCAGAAAGTCCTTCCCGGCGAAGCGGTGCTCGGGAAGAAGCGGCAGCGCGAACGCCATCGCGCGAAACGCGTACGGTTCACGGAAGCGCACGCGGAACCGGCGGGGGTCAAGAGCTTCGACCGTCTCCATGTCTTCGAAAAGGGGCTTGAAAACGGGGGCCGGCACGGACGGATCCGCCAGCTTCCGGATCGTGAAGACGGCGTCGGCCGAGGTGACCGGGCGGCCGTCCTCCCACACCGCTTCGGGCCGGAGCCGGATCGTGTAGGCGAGCCCGTCGGGTGAAACGTCGAATCCCTCGGCAAGGCCCGGAACCAGGTTCAACTGCGCGTCGAAGTCGAAGAGGTTGCGCACCACGTATTGCAGCACCTGCGCCTCCGGCCCGCTCGTCTGCAGGATCGCGTTCAAGGTCGTGGGCTCGCCGTTCAACCGCCGCCGCAGCTGCCCCCCTTCGACCGGAGTCCCCTCGCGCGTCTCGTCGAGGAAGCCGAGCGCCGGCGGCGCTGGGGTCGGCGCGGCACTCGCCAGCGCGGACGGCTGCTCGCGCCCGCGGCACGCGGCCCACCCGAGCAGGAACAGGGCACACGCCGCGCGCGCGCGTCTCATCTGCCGCCGATTATGCCGTGGAACCGCGAGCGCGACGGTCGAAACTTGGGGTCAGGGCGCGGTGGAGGAAGCGGTCGCGACGTTGCGCGATGCGTCCGTCACCCGAATCAGCAGGTAACCCCCGCGCGCCTCGGCCGGGAGCCGGAGGACGTAGCTCTCCGTGGGGGAATCCGAGAGACCGTCGGCGGGCTCGACGCGGGTCCACTTCCTGGCGTCCACGCTGTACTCGGCCTCCGTCAGGGGCGATGCCGAGTCGGAGGCCTCCAGCTGGAGGACGCCCGCCGATCGGGAGACCTCGCGGATCTTCGGCGGCGTATTGTCGACGCGGACCGGAGCCGACTCGCGCGAGGTCGTCTTGGCCTCCCCGGGATTGCCGTCGGCGTCCGCGGCCGAGACGCGGAAGACGTAGTCGCCGTCCGGCAGCGAGGTCGAGTCGAAGGAATACGACATGTCGCGCAGGTCCTTCCGGAGCGCGATCCACGTTTCGCCGGCGGCCGGACGAAACTCCAGGTCGTACGCGAGCGCGTCGCCGTCGGGATCGCTCGCCTTCCACTGCAGCGTGCGGAAGCCCTTCCGGAAGAGCTTGCGGGGCGAGCCTTCCGGTTTCGATTCCTCGAGTCCCGTGAAGATCCCTTTCTCGTCGGGGGTGGAAGCTTCGAACACGTTGGAGCCTCCCGACCCCGAACGCGCCAGCACCTCGGCCGGCTCCAGGGCCTGCAGGCTCTCTACGAGGGGCGCCGCATTCCGGTTCCGGTAGGCGGCCTCCGTGCGGCGCACCTCCCCGCGTGCGGCGTCGGGCCCCATGCGCAACCTCCACTGGAGGAATCGTCCTTCGGGCGCCTCGATGCGCAGCCCTTCGTTTCCTTCCTGCCAGTCCGACCAGGGGCTCCACGTCGCGTCGGGCGTCGCCGACTCGCCCGAGCGAAAGGCGAACTCGATTTTCGCGCCGGCGGCCTCGCCCTCCCAGCGGAAGGCGCCGAAACGGCTCGTCCGGCCGGTGTCCTTCACCGGTGAAACGTACTCACCTCCAGCGGCCCCCGCGCGGCGCCGGTAGAGCGCGCTCGAGGCGTTGGTGCCGACGTCTTCTCCCGCCAGGAACGTGACCTGCTTCTCATCGAAAGTCCGCACCAGCGACGAGGAGTCCGGAGTCACGGCGTACAGCTTGCCCTTGGGCCCCGTCGCGGCGACGACTCCGCTGCCGTCCGGATCCTCGGCGAGATCGAAGACCACTTCCTCGGCGCCGGTCCAGACGGCCCGGGGCGGCTCGCCCTCTTCGAAGAGAACGATCTCGGCCGAGTACCCGCCGCGCGAGGAGCCGCGCGCCGGCGCCAGACGCGGCGTCGACACGGTCACGGTGACCTCGGGCTTGCCGCGCTCCTCCTCGTCGGTCGGTCCGCCGCCCGCCCGCGTGGGCTTCGCCGCGACAGTCGCGGAGGGAACCAGGATCGGCTCGTTTCCGGAGGAGGACAGGTCGGCGTTGCCCGCCGCCGCCCAGATCCGTCCCGCGCGGTCCGCGGCGATCGCCGTCACTTCGGGCTTTCCCGAGTCGTACACTGTCCTGACCCGGCCGTCCTTCTCGACGCGCAGGACCAGCCCCGACCCGGACGTGCCGGCCCAGACGCGGCCTCCCTTGTCGGCGAAGAGCGTGCGCACATGCGCATCGGGTGTTGCGTGGATGCGCTCGCCCGTTCCTGCGGCGCCGACGCGATGAATCTCGCCCGGAAGGCCGGTGCCCGCATAGAGGACCTTGCCCGCGAAAGACAGGGCCCAGACGTACTGCGCCTTCGTGTCGTAGTAGAGCGCGGGCTTCCCCTTCTCGATGCGATAGACCTTTCCGCCCGGCGAGGCTCCCGCGTAGAGCGCGCCGTCCGGGCCCACGCGCAGGGCCGTGACCTCCTGCTCCGCGAGGGTCGCGAAGGTCTCGACCTTTCCGCTGGCGGTGACCCGGAAGATCTTTCCCGCGTCGCCCGTGCCGACGTAGACCTCGCCCGAGCGGCCCGGGGCCGCCGCGAACAGCACCGCTTCGGTCACGCCGTCCACCTTGAAAAGAGCGCGCCCGGGAAGAAGCGTCCCGTCGGCCGTCACCGAGATACCGCGGGACTCGCCCGCCGAGAAGTCGGCTGCGGAATCGCAGACCCAGATCTTGACCGCCGCAGCGTCGAGCTGGACGGCCGCAGAAAACAGGGCGACGCTGAGGACCAGGAGCAGGGTCAACCGCGGCTTCACCAGATCCTCGGGAGCACTTCGAGATTCAGGCGAGCCGAGCCGGACACGGGCACGGGCTGCTCAACCGACTCCGATTGCAGGCGCAGGTACGCCAGGTCGGGTGTGCCGTCGCCCGGTCCGCGGTCCCGCAGCAGAGCCGCGCGGGTCGGAGGCAGCGCGGCCAGGGGCGTTCCGTTGACGACCGCGCCCGGCGCCGAGCGGTAGGACAGAAGGTTCAGCGTGTTGGGCGGGCGCACACGCGCCAGGAAGTCGAGAACTTGGTCGAGCGAGTGGGGGTCGGGCGGATAGAGCGCCAGGTCGTACGCCGTTGCGGCGTTCCCGTCGCCGACGAAGACCGTCAGAGGTCCCGGCGGAGCGTCGGCAGGGACCTTCGCCGTCATCACCACGCGCCGCGGTCCTCCCCGAAAGTCTTCCAGGTCCACCCAGATCGGAATCGACTCTCCCGGCCGCACCCGCTCCTTCTGCGCCTCCACGTGCACGATCCGCGCGCTCTGGAGCCGGTCGGAGTGGCTGATCTCGACCTCGACGCCCTGGATGGACAGATCCCGGAATTCGTTCGCCATCAGGTAATTCGTGAGGAGCGCCATCGATCCGACCGCTTCCTCGCGCGCCGTCAGGCCCGAGAACACCGAGTCCCACCGGACGGTGCGCTCGGGAGTCTCGATGGCGGACTTCCACACGATGGTGCGCTCGCCCGCCCGCTTCTCGAGGGTCGTCAGGACGTTGTCGACCGCGACCGCGAGGAGGATCGGCGTCAGCATCGAGTTGTGCGCGACCTCGAAGCGGAAGGTCTGAGTTGCGACGTCGTCGGACGTCATCCGGATCGTGACCGGCACCATGCGGGGCGGCGTCCCGAAGGTGCCGAGAATGCCGGTGGAACGATCCTGCGACACGGTGCCGAGCATCGGCCCCGTCGTCGAGAACTTGAACGAGCGGTAGAGCGAGGGGAGCACCGTCAGCACATCGGCCTGCGCCATCGGCATGTCGACGGGGCCCATCGAGAGGAACGGGTGGCCGAACGCCAGGATCGAGTTGCCGTCGACCCACGTGACCGTGCCCGTCGCCGAGAGGACCATGTCGCCCGAGAGCAGCACGGCCGCGACGGCCGAGCCCGGCTCCAGGCGCCCGCCTGGAGCCGCGACGGCACTCGCACCCGCCGGACCGCCGCCCGAGGCTCCCGAGGGCGTTACGAGCCAGCCCGCCGACTCGGCCATCCGCCCGAAGAGCTTGCCCCCCGCCAGAGTTGCCGAGAGCGAAACGGGGAGGGGCAGCGGCGACAGCCCCGCACTCGCGGGCTCGGCGCGCAATCCCTCGAGCAGGGTCTCGAAGGCCTTCTCAAAGCGGCCCTGGCCGAAGGCGTCGAGCAGCGTGGCCGTCCGCGCCGAGGCGCCGCCGATGGGAACGGGCGGGCCGGCCGGCGCCTTTCGAATGTCGAGCATGCTCTGTATCGGCGTGATGCCGCAGATCGGCTCGCGGGAGAAGGGCCACCCGTATGCGAGCGCGCCGATGAGCTTTCCGTCGATGTAGATCGGGCTGCCGCTCATGCCCGCGATGATGCCGGTCCGGTCCAGAGCAGCCCCCTCGATGCGCGCCAGGATCAGGTCCTGCTTGGGCGCGTAGCTCTTGAGGAGGCCGACGATCTCGACCTCGAAACGCTGGACTCCCCTCCCGTCACCGAGATCCGAGAGGCCGTAGCCCTTCATTCCGGGAGCGAGGTCGCCTGCGGGGAGGATGTCCGTCGGGGCGCCCGCCGCCGCGTCCGCCGTCAACGCGCAGACCGCGACGGCGAAGAACACGCGGAGCGCAATTCGCCTCACGGAGGAGACAACGCCTCTACCTTTGAGCTCCATTCCCTTTGACCCCTTGGTTACCCCTATGTTACGGTCGAAACCGATGATGGCGACCGTCTTTCAACCTGTCACCTCCGAAAACCTCCCCGGACAGACCTCGATCCTCTCGTTCTTCTGGGAAACCGGGATCGCCGCCAAGGTCGTCCTCGGCGTCCTCCTGCTCTTCTCGTTCGTCTCCTGGGTGATCATTTTCGCCAAGTTTCTCCGGCTGCGCCGCATCTCGCGCCAGTCCGAAAAGTTCGTGACCTTCTTCCGCAAGTCCAAGCGTTTCTCGGAGGTCAACACCTTCGCCGGGGACCTCGCCGACACCCCGCTGACGACCCTCTTCAAGGCCGGTTACGCCGAGCTGGACGCCCAGGTCAAAGCTAACCGCGCCGACGACGCGCCGACCACGGGAGGCGGCCAGGGAGGCAAGCTGCTCATCAAGAACATCTCGGGCATCGAGCGCGCGCTCGAGCGGGCGATCGGCGTCGAGATGTCCCGCCTGACGCGCTCCATGACCTTCCTCGCGACCACCGCGTCGGCCTGCCCCTTCATCGGCCTCTTCGGGACTGTCTGGGGGATCATGCAGTCCTTCCGCGCGATCGGGTTGACGGGCTCGACCTCGATCGCTGCGGTCGCGCCCGGCATCTCGGAAGCCCTCGTCAACACCGCGGCGGGCCTCGCGGCCGCGATTCCCGCGATGATCTTCTACAACTACTTCATGGGCAAGATCCGCGAGCAGCGCGCGGGCATGGAAGACTTCTCTCTGGAGTTCATCAACCTTGCCGAGCGGAACTTCACGTAGGCGAGCGGTGTCTCACACGCGAGACGCCTGAGATCGCATGGCCTTCCAACGTCAGTCCAAGGACGAATTCGACCACCTCGCGGACATCAACGTCACGCCGCTGGTCGACGTGATGCTCGTGCTACTGATCATCTTCATGGTCACGGCCCCGATGCTCCACCAGGGCATCTCGGTCGCGCTGCCAAAGACCGCGACGACCAACCTGCAGTCGACGCTGGAAGACCCGATCGTGCTCTCGATCTCGCGCGACGGCCTGTTCTACATCAACGAGACGCCGGTGGCGCGGGGGCTCCTCCGGGACCGTCTCCGGGCCATCCTGCGGGGGCGCGCGGAACGGGCCGTGCTGCTGAAGGCCGACCGGGGCCTTTCCTACGGGACCGTGATCGAGACGCTCGACCTGCTCAACCGCATGGGGGTCGAGAGCCTCGGAATGATCACGGACACCTCGGGGTCGACCCGAAAGTGACCGCGCCCGTTTCCTTCCCCGGCTGATGGACGCCGTCGGCACCATCCTCGCGGAACGTCGGGAAGATCGGATTCCCTGGGCTCCGGCAACGGCGCTGGCCTTTCTCCTGCACTCGGCCGTCGTCGGGGGCCTGCTCGTCTCGGCCTTCGCGAAGCCCATGCGCTTCGCGGCCCCGCGCGCCGTCGCGGTCCGTCTGCTCTCGGCGGGCTCGCTGCGGGCCCGGGAGGTCCGCGTCGCGCCGGCGCCTCCCGCGCCGGCGGTCGCGGAGAAGCCGAAGATCGAGAAGCCCGCGGAGGAGGCGCCGCCTCCCTCGAAAAAGGCCGTCCTGCTGCCGTCCAAGGAAGACGAGAAACCGACGCCGCCTCTCGTCAGCCGCCCCGGCCGCGTGCTGACACCCGCCGTCGAGCTTCCCTCGGCCGGAGAAGAGTCGGGCGGGTCGACGAGCGCGACGGCCCCCGGGGCCGGCGGCAGCGCCGGCATCGGCAGCCTCAAGCTCGATCAGGCCGACTTCAAATACCCCGTGTACCTCGATCGCATGGTCATGATCATCAGCGTGAACTGGTTCAAGCCGGCACAGTCCGTGCAGTCGAATCCGGTCGTGCATTTTCAAATCGAGCGCGACGGGACGGTCACCGACGCCCGGATCGTGACTTCGAGCGGTCTGGCGTACGTGGACCGGGCGGCGCTGCGCGCCGTCATCGCGTCCTCGCCTCTTCCCCCCCTGCCCACGGAGTACGGAGGCCCGCACCTGGGCATCCAGGTCGTCTTCGAGTGACCCTCGGGAGCCACACCATGCGACGACTCTCTTTGCTCCTCGGCGCGTTCCTCGGACTGACGAGCATCCCCCTGGCCGCCCAGGCGCCGGCCCCGACCCCGGCGCCCGCCGACGACATCCAGATCACGATCCGGGGAGGCGGCCAACGGCGTCTCGCCGTGGCGGTGCCCCCGCTTCTGGCCCCCGGGACCGCGGCGCTGCAGGCGAAGGTCGCGGATCCGTTCACGGCCACTCTGCGGTCGGACCTCGAGTACGCGGGGGCTTTTGCCGTCGCCGAGCCGGCCCTGTATCCGTCGGGATACCGGGACCCGACCACGCCGGACTCGGCGGACCGCTGGCTCGGCACGGGCGCCGAGGTCCTCGTGGACACCCGCGGCGAAGTTGCCGGCGACCGCGTTTCGGTTGAGGCCCGCGTGTGGGACCTGAAGTCCCGCAAGCTCATCCTGGGCCGGCGGTACTCGGGAGGGACGTCGTACGTCGAGCGGATAGCCCACACGCTGTCGAACGACCTCGTCAAGTATTTCACCGGCCGGGCCGGCGCTTTCCTGTCCACGATCCTCTTCGCCGTCGAGCAGGGCGGGTCGAAGGAGATCGCCGCAATGGACTTCGACGGGCGCAACATGCGCACGCTGACGGCCCACAAGTCGATCACGATTAACCCGAGCGGGTCCGCGGGAAAAGTCGCGTACACGTCGTACGTCCGCCTCTTCCCCCAGATCTGGACGATGAACCTCGACGGGAGCGACAAGCGCGAGGTGTCGACGGGCGTCGAGCTGAACGCCTCGCCCTCCCTTTCGCCGGACGGGTCGCGGATCGCGTTGGCCGGATCCGCCAAAGGCAACGCCGACATCTACACGATCGGCCTGGCCGGAGGCTCGCTCCAGCGCTTGACGGTGAGCCGCGCCCTCGAGGCTTCGCCCGCCTGGTCTCCAACTGGCCGGCAGATCCTCTACACGTCCGACCTGACCGGGAACCCACAGATCTACGTCATGGACGCCGAAGGCACCGGCTCGCGGCGGGTGACCTTCGCCGGCAACTGGAACGACGAGGGCGCCTGGTCTCCCGACGGAGCGCACATCGCCTTCGCGTGCCGGAACGAAGGGGACTTCAACATCTGCGTGATGGATTTGGCCACCGCACAGACAGTCCAGGTCACCTCGGAGGGGTCCAATGGACACCCCTCCTGGTCGCCGGACGGCGAGAAGATCGTCTACTCCTCCCGGCGCGGAGGCTCGACACAGGTCTACACGATGGACGCCGACGGAAAGAACAAGAGGCAGCTTACCCGCGAGAGCAACCACACCGCCCCCGTGTGGGTTCCCTGAAGTCTCGTAGCGCTTTGGACTGGGGTTTTTGCAAGCTCTTTGCTATATTGAGTTTCCGGGCGGTGCCATCTTGGTCGAGCTCGCTCCGCTCCGCCCACTAAGGAGTATCGAATGCTTAAAAAATCAACCACCGTCACGATGCTCGCTCTCGCAACCGTCTGTGTCCTGGCGCTCGCCGCCGGCTGCAAGAAGAAGGCCCCGACGACGACCGCGGACGCGCGCCCCCCGGTGACCTCCAGTCCCTCGGCAGGAGAGACGCAGGTTCCGCCGCCGGCGTCGACCGCCCCCCGCACGGACGTCGAAGCCGAAGTCCTCTCGCAGGACCTCGCGTCTCTCAACAAGAAGGGCTATCTCTCCGACGCGTTCTTCGACTACGACCAGTCCGACCTGCGCGAGGACGCGCGCTCCGCGCTGGCAACCAACGCGGAGTGGCTCAAGAAGTACCGCACGGTGCAGGTCCTGATCGAAGGGCACTGCGACGAGCGCGGCACGGCGGCGTACAACCTCGCGCTCGGCGACCGCCGCGCCAATGCAGCCCGCGAGTACCTGGCCTCGCTCGGGGTCGACGGAACGCGTCTGCGGACCGTTTCGTACGGCAAGGAGCGCCCTTTCTGCACCGAGTCGAGCGAGAGCTGCTGGCAGCAGAATCGGCGCGGCCATCTCGTGATCACGGCCAAGTAGTTTGACTCCTTCGCGGCGTTTCGGCCTCGTTGGCCTCCTCGCGGCGACGCTCCTCGTGGGCGTCGCCTGCGTGTCGGCCGACGACATCGAGGGCCTCCACCGCCAGATGGGTGACATCCAGAAGCAGATCCAGGCTCTCGAGCGCAAGTCTTCGAGCAAGGAAGAGGTCGAGAAGCTCAACCAGAACGTCGCGACGCAGACGCAGCAGCTCTTGAAGTCGAACGCCGACACCGCCATCAAGCTGGGCGAGCTGACGACGAAGATGGAGCAGCTGGAGGCCAAGCTCGAGGACACGAACCGGCGCCTCTCCCAGCTCTCCCAGCAGATCGCCGAGACGCAGGGAGACCTTGCGCGCCTGCGCAGTGCTCCCGCGGGCGGCGTCCTGCCTCCGGCCTCGGCGCCTTCCTCCGGCGACGGCGGGACCGCTCGGCCGGCCGCGGGCGGACCCTCGCCGGCAGAGCTGTACGACACCGCCTACGGCGACTACACGAAGGGGCGTTACGCGCTCGCCGTGCAGGGCTTCGAGGACTACCTGGCGAGCTTTCCATCGACCGACCTCTCGGACAACGCGCAGTACTGGGTCGGCGAGTCGCACTTCGCGCAGAAAAAGTACGCGGAGGCGATCGCCGACTTTGAGACGCTCCTCAAGCAGTGGCCCGCCAGCGACAAGGCCGCCGCGGCGCTCCTGAAGAAGGGCTACGCGATGCTCGAGCTCGGCCGGAAGGCCGAGGGGGTCGTCCAGCTCCAGTACGTCGTACACGAGTTCCCGACCTCCGAAGAAGCCCGACTCGCGCGCGCGAGGCTCAAGTCGATCGGGGTCGAAGCGAAATAGCAGGCTTCAGGAACAGGCTCACAGCCTCATTCGAAAAAGAAACAGGAGCGATCAGCAGTCCTATGGCCAACATCAAGTCCGCCAAGAAACGCGTTCTCACCTCCACCAAGAAACGGGCCCGAAACAAGGCGCGGGTCTCGCGCCTGCGCAGCGCCGTCAAGAAGTACGCTCAGGCGGATGCAAAGAGCAAGAAGGACGCGCTACCGCGGACCCATTCCGAGATCGATCGCGCACGCGCGAAAGGCGTCGTCCATCGGAACGCGGCCGCGCGCTACAAATCCCGACTCGCCAAGAAGGCCGCGGCTCAGTAAGGCGGGGACCCGTCTCCGGTCCCCCGCCCACCCTCCCGTCCGCCCTCAGAACCCCTCGAGCAGGCTCGTCACCAGGCTCTGCGCGAATCGCCCCGCGACCCGGTCGATGGCCTCGTTCTCCCGGTCGACGTAGGACGCGGCGTTCGAGGAGAACTGATAGTTGTCGCGAAAGGTGAAGGCCGGGTTTTCCCAGATCGCCTTGCCGTCGGGCAGCGTCTTCAAGGCCACCCGCGCGGTGACCTGCACCTGGTAGTCCGTCGCCCGTCCCTGGGAGTCGAAGGCGACGGGAAAGAGGTGAAAGCCGGTGACGGCGCCCGAGAGAACCGCATCGGCGGATTCGGCCCCGGACTGCACCTGGAAACGCCCGCGCGACGCCAGCTCCCGCGCGATCTCGCTCGAGAATCGCTGCTCGAGCCCGACCCGGGGCGTCAGGTTCTCGAGCGTCGTGAACTGGACGACCCGTAGGGACTCCGGCAGGGACGAAGCCTGTCCGACGAGCGCGTAGCCGCACCCTGCTGCTTGGATCGCCCACAGCAGGAGCGCCAGGGTTCCCGCCACCGGTCGTCTCCTCACCGCACCACCAGGTTCAGGAGGCGATCCGGGACGAAGACCGTGCGGGTCAGCTCCTTGCCGTCCATCCAGGCCGCGATCCGCTCGTCCGCGCGGGCGAGGGCCATCGCTTCCGACTCCGAGGCGCCTCGCGCCAAGGAGACCCTCCCCCGCACCTTGCCGTTGACCTGAACGACCAGCGTCACCTCAGGCGAGGTGGCGAGCGCCGGGTCCGAGGCCGGCCAGGCGACTTCCACCAGGAATCCCGTTTCGCCGAAGCGCTGCCACCATTCTTCAGTCAGGTGCGGCGCGATGGGGTGCAGCAGCTTCACCAGCGTCCTCACGGCCTCGCGGAGGGCCGCGGGAGCCTCGGAGCCGGAGTCCAGCGCCTCGCCGATTCCGCGCTGATACTCCATGAGCGCCGCTACGGCCGTGTGGAAGTGGAACGCCGCGGCGTCCTGGGTCACGCGCGCGATGGTGCGGTGGGTCAGGCGCCGCAGCGGCGTGTCCGCCGGCGCGTCCGGGCCGGCGGGAAGCTCCTGGACCCGGAGGCAGACCTCGTGAACACGATTCAGGAACCGGAAGGCGCCCGCGACCCCTTCCTCCGACCACTCGGATTCCTTTTCGGGAGGGCCGATGAAGAGTGTGGCGAGCCGCACCGTATCCGCCCCGAACCGCGCGATCAGCTCGTCCGGCGAAACCGTGTTCCCGCGGCTCTTCGACATCTTTTCCGTCTTGCCCGTCGCCGGGTTCAGCCGCGTGATCATGCCCTGGTTGAAGAGCCGCTCGAAGGGCTCCTCGAGGTGCACCAGGTCCATGTCCCGGAGCACCCGGCAGATGAACCTCGCGTACAGCAGGTGCAGGATCGCGTGTTCGATGCCGCCGATGTACTGGCCCACCGGCAGCCACCGTTTGACCCGACCGGTGTCGACCATCCTCTCCGCATCTCGCGGATTCAGAAACCGGAAGTAGTACCAGGAAGAGTCGACGAAGGTGTCCATCGTGTCGGTCTCGCGCCGCGCTGCGCCGCCGCACTTCGGGCACCGGGCGTTCACGAAGGCCTCGGACCTCTCGAGCGGATTGCCCTCCACGCCGCGGAAATCGACGTCCTCGGGCAGAAGCACGGGGAGGTCCACGTCGGGAACGGGCACGACACCACAGACCGGACAGTGGATTGCCGGGATCGGCGTGCCCCAGTACCGCTGGCGCGAGATCAGCCAGTCGCGCAGGCGATAACCCACCTTGCCCTTCCCGAACCCCTTCTCCTCCAGCCAGCGGATGGCGACGCGCACGGCCTCGGGCCCGTTCGGGGTGCCGTCCCAGCTTCCCGAGCGGCACAGGTACCCGTCGTGAGGCCGCGCTTCCGTCATGGCCGCGGGGTCGATCTCGGCCACTTCCGTGCGGTAGACGGGCTCGATCGGCAGGCCGTACTTGCGGGCGAACTCAAAGTCCCGCTGGTCGTGGGCGGGCACCCCCATGATCGCGCCCGTTCCGTACTCGGGGAGGACGAAGTTGGCCAGCCAGACGGGAATCGCCCGGCCCGTCGCAGGGTTGAGCGCCAGGGCTCCAGAATCGAGCCCCTCCTTCTCGCCGCCTTCGGCCTCTCTCTCGACCCGCGACTCCCGGCGCACGCGCTCCACGAACTCCTCGATCTCCCGGCCGAGCCCCGACCGGGCCGCGAGCAGGGTCACGGCCGGATGCTCGGGGGCGAGGGCCAGGAAAGTCGCGCCGAAGAGGGTGTCCGGCCGGGTGGTGAAGACCGTGATCGGCTCGGTGAGCGCGTCCATGCGAAAGAAGATCTCCGCGCCTTCCGATCGCCCGATCCAGTTGCGCTGCATCGTCTTGACGCGCTCGGACCAATGCGGCAGGTGGTCGAGGCCCTCGAGAAGGCGGTCGGCGTAATCGGTGACCCGGAAGAACCACTGCGTGAGGTCCCGGATCGCCACCACGTCGTCCGAGCGCTCGCACCTCCCGTCGACGACCTGCTCGTTGGCGAGCACGGTCCGGCAGCCCGGGCACCAGTTGACCGGTGCGGTCTTCCGATAGGCCAGGCCTCTCTCCCACATCCGGAGGAACAGCCACTGGTTCCAGCGGTAGTACGCGGGATCGCAGGAGGCGAGCTCCTTGGACCAGTCGTACAGGCAGCCCAAAGTGAAGAGCTGCTCCTTCATGCGGGCGATGTTGCCCAGGGTGTACTCGCGCGGATGGACCCCGCTCTGGATCGCGGCGTTCTCGGCGGGCAGGCCGAAGGCGTCCCAACCCATGGGGTTCAAGGCCTTGCGCCCCGACATGCGCTCCCGGCGGTAGAGGGCGTCGCCCAGGATGTAGTTGCGCCCGTGGCCCACGTGCAGGCGGCTACCGGACGGGTACGGGTACATGTTGAGCAGGTAGAACTCGTTGCCCGGCACGGCGGTGTCGACGAACGCGACCTTCGCGTCGGCCCAGCGCTTCTGCCACTTGCCTTCGATCTCGGAGGCAACGTACTTCCCGGACATGGAGGGGCAATATAGCCGAAGGGAGTCGGGGGCTAGAAACGTCCCGTCGGCCGCACCCGCAGTGTCGCGTCCGGCAGGCGCAGCACCGGATAGTCGAGACTCCCGGATGACTCGACTCGCGTGAGCGTGAGACCCCGCGGTCGCTCGAGCGCGCGCTTGCCGAACGGGACGTAGCGTGCGTCGACGCTGTTGATCGAGGAGGAGGGATCCGAGAACACGAAGCCGCGGTCCGGGTAGAAGATCTCGATCCACCGGTGGTAGACGCCCCCGATCCGGGCGTCCCAGCCGTCGCCGCCGGGCTTCGTGCGCAAAATGCCCTGCACGGTGCGCGCCTCGATCCCCGTCCGGCGGAGCAGGTCGACCGCCAGCTCCGAGTAACCGACGCAGTGCGCTCTCCGCGTCGCGAAGACTGATCCGGGGTCCTGGCGGCGGCTCCGGTCCGCGTCGTAGCGGATCGCGGAGGCGACGCCCGCCAGGATACGCTCGACCGCCGCCGCCTGTGTCGCGGCATCGCCCGCGAGAGCGCGCGCGAAACCGTCGCGCTCGGCGGAGGGCAAGAGGGCCTCGTCCCGCGCGGCCTCGGTCGGGAAAGGCGCGCGGCTCTCGAGCGGCCCGGCGCTGACGCGAACTCGCAGCTCCAGGTTTCCGTCCCGGCCCGGCGCCACGGCCAGCGAGTAGCCGTCGTTGTCATACTGGTCGAAGAGCCGCGCATCGGGGCCGGAGGCCCGGTACACGGCGATCTCGTCGGCGCCCGCAGCGGCCGCGGCCAGGAACGCGGCGGCGAGCGCCGCGGCCGTTTGCGTTCTCATGCTTCCGTGACCTCGGAGCGCCCCGACTTGAGGACTCCGTCGAGGATTCCGTTGATGAACTGCGAAGACTTGGGGGTGGAAAAACGCTTGGCGATCTCGAGCGCTTCGTCGATCACGACGGGCCGCGGCGTCTCCGGCTCGTGCAACAGCTCGAAGAGCGCCAGCCGCAGGATGTTCCGGTCCACGACGGGCATCCGGGCCAGCCTCCAGTGATCGGCCTGCCGGGTGATGATCGCGTCGAGGTCCTCGCGGTGGAGCAGCGTTCCCGAGACCAGGCGCTCTGTGAAGTCCCGGATGCCTTCGGGGGCCTTCTGGAGGTCGTCGGAGCGCAGGAACATCTCCTGCGGCTCCGTCCCTGAAACGTCGTGCTCGTAGAGCATCTGCAGGGCGAGCTCCCGGGCCTTTCGCCGCGCGCCCATCAGCTCTTCCGAAGATGGCGGCGCAAGTTCGCCATCTCGATCGCGGCCTCCGCGGCCTCGATGCCCTTGTCGGTCCGGCCGCGCGCCTGCGCCATTGTGTCGCAGGTCAGCACGCCGAAGCCGATCGGCATGCCAGTCTCGGCGGAGAGGGCTGCCAACGCCGAGGCTACCGAGTGCCCGAGGACCTCGTGGTGGGTCGTCTCGCCGCGGACGATCGCCGCGAGCGCGATCATCGCGTGGGGCTTGCCCGTGTCGAGCAGCGCGCGGACCCCGGCGGGCACCTCGAAGGCGCCCGGCACCCGCGCGACGCTAACGTCGGCGGCGCGCGCGCCCCGGCGGCGCAGGGTCTCGAGCGTCGCCGCCAACATGGCGTCGGTCACGGTCGGGTTCCAGCGCGCGCAGACGACGCCGAACCGGAGCCCCTCCGCGTCGAGGCTGCCCTCGTACTGCTTCGGCGAAAAAGACATCGCGACACGGCGCGGCCCACGCATGCTCAAGGATCTGCCCTCGTTGGAAAGAGAAAGTCTAGCAGGTCCCGGCGGTTCGCGCGCGGGAGGCCGGCTAACCGAAAAGAAGGGCCAGCTCGGGCGTGTCCCCGAAGCTGCGGCGGAAGCGCTCCACGAACTCGGCCTTCGTGTAGCGCGGGGGCTGGGGGCCGAGCGCCTCGAGGCCGAAAACCGCGGCGACGCTGCCGATTCTGCCGGCTACGGGCCACGGCGCGCCCACCCGGAGACCGCGCAGCAGCCCGGCCCGGTACATGTCGCCGACGCCGGTCGGGTCGACCGCTTCCCTCTCGACCCGGGCGGGAGGGATCTCGTGGGCGGTCCGGCCTCCCCCGCCGTCTGAACCGTGGATCGTCGAGCCGTCGGGACCGTGCGTGACGATCAGGACGGGGACCTGCTCCTCCACCTGCTCCCGCGTCAGCCCGGTCTTGTGGGTCAGGATACCGAACTCGTAGTCGTTCATGATCAGGATAGCGGCGCCGCGGAAGCCCTCGCGCATTTCCGGGCCTGAGAGCCGCGTCACCTGCTGGCTGGGGTCGTACAGGAACGGGATCTCGAAGCGGCGACACTCCTCAGCGTAACTCGCCATCGCCGGCGGGTCGTTGGGCGAGATGACGACGAACGCCACCGTCGAAGGATCGAGCGAGCGGATCGTCAGCTCGTGGGCCCGTGCCATCGCGCCCGTGTAGAACGAGGCGAGCTGGTTCTGGTCGAGATCCGTGGAGACGAAGAAAGACGCCGTGAAAAGGTCCGGCTCCAGCCGCAGACCCGACACGTCGATACCCTCGCGGGCCAACCGGTCCCGGTAGGCCGCCGCGTCGTCGCCGGCCGTCGCGAGCAGGGCCGGACGCTCGCCGAGGAGTGCCAGTCCGTAGGCGATGTTGGGCCCGCACCCGCCCGGCACCCGGCGCATCTCGTCGACCAGGAACGAGACCGAGAGTCGGGACATGCGGTCCGGGATCAGGTGCTCGGTAAACCTCCCGGGAAACGTCATCAAGTAGTCGAAGGCGACCGAGCCTGTGACGACGATGCGGCCGTCCTTCCTCACAGGTACCTGCCGAACACCGGCCTCAATCGCTCCTTCGCCTCCTCCGGAATCGCCTCGCGGCTGGTGATGATCCCGAACCGCATCGCGTCGCGGCAAGGGCAGCGCCGGTCCGGATCCACTCGCGCGACGGCCCCCGCCAGGCTGCGGCGAGCCGCCGCCGCATTCTCCTCGAGGATTGCCAGGATTGCTTCGACCGAGACGGACTCGTTCGCCTCCCGCCAGCAGTCGTAGTCCGTCACCAAGGCGAGGCTCGCGTAGCAGATCTCGGCCTCCCGCGCGAGCCGTGCTTCGGTCAGGTTCGTCATGCCGATGATGTCCGCTCCCCACGAGCGGTACAGACGCGACTCGGCGCGAGTCGAGAACTGGGGGCCTTCCATGCAGACATAGGTCCCGCCCCGGCGCACGGCGAGGCCGGCCCCTCGGGCGGCCTCCTCGAGAACAACGGACAGCGCCGGGCAGACCGGGTCGGCCAGCCCCGCGTGCGCCACGACGCCGTCGGAGAAGAAGGTGTCCGCACGGTGCCGGGTTCGGTCGATGAACTGGTCCGGGATGACCGCCTGGCGCGGCGGAAGCTCCTCCCGGAGGCTGCCGCAGGCCGAGGCCGAGAGCAGCGCGTCGCAGCCGAGCATCTTGAAGCCACAGACGTTCGCCCGATAGTTGATCTCGGTCGGCGAGAGGCGGTGGTCTTTACCGTGCCGCGACAGAAAGGCCACGGGCACGTCGTGGAGCGTGCCGCAGAAGTAGGCGCCGGACGGCTCGCCGAACGGGGTCGAGACCCGCTCCTCGGCGAGACCGGCCACCGCGGAGAGGTCGTAGATTCCGCTGCCTCCCACGAGGCCAACTCTGCCCCTCCCGCTCATCCGCGCTCCCCGGAGTCCCGGCGGTGCTCGGCGATCGCCGCGAGGACCCGCTCGGCCAGGTGGAGCGCGTCGCGCCCTACCTCGCCCGACACGACCGGGTCTCGCCGCTCACGCACCGCGCCGGTGAAATCGGCCAGCTCGCGGGCGAGGGGATCGCCCGGCTCGACGGGCACGTCCACCGGCACGATCTCGGCCTTCCCGCCGTTGCGCGAGAGCCGGTAGGCGTCGACCGTGCGCGCGTGCATGTCGATCGAGCAGTACAGCGACCGCCCGAACACCCGGAGCTTGCGCATCCGCTCCGAGGAGACGCGGGAGGCCGTCAGGTTGGCGACGCATCCCCCCTCGAAGGCGATGCGGGCGTTGGCGATGTCGAGGCGCGGTGTGAGCACCGGCATCCCGGAGGCGCGGATCTCGCGGACCGGCCGGCGCACGAGCGCGGCGACGATCTGCAGGTCGTGGATCATCAGGTCGAGCACGACGTCCACGTCGAGACTGCGCGGAGAGAAGATTCCCAGGCGGTGGCCCTCGATGAAAGTCGGGTTCTCGATGCGGCCGATCACGGCCTCCACGGCGGGATTGTAGCGCTCGACGTGGCCGACCTGGAGCACGCGCCGGAGCTCGCGCGCCCGCGCGACCAGCGCGTCCGCGTCCCTCCCTGAGGCCGTGATCGGCTTTTCCACGAGGACGTCGCATCCCCGTTCCAGGAAAAAGCCCGCCAGCTCCGCGTGCGAGCTCGTGGGCGTCGCCACGACCACCGCGTCCGCCCGTTCGGCGACTTCCTCGGGTCCCGAGAGGACCCGGAGGCCTCCTGCGCGCGCCACCTCCTCGGCGCGCCCTTCGTGGTGGTCGTAGATCCCGACCAGCTCCACGCCCGGAAGCTCCGCGGCCACGCGCGCGTGGTGGCGCCCGAGATGCCCCACGCCGACCACCGCCAGCCGCACCGGCGCCAGCGCCGGATGCGGGCCGCTCACTTGATGAAGCCTCGCTCGCTCGTTTTGATGAACAGGACCAGCTCCTCCACGTCGGGTTGGCCCGGAAGCTCCTGGGCGATCCGCTCGAGGGCCTGGCTGGTGTTCAGCTTCGACTTGACGAGCAGGCGGTACGCCTTCTGAAGCGCCTCGACGCGCTCGTCCGAGAAGCCGTTGCGTTTCAGGCCGATCGTGTTCAGGCCGTACGTCTTCGCGTCCAGGCCGTCGGTGCGGCAGAACGGCAGCACGTCCTGCCGGCAGCCGGTATAGGCGCCGAGGAAGGCGTACGGGCCGATCCGGCAGAACTGGTGGATGGCGTTGAAGGCTCCGATGATCGCGTGGTGCCCGATCTCCACGTGCCCGGCGAGCACCGCGTAGTTGGCCATCACGACCCGCGAGCCGATCTTGTTGTCGTGCCCGATGTGAGTGTAGTTCATGAAGTAATTGTCGTCGCCGATGGAGGTCTCGCCGGTCCCCGTGCCCCGGTGCACGGTCGTGAACTCGCGAAACACGTTGCGCGCGCCGACCGTCAGGCGCGTCGGCTCCCCCCGGTACTTCAGGTCCTGTGGATCGAAGCCCAGCGCGGCATGCGGAAAGATGCGGTTGTCTTCCCCGAAGGCCGCGGGGCCCTGGAGCGAGGCGTGGTCGCCCACCGCCGTCCGCGCGCCGAGAACGACGCCGTCTCCGATGACCGCGTAGGCGCCGACCGAAACGTCCTCGCCGAGCTCGGCGCCGGGTGAGACGACCGCCGTTCTGTGAACGACCGCGCTCACGGCCGGTCCACCAGGACCGAGAGCAGCTCGGCCTCCGCGCAGACGACGCCGTCCACCGAGGCCGTCGCCCGGCACTTGCAGACCCGGGTCTTCAGGGACGTGATCTCCGCCTCGATGCGAAGCTGGTCTCCCGGGAAGACCGGCCGGCGGAACTTGCAGCGGTCGACGCCCGAAAGATAGAGCAGCTTCCTCTCCCGGTCCGGCACGACTCCCAGAAGCGCGATGCCCGCCACCTGCGCCATCGCCTCGAGCACCAGCACGCCGGGCATCACCGGATTCCCGGGGAAGTGCCCCTGGAAGAACTCCTCGTTGAAGGTGACGTTCTTGATCCCCACCACGCGCTTGCCGGCTTCGAGCTCCAGGATCCGGTCCACGAGCAGGAAGGGATAACGATGCGGAAGGATCTTCAGGATCTCGTCGATGCGGATCTCCACGCGCCCTCCTAACCCGACTCCCCGATCCTCTTCTCCAGCGCGGCGAGCCTTGCGAGGGCCGCCTCGAGCCGGCCGAGCAGGGCCGCCCTCCGGAGAAACTCGCGGTGAGGCAGCGCCGGCATACCCGACAATACCGCGCCGGCCGGTACCCGCCCCTGCCGCGCGATCCCCGCCTGACCCGTCAGGACCGCGCCGTCGCCGATCGTCGCGTGGTCGGAGACGCCGACCTGCCCGGCCAGCGTCACTCCCCGGCCGAGCTTCGAGGACCCGCCGATACCGGCCTGTCCGCAGAGGATCGAGTGGTCGCCCACGCTGACGTTGTGGCCCACCTGAACGAGGTTGTCGATCTTCGTGCCGCTCCCGACCACGGTTTCCCCGAGGGTCCCCCGGTCGATCGCGGAGTTGGCTCCGACCTCGACGTCGTCGCCGAGCCGGACGGTCCCGACCTGCGGGAGCTTCCGGTGGCCGCTTCCGTCCCAGATGTAGCCGAATCCGTCCGAGCCGACCACGGCGCCCGCCTGCAGGATGCAGCGCGCGCCCAGCCGGCAGCGCGCGAGCACGACCGCATTGGGATGGAGCAGACAGTCCTCGCCGAGCTCGGCCTCCTCGCCGACGAAGGCCCCCGCCAGGATCACCGATCGCGCCCCGATCGAGGCGTGCGCCGAGACCGTTGCCCCCGCCGCGACCGACACGCCGTTGAAAAGCCGCGCCGTCTTGTGCACGAAGGCGCCGCGCGCCACGCCCGGCGACGGGCGCGCAGAGGGACGCCAGGCTTCCAGCCAGCGCCCCAGCGCGAGCTGCGTCACGGCCACGACGACGCAGGGCTTCCCACCCGCGAGATTGGCGTCCGCGACGAGCAGGGCACCCGCCCGGCTCGAAGCCGCCGCGGCGGCATGGCGCTCGCCGCCGGCCCAGGAAAGGTCGCCGGGGCCGGCCGCCTCGAGCGCCGCGACCCCCGTCAGCCGGAGGCCCTTGCCACCGCGCGCCACGCCTTCGACGGCGGCGGCGACGTCCCCGAGCCCGAAAGACCGGGAATCAGAGGCGGGACGCCCGGGCCCGGCCTTCCCGCGGTTGAGGGTTTTCGAGCGGGCCACGGTGTCCTGCCTTGCGACCCCGCGCTACGGCTTCTTTGTAGGAGCCGGGGCCGGGGCCGGAGCGGGAGCAGCCGGCCTGGCGGCCGCGTCGGGCGCCTTGGAAGCCGCCGGCATGGCGACGGTCGTGTTGAAAACCTTGAGGACGTCGTCGGTCACGTCGATCGCCTCGTCCGCGTAGACCAGACCGGACTGGAACTTGTTGAAGATGAGCGTGTAGCCCTTGTCCTTGCCCACCTGGTTGATCACCGGGAAGACGCGCCGCTCCAGCTCTCCGAGCTCCTTCTTTTGAGCCGCCTCGAGCTCTCGGTTTGCGTCGTCCTGGAAGCGCTTGAAGGCGATCGCCTTCTCCTGGTACGACTTCTGGAGCGCATCCCGCTTGTCGTCGGCCATCGCGCTGCCCTGATCGGCGAGCTTTTGCTCCATGTCGCGAAGCTCCTTGGACAGCTTCTCGCCCTCCTCTTTCTTCACTTCGTTCAGTTTCTTGACCCGGCCGAACGCCTCCTTGCCGAGAGCCGATTCCTGTACCAGACGTTCGACGTTGATCACGCCGATGCGGATATTCTGAGTGGCCGCCGGAGCCGGCGCCGTGGTCCC
>JBKJWL010000083.1:0-6629 GCA_046716885.1 Thermoanaerobaculia bacterium | reverse complement strand
TTCCTGACGCGCGACGGCCTGGTCAAGATCCTGGACTTCGGTCTGGCCCGCCAGCTTCCGGCCTCTCCGATGGAGGCCGAATCGCCGACGGCCGGCACCGCGTCGGGCATGATCCTCGGCACGGTCGGATACATGTCCCCCGAACAGGTGAGAGGCAAGAGCATCGACCACCGCTCGGACCTCTTCGCGCTCGGGGCCATCCTCTTCGAGATGCTGACGGGGAAGCGCGCGTTCCAGCGGGCGAGCCAGGTCGAGACGATGATGGCGATCATCCAGGACGACCCCCCGGACGGATCGTCGGGCCGCCCCGTCCCGGCCGAGCTCTCGGAGGTCGTCGCGCACTGCCTGGAGAAGAGCCCCGACGACCGGTTCCAGTCGGCGCGGGATCTCGCCTTCGCGTTGCAGGTCGCCGAGCGGGAGTCAGGGGCCTCGCGAGCCGTGGAATCCACCTCCGGAGCGCCGGGCCCGGAGGCGTCCATCGCGGTCCTCCCGTTTCGCAACATGAGCGCCGACCCCGACGCCGAGTATTTCAGCGACGGCATGACCGAGGAGATCATCAATGCCTTGGCCCGCATCGAGACACTGCGCGTTGCGGCGCGCACGTCGTCCTTCGCGTTCAAGGGCAAGGACGCCGACGTCCGCCAGATCGGCCGCGAGCTCGGCGTGCGCGCGGTTCTCGAGGGAAGTGTCCGCCGGGTGGACCAGCGGTTGCGCATCACGGCGCAGTTGATCGACGTCGCCAACGGCTACCACCTCTGGTCCGAGCGTTACGACCGCGAGATGCAGGACGTCTTCGCCGTCCAGGACGAGATCGCGCGCGCCATCTCGCGCAAGCTCGAGCCGACGCTCGTGGGCACGCGGGAGGAGCCGCTGGTCGCGCCGCCGACCGAGGACGTCGAGGCCTACAACCTGTACCTGAAGGGCCGCTACTTCCTGAACCTGCGCCGGCCCAAGCCCGCCATCGGAGAGTTCGAGGCGGCGATCGCCCGGGACTACCGGTACGCGGCGGCTTACCTCGGTCTGGCCGACTCCTACAGCGTCTGGGGATTCTACGGAGGGATCCCGACCTGGGAAGCCTATGCGCGCGCGCGCTGGGCGACGGAACGGGCCCAGGAGCTCACGCCGGACGCCTCGGAAGTGCATCTGTCGCTCGCACTGATTGAGCACTACTACGGCTGGGACGTGGCCCGGGAGGAGCGGGAGATCCGACTCGTGATCGAGAAGAATCCGCGTTCGACCGACGGCTACTTCTGGCTCGGCCTGTGCCTGGGGTGCTCGGGCCGGGTCGAGGAAGCCTTCGAGGCGACGCGGTATGCGGTCGGACTCGAGCCTCACTCCGCCAACCTGCAGGCCCTGCTCGGCTGGTGCTTCATGTACGGCCGGCGTTTCGAGGAGGCGGTGCCGGAGCTTCGCAAGGCGGTCTCCCTCGATCCCAATGCCGGCTTCCCCTACTGGTCGCTCGGGATCGCCTACCAGGAGACGGGCGACTACGCGGAGGCGATCGCGACGTTCGAGCGGGGCGTCGAGGTCACGCAGGGCAACCACAGTCTCTACATCGGTCATCTCGGGGGCGCGCTCGCGCGTGCCGGGCGCTCGGGGGACGCGGAGCGGATCCTGGCGCAGCTCTCCGAACGCGCGACTCGCGAGTACGTGCCGCCCTTCGACACCGCGCTCGTCCTGGCGCCGCTCGGGCGAACGGAGGAGGCCCTGGCCGCGCTCGAGCGGGCCTACGAAGAGCGCAACGGCCTGCTCTGGTTCCGGATCTACTTACCCGTATTCGACCCGTTGCGCGAGAGCCCGCGCTGGCAGGCGCTCGCCGCGCGGCTCGCCCGCACGGCCCCGGTCCGTCCGGGCGGTCTGGCTTAGGGCGGGGATAGAATCACGGCGTATCCTCTGAGGAGACACCCATGTCCAGCTCCGCAATGACACGCTGCGAGTTCGAGGCGCGCGACCTCCTGGTGCAGGTCGACCTGACGCTGCCTGCCGACGTCAACGCGATCGCGCCCGTGGTCCAGCGCGTGATGGGAATCGTCACCGAGATGGGCTGCGCCGCCGGGCGGGAGTTCGAGATCGAGCTCGCGCTGCGCGAGGCGCTCGCCAACGCCGTGGAGCACGGCAGCGGCAACGACCCGTCCAAGCAGGTCCAGTGCTGTGTGGCCTGCGATCAGGCGCGCGGCATGCTCATCGTCGTGCGGGATCCGGGCCCCGGGTTCGACCCGTCGCAGATCCCGAGCCCCATCGTGGGCCAGAACCTCTTTTCGACGGGCGGCCGCGGGATCTACCTGATCAACCAGCTGATGGACGAGGTGCGCTTCGAACGCGGCGGCACCGAGATCCACATGCGCACTAACCCGCCCGTCGAGGGCTGAGGGGATCTGGGGTCAGACCCCCTTCGGGGGTCAGACCCCTCCAAGACTTAGATCTCGGCCGGGCCCGCGGCGTCCGGCAGCGTCTGCTCGGGCAGCGCGCCGTGGTGCGTCGGCTCCGGGATGCGCAGGAACATCGCCGCGGCCACCGCTCCGAGGACGAACGTGATCCCCCAAAGGACCCCCGCGCCGAAGTCCTCGAGCACGACCGTTCCGGCCCAGGGGCCGATCGCGAAGGCGACGGAGAAGACCATCGTGTACAGGCCGCTGTACTCGCCTCGGCGCTCGTCGGGAGCGATGTCGGTGGCGTAGGCGGCCGAGGCGGGAAAGAAGAGCATCTCGCCGAAGGTCCAGATCACGACAGTCAAGGCGAGCGTCCAGAAGTCGCGCGCGAACGCCATCGCGCCGAAGCCAGCCCCGGACAGAAGCGCGCCGAGCGCGAGCGTGCGGCGGTGCGACCAGTGGGCCGTCATGGCGTTGATCGGCACCTCGAGGACGACGATGAGCAGGCAGTTCAGCGAGAAGAGCAGCCCGAAGCTCGCCACCGAGAGACCGAGATCCCGCACGACGAAGAGCGGCATCGAGGAGATGTGCTGGAAGAAGACGACGGTGACGGGCAGGACGCATGCGAGAAAGAAGAGAAATCGCGGGTCCGCGTGGGCGGCCGTCGCCAGGCGCAGCCGCGTCGTCGTCGTGAGGTGCTCCGCCGCCCGGCGTTTTCCCGCTGTCGCACGGGGCAGGGCGGAGGCCGCGAGGACGACCCCCGCGGCGAGCGAGGTCGCGCCGTCGGCGATGAACAGGTAGCGGAACGAGAACGTGGCCAGGAGGCCGCCGATCGCGGGGCCGATCGCCATGCCCAGGTTGATCGCGAGGCGGTAGACGGCGAACGCCGACTTGCGCTTCGCCGGTGCCACGTTCTCGGCGAAGAAGAGCATCGCGGCGGGACGGAAGGCCTCGGTCAGCACGGCCAGAGCGATCGTGGCGGCGATGATCGCCGGCAGCGTGCGCGCCAGTGGATAGACGAGCAGCATGGCGCCCGAGAGAAAGAGCGACCAGCGCATGACCGGCGCGGGGCCCAAGCGGTCGGCCAGCCGGCCCGCAAACGGGGCCGCGACGATCGCCCCGACCCCGTAGAGAAAGAGGAGGAAGCCCGCCTGCTCGGCGGAGAATCCGCGGTCCCGCGTCAGGTACAGGACGAGAAACGACAGAACCATCGAGCCCGAGCGGTTGACCAGCGTCGACGCGAAGACGACCCACACGGGGCGCGGCAGGTGCCGCAGGTCCTTCCAATACTTCAGCATGCGCGCAGGCGTTGGTACGGGGCGCGAGGCCCCGGGGTTCTCAGAGTCGCCTCAGGAGCCAGGCGACCGCGAGCGCGGCTAAGGCGAGGACGCCCATGAAGCCGAGCACGTAGAGCAGGATCGGAAGAAACGGGATCTTTCCGGGGTCTTTCCCCGGATCATCCATGAATTCCCTGCGCGGCGAGCCACCGTTCCGCGTCGATCGCGGCCTTGCAGCCTTCGCCGGCCGCGGACACGGCCTGGCGGTACGTCGGATCGGCGACGTCGCCCGCCGCGAAAACGCCCTCGACGGACGTGTGCGTGGAAGGGTGTTTGACCTTCAGGTAGCCGACGTCGTTCATCTCGAGCTTGCCCTGGAAGATCGCGGTGTTCGGCGAGTGGCCGATCGCGACGAAGACGCCCTGCGTCGAGAACGTCGATTTCTCGCCCGTCCGGGTGTCCTCCAGCACGACGGCCGTGACCCCGCGGTCGTCGCCCTGGATGTCGACGACCGCGGCGTTCAGCTTCCAGGCGATCCTGGGGTGCTGACGGGCCCGCTCCAGCATGATCCTGGAAGCGCGGAACTCCTCGCGGCGGTGGATGATCGTGACCTTCGGCGCGAACTTCGTCAGGAAGTTCGCCTCCTCCATGGCCGTGTCGCCCCCGCCGACGACAACGACCTCCTTGCCCTTGAAGAAAAACCCGTCGCAGGTCGCGCAGGCGGAGACGCCGCGTCCCATGAGGCGCTTCTCGGCCTCGAGGCCGAGGAGCTTCGCCGTCGCGCCGGACGAGACGATCACGGCGTCCGCGGTGAGCGCGCCGCCGGCGTCGAGGGTGAGGCCGAACGGCCGCCTGTCGAAGTCGACCTGGGTGACCGTGTCGAGCACCACCTCGGTCCCGAACCGCTTCGCCTGGTCGCGGAAGACCTCCATGAGTTCGGGGCCCTGGATGCCGTCCTTGAAGCCCGGATAGTTCTCGACTTCGGTCGTGATCGTGAGCTGCCCGCCCGGCTGCGGTCCCTCGAACACGACGGGAGAGAGCTGCGCGCGCGAGGCGTAGAGGGCGGCGGTCCAGCCGGCGGGGCCGGACCCGATGATTGCGACGCCGTAGTGCTTTTTCGTTGGTGCCATGGCGCCGGGAGAATATCAGCCGCGCGGGCCGTTTATCATCCGGGCATGCGCCCCGCGCTCGCCTCGCGCCTCTCGGACTTCGGCACGACGATCTTCACCGAGATGACGCGCCTCGCGATCGAGCATCGCGCAATCAATCTCGCGCAGGGGTTCCCGGATTTCGACGGCCCGGAGTTTGCGAAGGAGGCGGCGATCGCGGCGATCCGCGCGGGCCACGGCCAGTATGCGCGCATGAGCGGCGCACCGGAGATCCACCGGGCGCTCTCGGCGAAGTACCGGCGCGACTGGGGTCTCGACTACGCCGCCGACGCCGAGATCACGGTGACCTCGGGCGCGACCGAGGCGATCTTCGCCGCGATCCAGGGCATCTGCGATCCCGGCGACGAGGTCGTGCTGTTCGAACCGTATTACGACTCCTACAAGGCGAGCGTCCGAATGGCGGGCGCGGTGCCGCGGATCGCGACACTCCGGGCGCCGGACTGGGCGTTCGATGCGGAGGAGGTGCGTCGGGCGTTCGGGAAGAAGACGCGGGCACTGCTTCTCAACACGCCGCACAACCCGACGGGCAAGGTCTTCTCCCGCGAGGAGCTGGAGCTCCTCGCCGCGCTCTGCCGCGAGCACGACGCGATCTGCGTGACCGACGAGGTCTACGAGCACCTCGTCTACGAAGGAAGCCACCTTCCGATGGCGGCGCTTCCCGGCATGCGCGAGCGCACGATCACGATCTCGTCCTTCGGCAAGACGTTTTCGCTGACCGGCTGGAAGATAGGCTGGGCCGCGGCGCCCCCGGAGCTGACGGCCGCCGTTCGGGCAGCGCACCAGTTCATCACGTTCGCGACGGCGACCCCGCTCCAGCACGGGGCGGCCGCCGCGCTCGGGGTCGGGCCCGAGTACTACGCGGGGCTTCTCGCGGACTACCGCGGCAAGCGCGACTATCTCGTCCGGGAGCTTTCGCGGATCGGGTTCGCCGTTACGGCGCCGGCCGGGACCTACTTCGCCTGCGCGGACTTCCGGCCGTTCGGCTTCGACGACGATCGGGCGTTCGTACGGCACCTCATCGAGACGATCGGTGTTGCCGCGATCCCCCCGAGCGTCTTCTACGACCATCCGGAGCACGGACGCTCGTACGTGCGCTTCGCGTTCTGCAAGAAGCCCGAGACGCTGGAGCGGGCCGTGAAGCGACTGGAGAAACTATGCGCGTAGCCCTCGTCCAGATGGACCTCGCCTGGGAGGACGTCGCCGAGAACCATCGGCGAGCCCGCCGGCACCTCGAAGAGGCGAAGGAGCAGGGCGCCCGCCTCGCGCTTCTGCCGGAGATGTTCTGCACGGGCTTCTCGATGGACTCCGACCGGATCGCGCAGCCGCCGGGCGGCGAATCGGAGACCTTCCTTCGCGAGACGGCGCGGGCGCTCGCGATGTGGATCCTCGCGAGCATTCCTGAGGCCGGGCAGCCGCGTCCCCGCAACATGGCGATTCTTGCCGCGCCCGACGGCTCGGCGACGCGTTACGCCAAGATCCACCCGTTCACGTACGGCGGCGAGGGCCGCGTCTACACGGGCGGCGATCGGATCGTCACCGTCGCGGTGGAAGGCCTGCGTGTCACGCCCTTCGTCTGCTACGACCTGCGCTTCCCGGAGCCTTTCCGCCTTGCCGCGGAGGAGACGGACCTCTTCGCGGTCGTCGCCAACTGGCCCGAAGCGCGTCGGGAAGCCTGGCGCACCCTCCTGCGCGCGCGGGCGATTGAAAACCTCTGTTACGTCGCGGGCGTCAACCGCGTGGGCGAGGGCGGCGGGCTGCGCTACGCCGGCGACTCGGCGGTCATCTCCCCCTGGGGCGAGGTTCTCGTCGAGGGC
>JBKJWL010000082.1:0-8930 GCA_046716885.1 Thermoanaerobaculia bacterium | reverse complement strand
CCCGCGAGATTCCGGAAAGCCTCGAGCAGGCCCCGCGCGATCGAGCGGTAGCGGCTGGTCGAGAGACACCCCTCGCAGACCAGCGACTCGCGAAAGAGCGACGGGTCCGTGTAGCGGAAGCGCGTTTCCCGGCCGCAGATGTTGCAACGCCCCTCGAGGCTCGACATCCCGGAGAGGCTCGCCCGCTCCGGTGCGGGGCCGGGGCGCGGGTGGCCGGAAACACGCTCCAGCGCGGCGAGCGCGGTCCGGACCCGCGTCTCCCACGAGTTGGCCCGGGCGACCGAGCGCTGGCGGGCCCGGAACGCCGGATCGCGCCCATCGAGAAGCGCCGCGTCGAGCGCCCGCGCGAACTCTTCGGGTGAGGCGGCGATCCGGACCTCCGGATGGGCCTGGCACTCGGGCATCGGCGTCGTGACGACCGGCTTGCCGCCCGCGAAGTACTCGAAGAGCTTCAAGGGCGAGGTCGCGAGCGTGATCGGATTGATCCGGAACGGAATCGTCGCGACGTCGAAGAGCGAGAGATAGCCGGGCAGCGTCACATAGTCGCGCGGGCCGAGCCAGAGGACGTTTTCCCGCGCCAGCAGCGGTTGCCCCGGCAGGCTCTTGTCGTACTGGGGTCCGATGAGGACGAACCGCCAGTCGGGCCTCAACGCGGCTACGGCGTCGAGCAGCGGATAGTCGAACCACTCCGCGAGCGCTCCGTAGTAACCGGCCACCGGCGCGCCGCGCGGAAGGAACCGCAGGAGCTCATCGTCCCGGGGGGGAGGCGCGGGGGCCGCGAAGCGCTCGTACTCGACGCCGTTCGGGAGGTACAGAGCGTCCGGCCTCGCCGCGAGCGCCTGCTCGTGCAGCCGCCGGGCGACACTCGCGACGACCGTGGCCTCCTTCAAACCACGCGCGTGGTTCTTCTCGAGCAGCGCACGGTCCTGCGGAAAGACGTCGAGGTCGTCGATCCAGTCGTAGACCGTCGCCGAGCCGGGCGGGTAACCGTCGGCGTGATGAAAGTTGTAAGGGAAGGCCCAGAGCACCGGCGACGGGACCTCGTGGAGCAGCTCCTCGGCGCCGCTGAAGAGGAAGAGGTTCGGTTCGATCTCGCGGAACCCGTCCACGCGGTCGTTGGCGTTGCTGCTGTCGAAGATCGCCACATACCCGAGGCGTGCGAAGACCCGCGCGAGGTGGTGCGGGCGCTGAAAGAGGTGAATGCCCCAGCCGACCGAGGGGAGGAAGACGATTGCGCCCTTGCTCGTCGCCACGCGCTCGAGGACGGCCGAAAGCTGCGCGCGGTGCTCCTCCCGCGTCGCGAAGCGGGCCGCGGTGGCCGGCGCGGCCGGAGCCACCTCTCCCGGCTCGCCCCACTTCTCCTCGAACTTGCGCCGGTTCTCGGCGAAGAGCGCGAAGTACTCCTCCTTCGGCATCTTCCGGAAGGAGGCCATCTGCCAGTGGTGAACGAAGGCGTCGCGCGCGCAGCGGACCGCGTAGCCCTTTGCCCGGACGCGGCGGCTGTAGTCGTTGTCCTCGAACATGCCGAGGCCGAACCGCTCGTCGAGCGGCCCGACCTTTTCCAGGACGCTCCGCGGCAACGCCGCGCAGAAGAGGGCGAGCATCGGGATGTCGAAGGTCTCCTGGTCGTGCGCGCGGACCCACTCGGATGCCCAGGCCCGCAGGCCGGCCACACGCGTGTACCCCGCGTCGACTTTGGCGGCGTTGGCGATGGCGTTGGTGACGGGCCCGACGAGGCCGAGCTTCGGGTCGGCGGAAAGGTGCCTCACGAGCGCCGTCGCCCAGCCGCGGGTCACGACCGTGTCGTTGTTGAGGAGGACGAGGTACTCGCCCGTGGCCGCGGCCAGGCCCTGGTTGGCCGCGGCGGCGAAACCGCGATTCTCGGCGTTTCGAATGACCGTGATCCGCGGATCGCGCCGGGAGAGCTCCCCGAGAAGCTCGGGAGTTCCGTCCGTGGAGGCGTTGTCGACGACCAGGATCTCCAGGTGCGGCCACTCGGTGCGCGCGATCAAGCTTTCGAGACAGAGGCGGTTGTAGTCCCTGCCGTTCCAGGTCACGACGACGACCGAGAGCTTCGGGAAGGCCCGCGCCATCGCGTCGTCCTTGACGGGCTCCGTGAAAAACAGCCAGCCGCGCTCGCCCCGCAGGCGCCTGGCGACCGGCAGGAACGCCGGGTCGAGGACGAGCGAGACGGTCGCACCGAGCGCCCGGTCGCGGCGCAGGCCGTCGAGGGCGTCGAAGAGAGGCTGGCCCGCCTCTTTCCCGGGAGGCGGGAGCGAGACCGCGAAGAGGTTGCGAGCCGTCTCTTCGACTCCGTGCGCCGCGTCCTCGCCGTTAGCCTTCGGCGAGACGACGAAGACCCGATGCCCGGACTCGGTCAGCCGCCGGACCTGCGGCGGGATCTCCGCGGCGGCCGAAAAACACACGACGTCGAAGCGGTTCTCGATCTGCGGAGAGGGAGCCGAGGCGGCCTCGCGCGCCGACGGGTCGGGCCCCACCCAGTCCGCGGGCGCGGCGCCTCGCAGGACCCGCACGCGCTTCCGCAGCGGACGGGTCAGGCGTGCTGCGGCGCGGCGCGAGCGCCAGTAAAGGTTGACCGTCTTCCAGAAGCGGGAGGTCTGGACCCGGTGGAGCTCCCCGCGTGCCTCGACGCCCTGGCGCTCCAGCAGCGTGACCTCCCGGCGATGCGTCTCGGCCGCCGCCTCGAGCCGCCGGGCCAGGTCGGCCTCGGAGGCGCGCAGCGCCGTTTGCACGGCCTCGGCCGACGCCAGCCGCGCTTCCAGGTCCCCGTAACGCAGGGCCAGTGTTGTCCGGTCCGCGCGCTGGACCTCGACCTGCGCCGAGAGCTCGTGCGTGCGGAGGAGATTCGCGGAAAGCGCCTGGTCGACGAGCGCGAGCATCTCGGGCGCCACCGGGGCCGGCAGCGGCGGGCTCTCGGCGAGCGACGCTAGGGCGTCGAGGTCCGCCGCGGCGAGCCGCCGCGCTCGTGCCGCTGCGGCGGCAAGCGCGGCGCGCAAGGGCTCGCCGCCGGAGAGGGCCCGCTCCATTCTCGTAAAGAGGCTCGTCCCGGAAATCCCGTTGAGCGGCTCGAGGAAATCCGCGAGGCCCGCGGTCGTGAAGAGCGCCTCGACCTTCGGATCGTAGGAGATCCCCACCGCCGGCGCGCTGCCCGAGATCGCGAAGACGCCCGCATGAAACCGCATCGCCAGGACCAGGTCGCACGCGGACAGGAGCCCGGTGGTCTCCGCGGGGGAGAGCACCCCCGAGAGTGCCGCGGCGCGCGCCGGACGGTCGAGCCGGCGCAGAATGCGGGAGGCCACGGCGAAGTCGTCGTCGGTTGACCAGGGGCTGCGCTCGAAAGGCACGAAGAGGAGCGTGCCGGCCGTGCGCTCCAGGAAGAGGGCGAGGGCCGCGGCGACCTCCCGCTCCCAGACGTCCGGATCGGCGCCGTACGACCAGGGCCGTAGCGCGACACCCGCGATCGGCGCGCGCGGCTCGATCCCGACTCCGAGCAGCACGTCTTCGGGACGGACCCGCTCGGCGCCGAGAAGGAACGCGGGATCGGCCGCGAGCCGGATTCGCTCCGCCGGAATACCCGACGCCGCGAGGAGATCGCGCGATCCGGCGTCGCGGACCGAGAGAAACGCGGCAGCCCCGGCGAGCGCCCGCACGATCTTCCGACCCTCGAGCGACGCGAGAGGCCCGACACCGACGCCGTAAAGGGCGAAAGGCTTGTGAGCGAGGGCCGCCAGCACGGCGGGGCCCGCGTAGAACGTGATGCCGCCGTGCCGCGGTGTCAACAGTGTCGCCGGGTCGATCCCGGCGTAGTCCTGGAAGAGGCCGCCCCCGCCCACGACGACCAGATCGCTTCGCCGGACCTCCTCGGCGATCGAGAGCGGATCGCGCCAGGGCACGGCCTCGACGCCGTGCTGCGCCCGCGTCGAGACGGGATCCCCGGAGAGAACGCGGATGCGCACGCCGGGACTGCGGCTCGCGAGGCCCGCGATGAGCGCCGCGAGGATCGCCTCGTCGCCGGTGTTGCCGAACCCGTAGTACCCGGTCACGAGAACGGCGCGCTCCATCGCTCGTCAGTCTCTCGCAGGAGCGGTCCTGCCACAACCGAGGGTGCCGCGAGTCGCGGTTATGCTGTCCGGGATGCAAGCGGGACCCGACGTTCCGGAATCTCCTCCAGCGCCCTGGAAGGACGTGGCCGAGCGCTTCGCCCGCTTTCGGACGGAAGAGAACGCGGCGTTCTTCGACGCGCTCGCCCGCCATTTTGCGCACCTGCGCGATCACCCGGTGCTCCCGCTGCACTTCGAGTACGCGGTGACGGCCAACGAGCGCGGCCGCGCCGCCGCGGAGAAGCTGGCGCGGCTCTTCCCCCTGAGGCGCACGGGAGGCTTTTTCTCCCGGCGCGCGCGCGTGCTCGACGTCGGCTGCGCCTATGGCGGCTTTCTCGTCGCCTTCGCGGAGAGAGGCGCCCGTGTCACGGGCATCGAACGCGATGAGCGATACGTCCGCCTGGCCGTCGAGAACCTGCGCCAGCACGGTTTCGACGGCAAGGTCGTGCTTGGCGACGCGACGGCGGCGCACCCGGACTTCCGCGCCCGCTTCGACCTCATCACGGCCAACGACGTCGTGGAGCACGTGGCCCGACTCGACGCCTTCCTGTCCAATCTGCGGGAGTGGCTGGCCCCCGGAGGCGCCGTCTACCTCGAGATTCCCAACGGCGCGTATCCGCCGTATGTGCGCAAGGACGGCCATCACGAGCTCTTCGGCATCACGCTGCTCGACTTCGAGGAGGCGAGCGAATACGTCGCGCGCTTCTCCCCCGGAGGCCGCTACGACACGTACCAGTATCTCGGCCCGGAGGCCTACGAGCGCCTCTTCGCGGCGCACGGCCTGTCGTTCGAGCTGCTTCCCGACAATCTCGCCAGCTTGACCGTCGAAGTCGTCCTCGAGCAGCTCGAAGCGCTTCGCTCGGGCCTGGAGGCGGGGCTCGCGACAGTGCCGGCGGAGTCGCGCAGCCTGGTCCGGCAGCGGGTCGAGGAGTACCTGGCACGGGTCGACGCGGCGCCGCGGGCGGGCGAGGAGGAGCGCCGGCGCTTCACGCGCGACTACGGGCCGAGCTTCTGGATCGCTCTTGCGCGAGCGCGCAGCGCATGAGCCGCGAGGGAGCCCTCCGCGGAGTCGGACGGAGTCTCATCGCGGTCCTGCTGCCGCTCTGCGCCTACGGCTGCCGCCGGGAGGCCTCCCCGCCATGGCGCGGGATGAACGTCATCTGGATCTCCTTCGACTCGGTCCGCGCCGACCACTGCTCTTTCAACGGCTATGCCCGTTCGACCACACCGAACCTCGACGCCGTCGCGGCGCGGGGCGTGCGTTTCTCCCGCACGATCGCGCAGGCGCCCTACACGCTCCCGTCCTACGCGTCGATGCTGACCTCGCGCTACGTGTCGGAGCTCGCCATCCAGGAGCAGCGCGACGAGAAAGACCGGTCCAGGGTGCTCGGCGTCGCGCCGGGGCCCTCGGCGTCGGACATCCTCCTGCCGGAGGCGCTCCGGGGGGCCGGCTACGAGACGGCGGCCTTCGTCCAGAGCTGGGTCTCCCGGCCTTTCGGCTTCGATCAGGGCTGGAACCTCTTTCGTCACGAGCAGGAGACGCTCAAACAGAAAATGCCGCGTGTCCTCGAATGGATCGAGCAGAACCGCGGCGGCCCGTTCTTCGCGTTCTTGTACACGACCGACACGCACTATCCCTTTCTGCACGCGCACGAGAAGAAAAACCTCTACGGCACCTTCCAGAGCTCGTTCGACTTCACGCTCGAAACGGTCCAGGGGGTCCGGGAGGGCAAGGTTCGCCCTTCGGCGGAGGACATCGCCAACGCCATGGCGATGTACGACGAGGGCCTCCACGCGACCGACGCGGATTTGAAACCCCTCTTCGACTACCTCGACCGCTCGGGGCTCTCGGAGAGGACGATCGTCGTGTTCAACTCCGACCACGGAGAGGAGTTCCTCGAGCACGGCGTCATCAGCCACGGCCAGACCTATTACGACGAGGTGATCCGCACGCCGCTCGTCATCGCGGCGCCGCGAGTGGCGCGCCCCGGGCGCGCGGTGACCGGACTCGCGCAGAACATCGACATCGCGCCGACGTTGCTCGACATGGTCGGCGTGGAGCGGCCGCGCGGCTGGAGCGGAAGGAGTCTCGAGCCAGAGATGGCGGGCCGGGAAGGGTCGCCTTCCGCGGCGCCCCGTAGCGGGTTCTCCGAGGGGGCGTGGACCTTCTGGATCGGCAGCGTGACCTCCGGAGACCGCAAGTTCATCCTCGTCGCGCCGCAGGAGCGCATGCTGTTCGACCTGTCAAAGGACCCCGGGGAAGCCGTCAACCTCGCGCTTTCGGAAACGGACACGGTCCGGACGCTCTACCACGTGCTGATGAAGCACCTGGGGGGCGCCGGCGGGATCGGTTCACCCGGCGCGGGCGAGGCCCCGTCGTACCAGACGTGGATGAAGCAGGTGATGGAGCACTACGGGCTGTCCGATCAGAGTGACGTCGTCAAGGAGTTGAAGGCGCTCGGCTACCTCGACTGAAACTTCTCACCAGACCAGGTTGAAGGTCTTGACCAAAAAAACCGCCATCTGGGCCCGCGTGTTGGGATTGTCCGGACAGTAGCGCAAGGGCGCGGTGGCGCAACCTCCCGTGATTCCGAGGCTGTAGAGCTCCTCGATGAAATCGCCGAAGCCTGTCCCGGGCGTGCACGAGACGTCGGCGAAAATGTTCGTGCAGGGCGCTGGAACGTGCGCGGAGCCGTAGAGCGTCTTCATCAGAAAGGGAGCCATCTGCTTGCGCGTCACGGTGTTGCCCGGACAGAAGTTGGATCCGCCGCAACCTCCCGTGATGTTGCGCGCCGCGAGCTCATAGATCCAGGGCGCGAATGGGTTGGAGCAGGGCACGTCGGTGAACGTCGCCACGGTGCACGCCGGCGGAACGTAGCTCGCGCCCTCGAGAGCCTTCAGCAGGAAGACGGCCATCTGCGCCCGCGTGACCGGGTTGGACGGGCAGTAGTTGCCCCCGGCGCAGCCGCTCGTGATGCCGAGCTGGAAGATCGTCTGGACGTAATGAAAGAACGGGTTCGAGGGCGGCACATCCGGGAACGTGGCCACGGCCGCCGTGCAATCCGCCGCCTGGATGTACGGCAGAAGCTGCTCGTTGATGCAGCGGGGGTGGAAGACCAGGTTCACGTTGTCCTCGCCGCCGGGGAGAATCAGGTAGCAGTAGCTCATGATCGTGCCGCCGCCGGGCGGGACGGATTCCGGCCCGACGTAGCAGCCGGGCTCGCCCGAGGCGCACATGTCGATCGGGGGCACGTAGCAGTGCGTATGCTGGCTGCCGGCGTTGTGGCCGATCTCGTGGAGGGTCGAGAAGAGGTCCCACTGCTGGGCGGGGTAGTCGGCGTAGAGCTGCGTGACCCCGTAGGCGCCTCCCCAGTACCCTCCGGCGTCGAAGTCGTCAATGCAGAGGGCGGGAAGCCACGCCACACCCCCAACCACGGGCCTTCCCGACGTCAGGAACGCCGTGGCCCGCGGAAACTGCGCGAGCGGACGGTTCGCGTGGTACCAGTTTCCGAGCTGGAAAAGCTGATCGTCGGGAGTCGGCCCGTCCCACGGGTCGGCGCTCGCCCAGACATGGATCTCGCTGACCGTGAGGTGGAACGAGAGATCCCGCTCGTAGATCAGGTTGAACTGCCCGAAGAGCGTCAGCAGGTAAGTCGACATCGCGCTGACGTCGCCCGAGTATTTGGCGAGCAGCTCCTGGTCGGTCTCGACGATCACGCTCGACCTCTGAAAACCGACGATGTCGGGCGCTTCGGCGGCCTGCGGCGTTGCCGCAGCGACGGTCGCGGGCGGCGTGGGGAGCGAGTCTGCCGTGCACCGCCAGGGCGAGTCGGCATAGCGGGCGTTGGCGGGAGACGCGGCGTCGCGGACGACGTAACCGCGCCGCTCTTCGTCCGGGCCGACGTAGGATGCGCCGGCCGAGGAGCGCACCCAGGCGACGAGAGTGTCGGCCTGAGCGCCCACATACACGTGCGAGTCCGGCTCGCCCGCGACGTGCCCCGTGAAGTGCGCGACCTCGGGAAGCGGCAGAAAGGTGTCTCCGCGAGGCCCGGTCACGCGGATGCGCGCGTCGGGAGCCGCGATCTCGAAGCGCCGCAGGACGAGCGTCGCGGGAACTCCCGGCGCCACCGGGAATCCCGGCATCGTGAAGGGCAGGCGTCCAGCCTGGCGCAGTCGGAGCAGGGCTCCGTGGTCGAGAGCCAGAACTTGCTCTCCCGCACCGGCGCGCCCCTCGAGCCTCGGAGCCGGGGGACCGTACGGGCTCGTCAGCTGCGGAAGGCCGGCGTTCGAGGGGGCAGCAAGGGCGGCGAACGCAACGAATCCGATCGCAAGAGACTTCGACGTCATGGGTCCTCCGGTTCGGAGAGCGGATTCTCTACCGAGCCGAGCCGAAACGGAAGCGTTTGCTCGAGGCCGACGTCTCCTGCATCGAGCCGTCCACCAGGAGCAAGCCCCCGGAAGTAGTCAACGCCGGACGTAGCCCGGCGGCAACTAAAATGCAACGCGAAGTGACGACTGTCTACTGGAGACCAAAGGTCTTGACCAGGAACACCGCCATCTGCCCGCGGGTGTTGGGGCCGTCGGGGCAGTAGCGCAGCGGATTGGCCAGGCAGCCGCCCGTGATCGCGTCCGCGTAGAGCTCCTCGATCCAGGACACGAACGCGTCCGCCATCGGGACGTCGGCGAAGACGCCGCTCGGGAGGGGCGGCACGTGTGCCGACCCGTACTTGGCCTTCAGCAGGAAGGCCGACATCTGCTTGCGCGTCACCGTCGCGTTGGGGCAGTAGTTGCCGCCGCCGCAGCCAGTCG
>JBKJWL010000081.1:0-2762 GCA_046716885.1 Thermoanaerobaculia bacterium | reverse complement strand
CCGGAGCAGGCGCGCGGCAAGACGGTCGATAAGCGCGCTGACATCTGGGCGTTTGGGTGTGTCGTCTACGAGATGCTCACTGGGCAGCGGGCCTTCAAAGGCGCGGAGCTCTCGGACGTGCTGGCGGCGGTCCTGCGACAGGATCTGGACTGGCGCGTGCTGCCCGCGGCGACGCCGCCACGCGTGCAGCGGCTCCTCGCGCGTTGCCTGACTCGCGATCCGCGCCTGCGGCTGCGCGACATTGGCGAGGCGCGCCTCGAGATCGACAAGACCATCACGGGAGTTCGTGA
This sequence comes from Thermoanaerobaculia bacterium, assembly GCA_046716885.1. Lineage (GTDB taxonomy): Bacteria > Acidobacteriota > Thermoanaerobaculia > UBA5066 > Gp7-AA6 > DAHUXD01. The sequence goes on along the minus strand of JBKJWL010000081.1, from coordinate 2,472 downwards.
TGAGGCGGCGGCGCCGCCACCCACCCCCCGCACGCGGTTCCGCGACGCCGGCTGGATTGCTGCGGCCGTCCTGGGTCTGGCGACCGTGGGCCTGGGATGGCGTGCCCTAACCGTCACACCGCCTGCGGAGCCCGCGACGGTCCGCTTCACCATCCCGCTGCCGGAGACCTCTTCGACCCTCGGATACACGGAGGTGTCTCCGGACGGTCGGCTCGTGGCCTTCACCGGCGCCGACGAGGAAGGGCGCAGCCGGCTCTGGGTCCGTCCGCTCGATGCCGCCGAGGCGCGGCCGCTCGCGGGGACGGAGGGCGCGAACGAGCCGTGCTGGTCCCCTGACGGCCGGTTCCTGGCTTTTCTGGCGGGCCGACAGATCAAGAAGATTCGGATCGACACGGGGCAGATCGAGACCGTGACCGAAATCGAGTCGGGCGGGATCAACGGGCTGGCGTGGGCGCCGAACGGCACCCTCCTGCTCGCACTGAACCTCGGGGGCCTGTCCCGTGTGCCGGCGGCAGGTGGCGCCCTTGAGCTGTTCACGACGCTCGACGCCGAACGGAAGGAGACCCGCCACTACTACCCGGCGCTCGTGCCCGACGGTCGCCACATCCTCTTCGTGGTGACGAGCGCGCTTCCAGAAGCCGCAGGCGTGTGGGTGGTGGCCCTCGACAACCCGAACGACCGTCATCGGGTTCTCGCCGACGTGTCGCGCGCCCGCGTCGCCCAGGGCCATTTGCTCTTCGTCCGCCGCGGCAGCCTGATGGCGCAACCCTTCGACTTGACGTCGCTCACGGTGACAGGAGAGGCCTCGGGACTCGGCGAGCCTGTTGGTTCGAATGCGGTGGGAGGATTTGCCGACTTCTCGGTGAGCGACGCAGGCGTGCTGGCCATTGGCGCTGCCGAACCCACGATGCGCATGACGACAATCGATCGGTCGGGCCGTACACTCGGCACCTTCGGCAGCCAGGCGCTCCGGTACCAGTTCGTGCGCGTGTCGCCGGATCAGCGGTACGTCGCGGCCGATGCCGTCAGCCAGCAGGGCTACCAACTGTTCGTGTTCGAGCCCGAGCGCAACACCACCACGCCGCTGACCTTCGGCCAGGCCACCGGTAACTTCCCGGTCTGGTCGCCCGACGGCGGCCGCATCGTGTTCGGCTCGAACCGGAACGGGGTTTACGACATCTTCCTCAAGTCCTCAAGCGGGTCGTCCAGCGATGAGGTGCTCATCGCGAACGACAATAACAAGTTCGTGATGGATTGGTCGCGCGACGAACAATTCGTCCTGTACGGAGAGGACGAACGGCCGAACCGGAAGGAGAGACTCTGGGTCCTGCCCATGATGGGAGACCGCAAGCCGTCTCTCTATCTGGATGACGACTTCGATCTGCGCGATGGGCGCTTCTCGCCGGATGGCCGCTGGGTGGCCTATACGGCGATTCAACCCTCCGGGCTCCAGGTATTCATCCGGTCGTTTCCGGATCCAGCGGTGAAGCTGCAGGTCTCGGTCGACACCGGATCGCGTCCAGTCTGGCGCGACGATGGCAGGGAACTGTTCTTCATTGGACGGGCGTCGCAGTTGATGGCGGTCGAGGTGACGCCAGGTCTCTCGCTCCGGCTTGGCGCGCCAGCGCCGCTCTTCCGGACCAACCTGTACAACACGCTGCTGACCTACGACGTCTATCGCGGCGGTCAGCGGTTCGTCATGCCCGCGGCCGAGACAGGCGACCAGTCCGTCAAGGTGATCCTGAACTGGCTCCGCCTCGTGAAGCCGTGAGTCGAGACGGACGCGGGCGCGATCATGGCGGCGCCGATCACGCTCATCCAAAACTGGCAGCCCGAGGCGAAACCGTAGCGTCGCTGCGCGCTCAAATCCTCCCTGGTCGCCAAGGGATTTTCTAAGCGGGTCCGGGCGGGTCGGAAGTCCTTTTGGCGTTGCACGTGGGGAGCCGAACTCTGCCCTCGCCGGGGAGTCGACGATGATGGCCCGCCCATCGGTCAGCGCCCGGACCGAGTGCTGCGTGTTGCTCAGCACGATCGCGGCCACGCCAAAGCGAGCGACCTGCGTGACGCGGGTGACCGCGGGCCTGAGGGACCAAGACCACGACGCACAGAGCTGGAGTTGAACCGTGATTGCTGTTGGATGTGGAGAATGTCGGTACGTGAAACGTTCCTCGAAAGTGGAGGAAAAGTTCTCACGCTCCACCGATTGTCTAATCTCCGTCTAGTCAATCAAACCAAAACAAGCTAGATCAACCACATGAGATTCAGAAGTGCGCAGGCGAAGCCATTGACGGCTATCGCAGCACTTGGAGGGATGCGGCCTCCGCGTTGAGTTCGTTCTCTACGCCGACGAATGGCTGCGCGAGCATCCAGGGGAGCGTGAGATGCTTTCGGGCTTCGAAGCCGGTCACGCCAAAGGCGATTCCGTCGTGTCCGGCAGACGGCTGATCCAGGTACGTTCCAAACAGGTGGTCC
>JBKJWL010000080.1:0-5888 GCA_046716885.1 Thermoanaerobaculia bacterium | reverse complement strand
GGCCTTACCCGGAGCCGGTCGCCGGGCTGGACCTGCTCCAGCGGCACGTCCCCTTCGCTTCCGTCGCCCGCAATACGGCGGGCGGTCTTCGGCGCAAGTCCGAGGAGCGCGCGGATCGCAGCGCCCGTCCGGCTCCGGGCGCGCAGCTCGAGCACCTGACCGAGAAGAACGAGCGTGACGATCACGGCCGCCGCCTCGAAGTACCTCCCCACGGCGCCCTGGGCATCGCGGAAGGACGCCGGGAAAACCTGCGGTGCCGCGACCGCGACGACGCTGTAAGCATAGGCAACCCCGACGCCGAGGCCGATCAACGTGAACATGTTCAGCGCGCGATAGACGATCGAGTTCCACCCCCGCACGAAGAATGGCCAGCCGCCCCAGAGCACGACGGGCGTGGCCAGGAGCAACTCGAGCCAACCCATGAGCCTCGGCGGCAGGATGTGGCCGAGCGGCTGGCCGGGAATCAGGTGTGCCATCGCCATCGCAAAGAGCGGAACGCTCAGGGCCGTGCTCCCCCAGAATCGCCGCGTCATGTCCGCAAGCTCCGGATTCTCCTCTTCCTCCACAGACACGGTGCGGGGCTCGAGCGCCATCCCGCAGATCGGGCAGGCGCCCGGCTGATCGCGCACGATCTGCGGGTGCATGGGACAGGTCCATTCGGTCTTAGTCGACGGAGGGGCCGCGCGAACGGGCTCGAGTGCCATTCCACACTTCGGGCAAGAGCCCGGGGCGTTCGTTCGGACCTCGGGGTGCATCGGACACGTGTACGCGGATCCTTCGAGCCTCTTCTCAACGGCCCCCGGGCCGGACCCTCCGGCCTTCGGCAGCTCCTCTTGCTTCCCGCCGCTCTTCCGGAACTTCTCGGCGCAGCCGGCCCCGCAAAACAAGTAGGTCGTCCCGCCCGAGGTCTCGCGATGCGGAGAGTCGGCCTTCACCGCCATACCGCAAATCGGATCCTTGTGCGCCTCCCCGTTGGCGGTCGCGACCATTCGCTGATCGTTTTCGTGTTTCATGCTCTCCTCGGAACCGGAGCCGCGCCGGCCATGACATGCCCGGGCTCGCCCGAGCGCATCGAAAGATCCCCGAATCGAGCGGCGACGAGAACCCCGAGAGCGAGCATGCCGAGAGTGATCGCGGCCACGGCGACCTTCGCTCCGAGGCCGACCGTCGGGTGACCGCCCATCGCCGGCATTCCCGGCATTCCCTGCATTAGCGATCCGCCATTGCCGAGTGCGCGTTCGGTGCCCATGCCGTGCTTGAGGCCGACCTTTACGAGCCAGTAGTTGACGGGATAGGCCAGGACCGACCCGACGAGCGATGCGAGCGACATGACAGCCCAGAATCGCGGAGAACGGGGCTCCATTGCCCTCATGTCCCGCGTCATCAGCACGACCATGACCGGGATCATTCCCGCCATGACCGCGTTCATGGACAGCCACTCGGGAAACCAGGTCCGGCGCACAGCGCGTCCGTAGCTCGTTTGCAGGACTTCCTTCATGAAGAGGGCCTGAAAGACGAACAGCCCGAAGGCGAAGCCGGCGGCGTACTCGACAAGGGCGTCCGCTGCCATCGTCAAGTGCAGCGAGCTCGTGACGATCGCCGCCGCGATGATCCCGGTCGCGTCTCCCGCCATGCAATGGACCGTCGACCCGACCGCCTGTTTCCAGAGAGGGGCTACGAATTTCTCGTGTGTGTCGGGTGTCGGCTCTCGACAGGACATCCAGTAGATGACGAATCCGACGGGCCCCGTGTAGAGAACCACCAGGATCCACCCCAGCTTCATGACCTTCATCTCGGGCGTTCTCGTAATGAGGTCCCAGGCGACGAAGGCGACCGAGAAGAGGGTCAAGCCAAACCAGATCCAGAGAATGAGATTCACCATTTCTCGATTCCCCGGACGAACGGGCGTCGCTTCGGCACCAGCGAGGTCGCTCCTCCCTGAACGCTCAACGCGAACCGGCCTTCACCGTGAGCGTTGCGAAATGGCTGACCCACTCGCCGCCCGGATTGGCCGGCCGGGCGATTTGCGTGGCATACAACAGAAACCAGCCCGATCGATCCAGGCGGAATGAGACTCTTCCTTCGACGTCGGTCTTCTGCAGCCGCCCCGTCTTCTGACCGGCAGCCCGAATGCCAACGGCTAGCCCGGCGAGCGGGCGGCCATCGAGCAGGAGGCGGATCGAAATGTCCGTGCCGGCGATGAGCGCCGTGGGATCCTTTTCCGGGATGATCTCGAGCGCCATTCCCGTGGGCTCGGCCCAGGAGCCGTCGTTCTCGGGGGTTCCCACCCTCAGGAAAGTCTTCGCGTGCTTGGTGTAGGTCTCGCGCCACTTCCGCGGCTCGGGGGACCTCTCCCATTCCCTTCCAACGGTTTCCATGGCTCCGATCTCCTCGAGATACTCCTTCACCTCCGCCGGTTTGAGATCGAGCGTGCGCGGCTTCGATTCAGCCCATATCGTGGCTATGCCGGGGCTTTCCGCCCGGATGCGGAGCCGTAGTGACTTCTCCGCAAGAGTGTGGTCGGAGATGTCCAGGATCTTGCCTGCGAGACGGCAGCGAGCGGCCGCGAGCCGGTCCGGCTTCACTGCGGCTTCCGTAGCGGGAAAGGCCATCCCGCTCGTCAGATCCAACGTCACGGCGCTGCCCGGGGCGACGGTCACCGAGGAGGGCAGCAGCCACGTATCGTGAGCCGCGAGAATCACCGAAACGAGAGACACGCCGATCGTAAGCCAGACACGCTTCATCTTGACTCCCTTCCTCTTCCTCTTCTCTTCCTCGAATCGACCATAACGTGAATCCGATTCCCACCAAAGGGCACGGCAAGGATGGTTTCATTCTTGCATCAATGTGCGGCAAGGAGGATCAAGATATGGCTCACGAGGCTCGCTGCAAACACTCGGCATGCAAGTGTCAGACGGACAACTCCAACGGTTACTGCTCGGACTCCTGCTCTCAGGGCCAGATGACGAATGGAAAGTGCGGCTGCGGCCATACGGATTGCACGTAGTCCCTACTCAAGCGGACCAACCCCGGAGAACGCCGGCTCAGTGCTTCATCGAACCGGAATCCGACGCAAGGTGGACCTCGCCCGCCGAACCGTCGTCGGCGAGATGGACGGAGACTTTCAGTCCGAGCTTTACGTCCGCGTTCACCGCGGCCTTATCACCCTTCATGTACTTCGTCTTGTCGGTGAGAGACACCTTTGCCGTCTTCCCATCGGTTGTCTTGACTTGGATGGTGCTGGCGTCCACTGCAGTAACCGTCCCCATGACGCGTTTGCCGTGGGCGAGCAGCGCCCCCGGAACCGCCAGAACCGCCAGGGCAGCAAGAACCACCAGAAATCTCGAGACTCCTCTCATCGCCCTACTCCTTTCTTCAATGTGCGTGTGAAGGGGATGCGGACTCTCCGCTCCCCTCCAGAAATTCCTTTTCCGCCTTGCCTTCCTCCATCTCCATGGGACTGACCGGATTCATCGCTTTCATCGCTTCGAGCTCCTCCGGGGTGATCCATGGCAGGTGGCGGATGAACGAGACGAGATGCCAGGACGCCGTATCGTCTTCCGGCGTATCTTCCCCCCAGGCCGGCATGCCGGTCAGCCGGACACCGTTCTTGATGGTGTAGAAGAGCTCTCCGTCCGACAGGGACTGCGTGTCTTTCTCCCACATATCGGGGGCCTTCGGATAGAGGTTCTGGCCGATCTCGGTCTTTCCCCGTCCGTCGTTGCCGTGGCAGGACGCGCAGTGGTCCGCGAAGTGCGCTCGCCCGCCCGCAACGGCCTCCGCAGAATCCGCGAACGGATTCTTCATCCCCCGGGCTTTCGCAGGGACCGCCCAGCGACGCATCCGTCGCGCGAGGAAGTGCTCTACCGCGGAGGGCTTGTCGCGGGCGCTGAACCCGTGTCGAATCATGGCTCCGAACGCGAGCGCCGCGGCGATCACGATCGCGATGGAGAGAATGAGAAGGACCCGTTTCGGCTTCGACATCACATGCCCCTCAACGGTTGACGTACGGCGCGGGATCGGAAAGAAACCTCTCCCTGTCGGCCCGGGAGCAGAAGTAATACGTCTTCCCCTGGTAAGTCGCCTTCTCCGTCGCCTGGGTCCCCACCTCCCTGCCGCAGACGGGATCCACGGTGTCATTGGGCTGCGCCGCTGACGGAGCGGCCGGCTTTTCCTGGCCCATCTTGGAGTGGTCCATCCCGGCGGAGGGCGGCTTCTCGGACTTCGGCGCAGCTGGCTTGGCCGTGCCCATCTTGGAGTGGTCCATCTCGGCGGATGGGGGCTTCCCGGTCTTGGGCGCCGCCGGCTTGCTTTGGCCCATCTTGGAGTGGTCCATCTCGGAGGGCGGCGGCTTCTCGGACTTCGGCGCACCCGGCTTGCTCTGGCCCATCTTGGAGTGGTCCATCTCGGCGGATGGAGGCTTCTCGGACTTCGGCGCACCCGGCTTGCTCTGGCCCAGCTTGGAGTGGTCCATCCCTTCCATCGCCGGAGGATCCATGCCCTTCATTCCCGTGTGGTCCATGCCTCCCATCCCGGGCGCCCCGCTCCCGCCAGCGGCGGGACGGACGCACAGCGAAAGCTGCGTCCGAATCTCCGCCAGGGCGGCCTGCAGTTCGCTGACGGCGGCCCGCATCTGCGGCGGGCTGTTGACTTGCCTTGCCTCCTCGAGCTGGCGGTTCGCGTCCTCGACGATCCGAAGGCCTTCCTTCGCATGCGCGAGGCATGCACCTTCCCCGGTCGGCGCGCCTCCCGTCTGATGCCCTTCGTGTTGAGCCAGACCTACGCCTCCCCAGATTAGAAGCGCCACGAGAACCATTGCCGTTCGAATTGCGCTCTTCATTCTGTTCCTCCACGGATTCATGACATTCACTCCTGGCCTGGCGGCGCTACGGACACCGGAAGCTCCCCCGAGCGCACGGCCCCGGGAATCTCGCTCGCGCTGATCCCGGTCGTCATCTCGCCCGGCATCGGCGGGGCATCGAGGCCGTCCACGAGCAGCATCCCCTGGATCTGAACGGCGGCCACGTTGGCCTGCTCGAGAGCCGAGAGGTAGCGCTCGCTCGTCTGAAACAGGGTGCGTTGCGCGATCAGGACTTGGGGATAAGCAGCGCCCATCTGCTCAAATTTGTCGAGGTACAGCCGATACGCCTGCTCGGCGCGCGGCAGAATCTCCCCGCCGTACTCGTCCACCATGCGCAGGGCTGTCAGATACGCCTCGAAGACGCCCGAGAGGCGGCTTCGCAGGGCGAGCTCGACGCGTTGGACCTCGGAGCGTGCCCGGCTCAGTCCGGCCCGAGCGGCTGCGCGGTCTCCCTGGTTGCGATTGAAGAGCGGGATCGAGAACCCGGCGGAGGCCGAGCCCTCCCAGCCGACCCGCTGGCCCCCCACACCCGGCGCGGTTTCGAGCCGTTCGCGATCGTAGTCGGCGCCCACTCGAAGGAAGAGATCCGGGAAGGCCTCGCGGTCGGCCCGTTTCACGATGGCCTCCGCACGCTCCACCTGCGCCCGCGCCCGGCGCAATTGAGGGCTCTCACGCAGGAGTGCGGCGACTGCCGCTTCGCGATCGAGCTCCGGGGGCGACGTGTCGAGCTCCCCCGCGAGCGTGCGGAGCTTCAGATCGGGCTGCCCGATCATCGTCGCGAGGCTCAGCCACGTGTGATACTGCTTGTCTCGGGCCGCGTCGAGGGCGAGACGCGTTACGCGAGCCTCGATTTCCGATTCGAGAACGTCGGGGCGATCCGCGGCCCCCGTGTTGTAGAGTTGCCTCGAGACTTTGACCGCCTCGTCGGTCAGCTGTGTCAGCCGCTCCCGAACGTGCACCCGGCGGGCGGAGACGACCGCCTCGAAGTAAAGCGAACGAACGCTGTTGAGGACTCGAAGCCGCTGCG
>JBKJWL010000079.1:0-4442 GCA_046716885.1 Thermoanaerobaculia bacterium | reverse complement strand
GGTGATGCCGGCGCTGAACTCGGTGACGACTCCGAGCGGAGTAATCCGCCCGATCCGGTCGAGACCTCTTTCGGTGAACCACAGGTTGCCATCGGGGCCGGCCGTGATGGCCTCAGGGAACGCGCCGGCGCTGATGCCAGTATTGAACTCGGTGACGACTCCGAGCGGGGTAATCCGCCCGATCCGGTCGATGTTAGCTTCCGTGAACCACAAATTGCCATCGGGGCCGGCCGTGATGCCGACAGGGGCCGCAGCGACGCTGATGCCGCTGCTGAACTCGGTGACGACCCCGAGCGCGGTAATCCGCCCGATCCGGTGGCCGTCTCGTTCCGTGAACCACAGGTTGCCATCGGGGCCGGCGGTGATGCCGCGAGGTCCCGCGCCGGGGGTGATGCCGGCGCTGAATTCGGTGACGACCCCGAGCGGGGTGATCCGGCCGATCCGGTTGCCGACAGTTTCCGTGAACCACAGGTTGCCATCGGGGCCGGCCGTGATGTCGAAAGGTTGCGAGCCGACGGTAATGCCGGTGCCGAACTCAGTGACGACCCCGAGCGGGGTAATCCGCCCGATCTGGCTGCCAAAAAGTTCCGTGAACCACAGGTTGCCATCGGGGCCGGCCGTGATGCCGATAGGGGCCGCGCCGGCGCTGATGCCGGCGCTGAAATCGGTGACCACGCCGAGCGGGGTAATCCGCCCGATCCGGTGGCCGTCTCCTTACGTGAACCACAGGTTGCCATCGGGGCCGGCCGTGATGCCGCGAAGCCCCGCGCCGGCGGTGATGCCGGCGCTGAACTCGGTGACGACTTGGGCCTGCGCGGTGCCACTGGTGAGCCCGAGCAGCGCGGCGAACCCCAGGCAGATCGCACGAACCCTTGACCCGATGACGCTGTGATCACGCATGCGGCAAAACTACCATCAACAGACATATCTGTGCACAGCATCGGTCACATCTGCGACCTCGCCAGGACGGCAGACTGACCCGACCCCCGAAGACCCCCGGCAGTACGGCAGCCGTCCACCGTGCTCGGGCCCCCGGCGGTAGTCAAAATGGAGTGACCGGTTCCGTCGCGTATATGCGTGGATTGCAGCATGGGGCTGTAGGGCCACAAGACGGGAGGAACCGGTCATGAAGGATTCTACGATTTGGGTGGGGTTGGATTGGCATGCGGACTCGGTAGTGGGCTCGGTATTCGCGGCTACGGGCAGCGAGCCTTTGGAGCGGCTGGAAGTGGTTCCCGACTCGGGGTCTGGCGCGGTTGATGCGTCGGCTCAAGGCGTTGGGCCGAGATGTTCGCTGTGTTTACGAGGCTGGGCCATGTGGCTATGAGCCGCAGCGGGCATTGGCGGCGGCCCGGATCGCCTGTGCCGTGGCCGCGCCTTCCCTGATTCCTCGTCGGCCGGGAGATCGGGTCAAGACGGACCGGCGGGATGCCGACAAGCTCGGGCGCCTGTACCGAGCCGGAGAGCTGACGCTGGTCACGATCCCCGACCAGGGACAGGAGGCGCTGCGAGACCTGATCCGCGCCCAGGAAGATGCGAAGGTCGACCTGCTGCGGCGTCGTCACCGGCTCGGCAAGTTCCTTCTTCCGGCTCCATCGCAAGTACCACCGCCTGCTTCTCCGAGGCAAACGCCCCACACAGGCCGTCGTCGCCGTCGCCAGAGAACTGGCCGGCTTCATCTGGGCAATCGCACAGGTGGCCTAATCCCATCCATGCAACCAAACCCGGTGACGAGCAGCGGGATGAACCTGAGCCAATGGCTTCGAAAGGAGAACCCTCGCGCGTTGCCTTGCGGCACGGCCACCGTGACCCGCGTCTAATAGTCTGACGGCAGCTCCCGACGTATCATCTTCATGCGGTACCCAACCCGCGCATATCAGAGTGATCATCGTCGCCACCGCCAGGTCAGGCTCATCCCAACGCTCGCCACCCCAAAAAAGCCTTGAACCGGTCACTCCATATCAGGCAAGGCCGGGCAGAGCCCGGCGTTTACTCGAATGGTCCTAAACCGCCCCCGATTACGGCAGAGTGAACGTCTTGACCAGGAACACGGCCATCTGCCCGCGCGTGTTCGGAGCACCCGGGCAGTAGTTGCCGCCGCCGCAGCCTGCGGTGATCAGGCGGGCGGAGAGGTCCTCGATCCAGGGATCGAAGGTCCCACCCGTGCACGGCACGTCGAGAAACACGCCGCCCGTGCAGTTGGGCGGGTTGTAGGCCGAGCCGAGGAGCGTCTTGAGGAGAAAGACGCTCATCTGTGCGCGCGTAACGGGGTCGCCCGGGCAGTAGAGGCCTCCTCCGCAACCGACCGCGATGCCCCGCCCGAACAGATCCTCGATCCAGGGGTCGAAGATCCCGCCGGTGCACGGCACGTCCGTGAACACGGTGCCGGTGCAGGCCGGCGGCGTGTAACCGGCGCCCAGAGATGCTTTCAGAAGAAAGACCGCCATCTGCGCGCGCGTGACCGACGCATTCCGGCAATAGGCGCCGCCGCCACAGCCGGCCGTCACGCCGTTGCGGATGAGCTTTTCGACGTCGTCGTGAAAGATGTCCGCCTGAGGCACGTCCGTGAAATCGGCCAGCCACGCCGCAGCCAGGGTGCTGCTCTGGCTGTCGGGATTGACCAGCACGACATCGTTGAGGGTTCCCGGCGGGAGCGCCGGAGTGATCGCGTCCGCCGCCGTGGAGCTTGTGACGTTGACTCCGCTCGCGGCGACGCCGCCGATCGTGACCGTGGCGCCGGCTACAAAGCCCGTCCCGGTGATGACGATCGCCGTGCCGCCGGCCGCGTCGCCGGAGGTCGGCGCGACACTCGTGACCGTGGGAGCCGCCCCTCCGACGCCCATCGTGAGGATCGCGGTGAAGCTCGTCCGCGACTGGCCGTCGGGGTTGGTGACGGTGACCGTCCGAGAGCCCTGGGCGGCGCCGACGGTGTTGAGATCGAGCGTGATCGACGTCGGGCTCGTGTAGATGACGGAGTTGACCGTGACTCCCGGCACACTCGCCTGGAGGCGATTCGGATACCCCGGGCCGGGATCGAAGAAGCCCGAGCCTCCCGCCGACGTGCCTGTAATGACCACGGAAACCGAGGCGAGCCCGACGGCCACCGTCGGAGGCGCCGCGCTGGCGGGTGTGGCAGGTGGCGGCGCAATGAGCTGCGCGACGCGCACGCCGTAGGAGTCCACGGCGTTGCAGTATTCCTGAATCGTCCACATCGTCATGTCGTCGTTGGGGTCGAGGCTCGTGTAGGAATAGTCGCCCCAGCGCCGCGGTGGGCCGGGATCGGCGGCGGGGTTATAGGACGTGGCGCTCGCCGTGAAGAGGAGGGTGCTCTGGAGCGTCCCCAGGACGTCGGTCGAGAGGCGGCCGGCGGTTGCGGCGTTGATCCGCTGCGTCGCGCCGGAGGCGCTCGCGCCGATCGCCGCATGGCCCTGCCCTGAGACCATGATCGACGGAACCCAGTAGAATCGGGGATTCGCGGCGGCCGGATCGAAGAGGGTTCCCGCCTGCACGAGCGTCGGCGTTGCGCCCGTCACGTCGATCTCGTACCAGCGCGAACCGTCGCGGTCGCCCGCCGCCGAGCCCACGCCGCCGGAGGTGACGGCGACGTTGTGCGCCGTCCAGATCCGGGTGCCGCGCAGGTTCGCGTCGAAGAGCCGGTCGTCGACCGCGTCCAGCTCGCCGTCCGCCCCGCTCACGTTGCCCTGGTGCGGGACGGTCAAAGGGATGGCGGTCGCCGGCACGGTCAGGGAGAGGTTGGCCGATATGCCGGTCGGTGGCCAGGCGTCCGGCGCGCTGAATGTGATGCGGCGCAGAATCAGCGTCCCGAAGCCCGCGTTGTCGACGCCGATAATCCAGGAATCCGTCGGCGCCGAGGCGGCGAGATTGTCGACGCCCTGGGGCGTGTAGGGGCCCGGACCGCCCGGCGTTCCAGTCAGATTGCGGAACGCCACGACGTTGCCGGACGGCACGAGGTCGCCGCCCCCGCCGGCCAGGACCGTGCTTTTGCGGACCACGTGCACCGTGGTCCCCGTGTAGACGCCCGTGGCGTCGAAGATGTTTCCGCCGATGAGAAGAGCGTTGGCGTCGACGCCGAGTGTGTTGGAGTCGAAGAAGAGGTTCGTGTCCCCGACAGGGCTGACCAGGTTGTGCTGGAAGTAGAAATACGTCCAGACGGTCGCGTTGGTGAGGGTGCCGGTGTCGCTGATCGCGATCAGGATCCGGTTGTTCGTGAACGAGACGTTGAAGTTGACGATCGTCACGATCCACCGGCCGGAGAGCCGGTCATAGCGGACGCGCGGAGTGCTCGTGGGCTGGCCGTTGCGGACGGACGTGAAGAAGGTGTCCATATCCGCGTTCAATACCCCGTCGGCCGTGCCGGTCGACTTGGCGAAGGTCCGGATGCGGCCGTTGACGCCGACGAGAAACTGCGTCGGGCCGGCGGC
>JBKJWL010000078.1:0-4485 GCA_046716885.1 Thermoanaerobaculia bacterium | reverse complement strand
GCCTCGCCGAGCGGCTTGGCGAACGCTTCCGCCTCACCGTCTAAAGGAAAGGAGCAGCACGTGAAGGTTTTCATCTCGGTTGACATGGAGGGCGCCACTGCACTCACCGACCCGGAGGACGTGTTGCCGGAAGGGTCCGACTACGCCCGTGGCCGCGTGATGATGACGAGCGACGCGAACGCCGCCATCCTCGGCGCCTACGACGCCGGCGCGACGGAGGTCGTGGTCAACGATTCGCACTGGGTGATGCGGAACCTGCTGATCGAGCAGCTCGACCCGCGCGCGAAGCTGATCAAGGGCTTCCACAAGCCGATGTGCATGGTCCTGGGGCTCGACGAGAGCTTCGACGCCGCCGTCTTCGTCGGCTACCACTCGTGTGCAGGCACCGAGGAGGGGGTGCTCAACCACACGCTGCTCGGCAAGGAGGTGCAGAACCTGCTCCTGAACGGCGAGCCGGCCGGGGAGACGCGGCTGAACGCGATCCTCGCGGGCCATTACGGCGTCCCGATCGCATTCGTGGCCGGGGACGACGCGGTCTGCCGCGAGGCGAAGAACGTGCTCGGACAGGACCTGCCGACCTATGCGGTCAAGGACGGGATCGACATGTTCACGGCGCTCTGCCTGCATCCCGAGGTGACGTCGAAAGGGATCCGCGAGGGCGTCGCGGAGGCGCTCGGGAACATCGGGTCGCGCGAGCCGTACCGGCTCGACGGGGAGGTGACGTTCGGCTTCGAGTTCAACTCGACGACGATCGCGTCGACCTGCGAGTACATCCCGGACGTGAAGAAGGTTTCCCCGCGCTCGACCGAGTTCACGACGGCGGACATGCCGAAGGCGATGAACCTGATCTTCGCCCAGCTCCTGCTCGGCCTGCAGGTCGGCCAGAAGGGGATCTACAGCTGAGCATCGAGGCCGCAGCGACCGTCGACGCCCGCGACCAGTTCCAGCCGGGTCGTGATCCCCTGCTCGAGGTCGAGGACCTCGTGACGGTCTTCCCGACCCGCAGCGGGGTCGCGGTCGCGGCCAACGGCGTCTCGTTCTCGATCGCCGCCGGCGAGACCGTCGGGCTCGTCGGCGAGTCGGGCTCGGGCAAGAGCGTCACCTGCCGCTCCGTGCTGCGGCTGGTGCCGAAACCTGGAGAGATCATCGGGGGCTCGGTCCGCTTCGAGGGGCGCGACGTCCTCGCGCTTTCCTCCCGTGAGCTTCGCGCCCTTCGCGGGGCCGAGATCTCGATGATCTTCCAGGACCCCATGTCCAGCTTGAATCCGGTCTACACGGTCGGCGACCAGCTGACCGAGCCGCTGCGGCTGCAGCGCGGCATGAGTCGACGAGCAGCTCGTGCCGAGGCGACGCAACTGCTCGACCGCGTCGGCATTTCGTCGCCGCGGGAGCGGATGAGCGCGTACCCGCACGAGCTCTCGGGCGGCATGCGACAGCGCGTGATGATCGCGATCGCGATCAGCTGCAGGCCCAAGCTGCTGCTAGCCGATGAGCCGACGACCGCTCTCGACGTCACGATCCAGGACCAGATCCTCTCGCTCCTGCTCGAGCTGCAGGCGGAGAAGGGGATGGCGATCCTGCTCGTCTCGCACGACCTCGGCGTGATCGCCCAGACGTGCGACCGCGTCTGCGTCATGTACGGCGGCTACGTCGTCGAGCGTGCGCCGACCGTCGAGCTCTTTGGTCGGCCGAAACACCCGTACACCGCCGCGCTCCTCAAGGCGGTGCCGGAGTTCGCCCTCGAGCAGGAGGGTCGGCGCCTGACCCCGATCCCGGGCCAGCCGCCGGACCTCGCCGCGCTGCCGGAGGGCTGCCCGTTACAGCCGCGCTGCGCCTTTGCGCGAGCCGACTGCGACGAGGTGCCGATGGGGCTCGAGACGGTCGGGCCGCAGCACGGAACGGCGTGCCCGTTCCACGAGGAGGCCGGGCTGTGAGCGCGGACGTGCCGCTGCTCCGCGTCGAGGGCCTGCAGAAGAGCTTCCCCGTGCGGCGCTCGCTTGCCGATCGCATCCGCCTGCAGCCGGCTCAGCGAGCCGTCGCCGTCGATGGGATCTCGCTCGACGTGCGCCGCGGCGACACGCTCGGAATCGTCGGCGAGTCAGGGAGCGGCAAGACGACGCTCGCACGCCTGCTGCTGCGGCTCCTGCCCGCCGACGGCGGCTCGATCCGGTTCGCGGGCGAGGAGGTGACGACCGCCGGGACGTCCGAGCTCCGGCGGATCCGGCGCCGGATGCAGATGGTCTACCAGGACCCGTACTCGTCCCTCAACCCGAGGATCAGGGTTGGCGCCGCGATTGCGGAGCCGGCGGTCGTCCACGGCGTGGTGACGAAGGAGCAGGCCGCGGCGCACGTGGAGGAGATGCTCAACCTCGTCGGGCTATCGGCCAGCGCGGCAGAGCGGTTCCCGCGCCAGCTCTCGGGCGGGCAGCGGCAGCGCGTCGCGATCGCCCGCGCCCTCTCGCTGCGGCCGGAGTTCCTCATTGCGGACGAGCCGGTGAGCGCGCTCGACGTCTCGATCCAGGCGCAGATCCTCAACCTGCTGGACGACCTGCTGCAGTCGCTGAACCTGACGACCGTGTTCATCGCGCACCAGCTCGGCGTCGTCCGCCACATCTCGAACCGCGTCGCGATCATGTACCTCGGACGGATCGTGGAGACCGGCCCGACGGAGCGCGTCTTCACCGCGCCCCAGCACCCATACACGGCCGGCCTGCTAGCGGCGGCACCGCGCCCCGACCCGGCTCTGCGCCATCGGAAGCCCGCCGTTCGCGGCGACATCCCGTCTTCGCTGCGAATCCCAAGCGGCTGCCGCTTTCGCACGCGCTGCCCGTACGCAATCGACCGTTGCGCCGTCGACGACCCGGCGCTCGCCCCCGTCGAGCCCGAGCATACCGTCGCGTGCCACGTGCTCCCGTTCCGGGAGTCACTGCAGAAAGAGGCCGTATGACCGAGCACGTGATCGACGCGAGCCGCATCCATCACCACTGGGATCGCGACCTCGAGCCGACGCTCCGGATCGCGGCGGGCGACACCGTCCACTTCGACTTGCTGATGGCCGGCCAAGGCCAGGTCGACAAGGGCACGCCGATCGAGGACGCCCGGTTCGACTTTGACACGCTCTACAACTTGCTCGGCCCGATCTACGTCGAGGGCGCCGAGCCCGGCGACACGCTCGAGATCGAGATCCTCTCGCTGACGCCGGGCCCCTGGGGCTGGACGGTCGTGCTGCCCGAGCTCGGGATCCTGCCGGAGGACTTTCCGGACGCGTTCGTCCGCTACTTCGATCTCGAGGGGCGCGACTCGGCGCGGCTCGCGGACGGCGTCGAGATCCCGATCGTGCCGTTTCTCGGGACGATGGGGACCCACCCGGGCACGCCGGCGATCGCCCCGCCCTTTCCGCCGAACCGCGGCGGCGGCAACGTCGACACGCGCCACCTCGTCGAGGGCGCGACGCTCTGGCTGCCGGTCTGGGTCGAGGGTGCGCTCTTCTCGTGCGGCGACCCGCACGCGGCGCAGGGAGACGGCGAGGTCTGCGTCGCGGCGATCGAGTGCGCGATGCAGGCGACGCTCCGCTTCCACCTGCGCAAGCGGACGATCACCGCCCCGCAGTTCCACGTGCCGGGCCCGCTGACGCCCCGCACCGACGCCGCGGGCTACCACGGCACGATGGGGATCGACGGCGACCTGATGCAGGGCGCCAAGAAGGCCGTCCGTGCGATGGTCGACTGGATTGAGGAGGAGCACGGCCTCTCGCGCGAGGACGCGTACGTCCTCTGCAGCCTCGCTGGCGACCTCAAGATCCTCGAGATCGTCGATGCCGGCGTCTGGAACGTCGGCTTCACGCTGCCGCTCGCCGTTTTCCGCAGTTAATCCCGCCCCCGAGGAGGCGTTAAATCGTGGAGCTCGATGCACGTGTCGTTACGCTTCGGCTCGCCGAGACGTTCGTCATCTCGCGCGAGTCGTCTGACAGCGCCGAGGTCGTCCAGGTTGAGCTGCGCGCCGGCCCGGCCACCGGCCACGGCGAGGCCACGCCGATCGCCCGCTACGGCGAGTCGGCCGAATCGGCGCTCGCTTTCCTCGAGGAGGCCGGCGAGCTGCTCGGCGACGACCCTTGGGCGATCGAGGAGATCGGACGCCGGCGCGCCGAGCGGCCGGGCGAGCAGGCGGCGAAGGCGGCGCTCGACGCCGCGCTCCACGACCTCTGCGGGAAGCTCGCGGGCCAGCCGGTGCACCGGCTGCTCGGGCTGCCGCGCGTCGGGCCGCCGACCGCGTGGGCGGTGTGGCTCGGCGCCCCCGCCGACATGGCGCGGCGCGCGGAGAAGGTCGGGGGTCGGTTCCAGCGCCTGAAGTTGAAGCTGGGCGGGCGCGACGGGCTCGACGTCGAGCGTGTGAAGTCGGTGCTGGGCGTGGTCGACGTACCGCTCCAGGTCGACGTCAACGAGGCGTGGTCGCTCGAGGAGGCGCTCGACTACCTGCCGCAGATGG
>JBKJWL010000077.1:0-4420 GCA_046716885.1 Thermoanaerobaculia bacterium | reverse complement strand
GACCCGATCGTGCTCGGCGGTGGGCCGTGCACGGCCAACTGCGAGCCCATCGCCGACTTCTTCGACGCCTTTCTCATCGGCGACGCCGAGGAGGCGCTGAACGTCTTCCTCGACGCCTACCGGGACGGGCGCGCGCGCCGCCTCTCGCGCCGCGAGCTGCTCGTGCATCTGGCGCAGATCGAGGGCATCTATGTCCCGTCGCTCTACGACGTCGCGTACGGCGAGGACGGGCGCATCACGGCGATCACCCGCAACGACTCGCGGGCCCCGGAAAAGGCCCGGCGCACGTGGGTCCCCGTCCTGAAACCCAAGTACTACCCGGACAAGCCGATGGTGCCGTCAGTCGAGATCGTGCAGGACCGCCTGGGCGTCGAAGTGATGCGCGGCTGCACGCAGGGCTGCCGCTTCTGCCAGGCCGGCTACTGGTACCGGCCCGTTCGCGAGCTCGACCCCGGCGACGTCGCTGAGATGACCAAGAAGTTCATCGCCGAATCGGGATGGAGTGAGGTGGGGCTGCTCTCGCTGTCGACCGCGGACTACTCGCAGATCGAGCCGCTCGTGAAGTGCCTCGCGCCGCAGCTCTCCGACCGGCGCGTTTCGATCTCGCTGCCCTCGCTGCGGGCCGAGGCCTTTTCGGTGGGGCTCGCCGACGCGGTGTCCGAGGTGCGCAAGTCCGGATTCACGTTCGCGCCGGAGACGGGCTCGGATCGCCTGCGCCGCGTCATCAACAAGACCTTCACCAACGCCGATATGATCGCGGCGGCCGACGTCGCCTTCGCGCGCGGCTGGGACCTCATCAAGGTCTACACCATGATCGGCCTGCCCACCGAGACCGACGCCGACCTCGACGAGCTCGTCACGCTGGTCGAGGGCATCCTGGCCCAGGGACGCAAGCACGGCCGCAAGGACGTCAACGTCTCCGTCGGCTCCTTCGTTCCGAAGTCGTGGACGCCCTTCCAGTGGGCGCCCTTCGACGGTGTCGCAGCGCTCGAGCGCAAGCTCCGATATCTCAAGGACCGCTTCCGACGCATCCGCGGCGCGAAGATGAAGTGGCACGAGCCGCGCGAGGCCGAGATCGAGTGCACGCTCTCGCGCGGCGACCGCCGCATGGGACGCGTTCTCCGCACCGCCTGGAAGTCGGGCGTCAGGTTCGACGGCTGGAGCGAGCACTTCCGCTACGACCTCTGGATGAAGGCGTTCGAGGCGGAGGGCATCCCCAAGGAGTCGTACCTCCGCGACTACGACCTCGACGAGACCCTGCCGTGGGACGTCCTCGACGTGTCGATCAAGAAGCGCTGGCTCCAGATCGAGCTCATCAAGGCGAAGAAGGAGATGCGCACCGAGGACTGCAAGTGGGGACACTGCTACGCCTGCGGCGTGCCGGGCAACGGGGAGGACACCGTGCTCGCCAAGGGGATGCCCGGGACCCTTCCGACGTTCGACGCGGCCACAGCGTCCGCGAGCGATCCGGCCGCCTACCGCGACGTCGCCAAGGGCGCCGCGTATCGCCAGAAGGCAATGCCGGACCTGCCTGCGGCCACGCGCCTGCGCGGCGGCGGCCAGCCAGAGCAGGTCTTTCGCCACCGCGTGACATTCTCCAAGGAGGGCGACGCGCGTTTCCTCTCGCACCGCAACACGATGGACGTCCTCGAGCGCGCCATCCGCGCCGCGGGGCTCCCGGCACGCTACTCGGAGGGGTTCAACCCCCATATGAAGCTCTCGATGGGCCCGGCGCTCGCGCTCGGGCTCGAGAGCCGGCACGAGGTCTTCGACGCCGAGGGCATCGCTCCGTTCGGACCGGAGGCCGCGCGGCGGATCGGCGAGAAGCTACCTGCGGGGATCTCGATTCTCGACGTGCGCGAGCTCCCTGCGGGCGAGCCCACGCTCGCCAAGGCCGTCAAGGGAGCGCGCTACGCGGTGCGGCTCGAGTCGCCCGAGCAGGTGAACCGGGCGAGCGATGCTCTGGTCGCGAGCTGGCGAGAGACCGTGCCCGCCCTGCGTGCCCTATCGCTCGAGGCCGACGCCTCCGGCGCGAGCCTGCGCTTCGAGGTGAACCTCGACCAGGCGGCGGGAGAGACGGCCACCGCCAGGAAGGTGCTCGAGACCCTTCTGGCGATCCCGCCGGAAGCCCAGACCGCGATGTCGGTCGTCCGCGAAGCCACCGTCCTCGGCTGACATGCTCGATCAGCTCGGTATCAGCAGCGACGAGTTCGAGCGCCTCCGCTGATGTACCGCGTCACCGTCACGGCTCGCTTCGAGGCTGCGCATAACCTCCTCGACTACGAGGGCGGACCCGAGCCGCTGCACGGGCACTCGTACCGGGTCGAGGCGGTGCTGGAATCGGAGAAGCTCCAGCAGTACGACCTCACCGTCGACTTCGTCACCGCCAAACGAGCCCTCGAGGTGATCGCGAAGGAGCTCGATTACACCTACATCAACGAGCACCCGGCCTTCGCCGGCCGCAACACGTCCGTGGAGAACCTGACGCGGCACTTCGCCGAGAGGCTCGACGCCTCGGGAGCCCTGGGCTGGGCGCGGGTCGCGGAAGTGACAGTCTGGGAAGGCCCGGAGAACCGGGCAACCTACCGGCTCCCCCCGCGATAGACTCCGCCCCACACAAGGGGGTCCTCATGAGGCGACTCACGTCGGGCTTCGTCGTCTCGATGCTCGCAGCGGGTTCTTTGTCCGCTGCCACCTATACCGTCACCAACACCAGCGACTCGGGGGCCGGATCGCTCCGGCAGGCGATCATCGACTCCAACACCTCGGTCGGAGTCCCCGACACGATCGCGTTCAACGTCTCCGGGGCGGGCTGCGACGGGTCGGGCCTCTGCACGATCACGCCGGCGAGCTCCCTGCCGAGCCTGACCGACGCGGTCTTCATCGACGGGTACACGCAGCCCGGCGCTTCGCCTAACACGATCGCGCTGGGCGCCACCGACGCGGTCCTCAAGATCGTCGTCTCGGGAGCCGGAACCCCTGCATCGGCGGGTTTCTCCTTGAACGCGAACGACTCGACGATCCGAGGCCTCGTCATCAACGCCTTCACGGTCGGGATCGGACCGGCCGGCTCGAACGACAGCAGGATCCAGGGATGCTTCATCGGCGTGGACGCCGCGGGCCAGACTGCTCTGCCAACCTCGTGGGGCATCAATGCGCAGAACGGCACGAACCTGACGATCGGCGGTCCGGCGCCCGCGGACCGCAACCTCCTCTCCGGCAACAGCTACGGCATGGAGGTGCGAAATTTTCCCGGCAGCCTGATCCAGGGCAATCTCA
This sequence comes from Thermoanaerobaculia bacterium, assembly GCA_046716885.1. Lineage (GTDB taxonomy): Bacteria > Acidobacteriota > Thermoanaerobaculia > UBA5066 > Gp7-AA6 > DAHUXD01. The sequence continues at coordinate 1,141 of JBKJWL010000077.1, read as the reverse complement.
TCGGCACGACGGCGTCCGGCGATGCGCGGCTCGGAAACATCTACGGCATCGGGGTGGCCCTCGACTCGGGCGCCCTCACGATCGCCGGCAACGTCGTCTCGGGCAACGGGTCCGACATCAACGGCGTCGGCATCGTCGTCTACAACGAAGGCTCCTCGGGCAACCCCACCTTCTTGATCCAGGGCAACTGGATCGGCACCGACACGACGGGCGTGCGCGACCTCGGTAACTTCCCGCTCGGTGGAATCGCCGTCGGCAACAGCAACGTCACGGTCGGCGGACCGGCACCCGGCCAGGGCAACGTCATCGCTTACAACCGCGGCGGCGTGCAGGTGTACGGCAACAGCAAACACTCCCCGATCCGGGGCAACTCGATTCATTCCAACGACGGGGTTTTCGCCGGCTTCACGACGATCGGAATCGATCTCGGCACCGACGGCGTCACGCCCAACGATCTCGGTGATGCCGACACGGGAGCAAACGATCGGCAGAACTTTCCGATCATCACGTCGGCGATCTCCTCGGGCGGCAACACCACGATCCAGGGCAAGCTCAACAGCCTGGCGAACACGACGTTCGCCGTCGACTTCTACGCGAACCCCGCGTGCGTGGGGCGGCCGCAGGGATTCCGCGAGGGCCAGACGTATCTCGGCGCGGCGGACGTCACGACCGACGGCGGCGGCAACGCCACGATCACCGTCGTGTTCCCGGTGACGCTCGATCCCGGCTCCCCCGTCACCGCCACGGCCACGGCCCCCGATGGCAATACCTCCGAGTTTTCCCAACGGATCGTGCTTTCCTCGACGCCTGGCGGGGGCATCGCCGCGGGCGGCACTCCGATCACGCTCACCGGGTTCAATTTTCTTCCCGGGGCCATCGTGACGGTCGGGGCGACTCCGGCGGCGAACGTCGTCGTCTCTAACTACAACCAGATCACCGCCACCACGCCCTCGCTTGCGCCGGGGAGTCTGAACGACGTGACCGTGACGAACACGGACGGCAGCGCCGGGACACTGCCCAACGGCTGGATCGCGGATTTTCTGGACGTGCCGGGCAACCAGCAGTTCTACAGCTTCGTGACGACTCTCGTGCGCAACGCGATCACCGTCGGGGTCGGCGGCGGCAACTACGGCGTCGATCA
>JBKJWL010000076.1:0-2717 GCA_046716885.1 Thermoanaerobaculia bacterium | reverse complement strand
GAGTGGACGTGCGCCTCGATCAAGTCGACGGGCGACTCGATCAAATGAACGGGCGCTTCGAGCGAATGGAAGGGCGCCTCGATCAAATCGAAACACGGATGGTCGAGGAATTCGGCGAGATCAAGGCCATGATCCGCCTGTCCTTTGGCGAGCTCGACCGGCGCATTCGCTCGCTCGAGGGCGACGTCAACTCGCTTCGCGAGCGGCTGGAGAAGCTCGAAGCACGCTCGCAGACCCAGTAGATTCGGCCTACGCCATCGCCTCCGCCATTTTCTCGATCCGGATCGCCGAGGCCTTGAACTCCGCCGTGCCGGACTTGGGGTCGATGGCGTCGATCGTCAGGATGTTCGTGGCCACCTCGTCCTGGAAGTGCAGCGTCATGAAGGCGAGCCCGGGCCGCAGCGTCGCGTCGTAGCGGACCGGTACCGAGACTGCGCCCCGCCGCGAAACGGCCCGGACGAGCTCGCCGTCCGACACGGAGAGCCGCGCGCCATCCTCGGGCGCGATGTCGAGGGTTTCGCCCCTCCGCAGCGGCGAGGTGTATCCGGCCGTCTGCACGCCCGTGTTGTAGGAATCGAGGCGCCGACCGGTCGTCAGGCGGATCGGGAAATCCTCCGTCAGCTTGTCGACCGGCGGGTCGTGCTCGACGGCATGGAACGGCGCGGGCGGGCCCTCGCGGGGCTCGGCCCACAGGCGTCCGTGGAGAAACGGGCTCCCCGGGTGGGACTCGTCCGGGCAGGGCCACTGCAATCCGCCGAGCTCTTCGAGCCGCCGGTAGCTCATGCCGCCGTGCCACGGCGAGAGCGAGCGCAGCTCGTCCCACACCTTCTCCGCGACGGGCTCGCCGAGTGATACGCCGAGCCGCTTTCCGAGCTCGACCACGATCTCGAGATCCGCTCGCGCCTGTCCGGGGGGCTCGAGCGCCTTGCGCACGCGCTGGACCCGCCGCTCGCTCGAGGTGACCGTGCCGTCGTCCTCGCACCACGACGCGGCCGCCGGGAGCACGACGTGCGCCATCTCGGCCGTCTTCGTCAGGAACATGTCCTGCACGACGATGTGATCGAGGCCCGAAAGCAGCTTCATCGCGCGAGTCTGATCGGCCTCCGACTGCGCGGGGTTCTCGCCGAGGACGTAGAGGGTCCGAAGCTTGCCGTGCTCCATCGCCTCGAACATTTCCGACAGGTGCCAGCCCTTCTTCGTCGGGATCGCGGCGCCCCAGACGTGCTCGAACTTGGCGCGGAGCTCGGGATTCTCGACATCCTGGCCGCCCGGGAGCTTGTTCGGCAGCGCGCCCATGTCGCCGCCGCCCTGCACGTTGTTCTGGCCGCGGAGCGGGCAGACCCCCGATCCGTAGCGGCCGACGTGTCCGGTCAGCAGCGCCAGGTTGATCAGCGCCAGGACGTTGTCCACCGCGTTGTGATGCTCCGTGATCCCGAGTGTCCAGCAGAGCTGCGCTTTCTTCGCCCTCGCGTACGCGTGCGCCACGTCGCGGATCGCCGCGGCCGGCACGCCGGTCTCTTTTTCGGCGTAGGCGAGCGTGTACTTCTGGACGCCCTCCCGGTACGCGTCGAAGCCGGAAGTCGCGCGCTCGATGAAGACCCGGTTCTCGAGCCCGGTCGCGAGGATCTCGCGGGCCATCGCGTTGGCGAGGGCGATATCCGAGCCCACGTCGAGCCCGAGCCAGGTGTCCGCCCACTGCGCCGACACCGTGCGCCGCGGATCGACGACCACGAGGCGGGCCCCGTTGCGCACGCCTTTCAGGACGTGGTGAAAGTAGATCGGGTGCGCCTCGCGCGCGTTCGACCCCCAGAGGAGGATGCAATCGGCCTCCTCCGTCTCGCGGTAAGAGCTCGTCCCGCCTCCCGCTCCGAACACCGTCGTCAGACCGACGACGCTGGGGGCGTGTCAGGTGCGGTTGCAGCTGTCGATGTTGTTCGAGCCGAGGGCGACCCGGGCGAACTTCTGCGCGAGATAGTTCACCTCGTTGGTCGCCTTCGAGCACGAGAAGAGGCCGAAGGACTCCGGCCCGTGCTCGTCGCGCGCGCTGCGGAAGCCCCGGGCGGCGCGCTCGAGCGCTTCGTCCCAGGATGCCGTCCGGAGCTTGCCGCCCTCGCGCACCAAGGGCTCGGTCAGCCTGACGTACGATTTCATCCCTGCTCCTTTCCGGGACTGCGTCCCGGCCGCTGCCAGATTAACCTCTTCTCGTTCCCGCGAAAAACCGCGAAGCTCCGGAAGGGGACGCTCGCTGAGAATCCGTGCCTTTTTTTGTCCACTCCGAGGAGAGCGAGATCCGTCCGGATTGGCCTGCTTATTGCTCCTACTAGAGCGTGGGTATCGATGAGATCGGATCCGAGCGGATTCACGGAACCAGAGGGATCCGACCCTGTCGATACCAGGAGGTAAGCGGTCATGATCCTGGCTATCGTTATCGCGGCGCAGGTTGCAACGTCATCTCCGAATCCCTGCGCGGCTCAGCTGGCGGCGTTGTGCGAGGTATCTCCGTACTTTTGCGCGGGCGCCTATCCCGCAAACCTGGTTCCCGGCACCAACGGAACTCCGTGCTGGCCGGAGCGATCGGTCGCTCCCATCGTGCCGGGCTCTTCCTCGGGACGCGGCACCAACCACGTCGATCGGCGGCCGTCGGCCAATGAGCAGGCGGCTCCTCAGGCTCCTGCGCTTTCGGATTCGAGCTCCTCGCTTCGGGGGAGATTCGTTCG
>JBKJWL010000075.1:0-9449 GCA_046716885.1 Thermoanaerobaculia bacterium | reverse complement strand
ACCCCAGACGCATCGGCATCATCGGCGGCTCCTACGGCGGCTACATGGTCATGGCAGGCCTCACCGAGTACCCGCAGCTCTTCGCCGCCGGCGCGAATCTTTTCGGCATCGTCAACTTCGAGACGTTCTTCAAGCACACCGAGCCGTGGATGGCGGCGATCTCGAAGATCGAGTATGGCGACCCGGACACGGAGGCCGGGCTCTTACGCCGCCTCTCCCCCATCCACAAGGTCGACCGCGTCACCGCCCCCACGATCGTCCTCCACGGCGCCAACGACACCAACGTCCCCGTCGTCGAGGCCGAGCAGGTCGTCGAGAGCCTGAAGAAGCGCGGGATCGCCGTCGAGTACGTCCTCTTTCCCGACGAAGGCCACGGCTGGAGGAAGAACTCCAACCGCGTCCGCTCGGCCGTCGCCGTGACGCGCTGGTTCGAGAAGTACCTGAAGGAGGGCGCGTAGGGGCGGCTCGCCCAGGGAAGGTTGGGTCACCCTTCCAGATCGCCTTCAAGCTTTCGGTTTGGCGCCCCGACGCCGCCTCTTCAACTCGCGTTCGAAGTCGCGGTAGCGCTCCGCCATCCCCTCGCTCTCCGACCAGCGGCGAATCGCGCCGAGATCCACACGCTCTCTGATCGCGATCCGGACCGCCGTATCCAGGCTCTGGCGGTCGTTCCAGAAGTAGAAGGCCGCCAGGCGATCGCGGCAAGAGTCTGTCGCTGAGAGCGCAAGGACCTTGCCGCGCCCGACCTTGACCTCGACGGGACGAATCGCGAGGTCTCGACCGATCGAAAGCGGACCGCGGGGAAACTCGACGAAGAAACTCGTCGCCGGGTGGTCGTAGTGATCCCCGGCGCGCTTGAAGCCAACCACCTTCAAAGCCTCGTCCAGTTGCGCCCGTGTCGGCGCAGACTGAAGGACGAAGTCGAGATCATCCGACTTGTAGGCTCCCCGGGTGTGAATCGTGGCGATCCCTCCGCCGGTGAGAACCGCCCGGATGCCGGCCTTCTCCAGGGCAGCGGAGACGCCCACTGCCACTTGGCGCAACGTCGAGTCTGCGCCGAGCCTCATAGCCTCTTTCCCGCTCTCCGCGGCCGACGCCGCAGATACTCGATTCTCGCCCGGAGCGTTTCCTCGGGCGCCGCCAGACGGCTCAGAAAGTCCCGCAGCTCCCTCAAGGCGAAATACCGAGGGTTGAGCCGATAGAGCCTCGTGCGGCCGGCCATCCTCGACGCCACGAGGCCGTCCCTCTCGAGCCCCGCGAGCGCCCTCTGGACTCCAAAGAGCGACTGCTCGAAGAGCCGAGCGAGCTCCCGCGGGTAGCTTTCCTCGAGCAGGTTCAGGGCGATCAGGACCCCGGTTCGCGACGCGCCGCCGAACGGCGATGACGTCCAGACCAACATATGTGGTCATATGACCATTTTAATTGGTCTCTGTCAAGTCCGGCATCCACGCCATCGGCCTTGCTCCTCCCGGCACCGGCTATGCTCCGTCCCCGTAGCCTTGCGAGCCGCCCTCGGCCCCCTTGGTACGGCCATCCACGAGGAGGGGTTAAAGCACGCGATCCCGTGGTTTAACCACGCTGCCCCGCGCCTTCAGGCGACCCGGCTGACGCGGCGGCGGGAGCCGGGCGCGTGGCTGCGGAGAGAGCGGAGGTACACGTCGAGGGTGTCGAGCGTGAGGCGGTCGGCGGAGGTGGAGACGGTCTGGATCCCGGCGTGACGGAGGCGCGTCGCGAGCTGGCGATTGCCGAGGAGAATCTCGAGCGCCGAGACTTTCGCGTACGCCTCGACGGCGCGCGCCGGCGCGCCGAGCGCGAGGCGCTCGATGTCGGGATCTTCGAGGTGGACGAGGAGCGGCCGATGCTGCAGGCGAAGCGCGACGAGCGATTCGCGGAGCAGCTCGGCGCCGGCCAGATCCACGAGCGAGGTCAAAAGCACGACCTTGGCGCGGCGGAACTCCGAGTCGCGCGCGGCCTCGGCCGCGACGTCGTAGGCCGACTCGCTCAGGCGCGCCTCGAGGTCGTAGAGCCTCGCGTAGGCCTGGGTGACTCCGCGCGAGCCCGACCGCACGCGCACGAGCCGCTCGATCCGATCCGAGAACGCTGCAACGAGCACCCGATCGCCGCGCGCCGACGCGAAGCGCGTCAAGGCGAGCGCCGCAGCCAGCGCGGCGTCGAGCTTGCTGCGCCGCCCGTCCATCGAGGCCATGGCCCGGCCGCAGTCGAGCAGGATGACGAGGCGCGCGCTCTTCTCCCAGGTCTCCTCGCGCGCCATGAGGTGCCCGTGCCGTGCGGTCGCCTTCCAGTGGATGCGGTTCGGGGGATCGCCTTCCGAGTAGCGCCGCACGCCGTACGGCTCGGAGCCCAGGCCCTGGAGCGAGGTGGGAGAGAGTCCGAGCTGATGGCGGTGCGCGAGCGCAAGGAGGCGCCCGGCCTGCCCTTCCCAGCGCACCTGCGGGTAGACGCGGACCTCTTCGGACGGCAGGAGTTCCCGTTCGCTCCATGCGAGGCGCCAGGGCCCTTCGACCCGCGCGGTTAGCGGCAGGAGCCGGTGGGCTCCTCTCCTCCGCGGCTCGACGCGATAGCTCCAGACGAACGTGCGGCCCGGCCGGACCTCGACCCGGTTTCGCAGCGGCGCCGTCGCGAGCGCCGGATGCAGGCCTTCACGCAGCGCGACCGTCAGGGCGCGGTTGGCGCCGGAAAGCTCGATCGAGACCTCCGCCGGCGCACCCTGCGCCAGCAGTGAGGGCCACCGCCGCGACGCCGATAGCCGCGCCCGGCGTGCCGCGCGCAGATCGATCAGGAACGCCGCGAGAAGAACCGCATCGGCGCCGAGGACGGCCCATCGGAGGCCCGGCACCAGCACCGAGAGCGCGGCGACGAGCGCGAGCAGGCCGAAAGCGGCGAGAAGACGGCGAGCCGGCACGATGCATCTCCTCTCAGCGCGGCACGGGCACGGCGTTTGCGATTTGCCCGAGCAGGCGCGCCGGCGTCTCGTTTTCGAGCTCGGCGTCGGCCGTCAGCAGCATCCGATGCCCCCAGCACGGGTGCAGGCACCGCTTCACGTCGTCCGGAGCCACGAAGTCCCGACCCCCGAGAAGCGCGAAGGCCCGCGCCATCTCGAGGAGCGCGAGGGCGCCGCGCGGCGAGACGCCAATCTCCACCCGCTCCGACTCGCGAACCGCCGCGGCGAGGCTCGCCACGTACTCGAGGAGCTCCGGCGCCACGTGCACGCGCCGCGACCCGCGCCGGAGCGCCAGAGCCTCTTCGGGGCTGACGGCGGCCGACGGCAGCGCCGTCTCGGAGCCCCACCCGGCGAGCGTCCCGGCGACCGCCCGCCGGTAGATCTCGACCTCCGCCGCGCGCTCCGGCAGCCCCATGTCCACACGGGCCGCGAAGCGGTCGAGCTGCGCCTCGGGAAGCGGATAAGTCCCTTCGAACTCGACGGGGTTTTGCGTCGCGATCACGAAGAAGACCGGGCCCAACGGATAGGTGACTCCGTCGATCGTCACCTGGCTCTCCTGCATGGACTCCAGCAGCGCCGACTGCGTCTTGGGGGGCGTGCGGTTGATCTCGTCGGCCATCAGCACTTCCGTGAAAACGGGGCCGCGGACGAGCCGGAACGCGCTCGACCTCTGGTCGTACACGTTGGTCCCCACCAGGTCCGACGGCATGAGGTCCGGCGTGAACTGGACGCGCGAGAATTTCAAGCCGAGGCTCGACGCGAACGCGCGCGCGAGCAGCGTCTTCGCGATGCCGGGAACGCCCTCGATGAGCGCGTGCCCTCCCGACATGTAGGCCGCCAGCAGGGTCTCGGCGGCGGTCTCCTGGCCGAGGACAGCCTGCCGGACGGCCTCCGCCACGCGCGCCGCGGCGGGGCCGAGCGATTCGATTCCCGAGGCGGAAGGTTCCGAGGGCATGTCAGTCAGACCTCCCACGGCGCTGGAGCCGCGCGATGACCCTGGCGACGTCGAGGAAGGCTTCCTCCCCTGCGTCGAAGGCGATGCTGCGAAGCTCGGCGGGCGCCTGGACCCGGGGGTCGAGGCGTTTGGCGTCGTCGAGCAGACGGAGGCACGCGGGTACCGAGTGGCGAAGCTTCCGGTGAAGAGCGCCGAGGCCCAGAAGAAACGCCGCAGTCGAGCTCGTGATCTCCGGCGGTTCTTCCCACGCGGGCCCGAAGCGCTTCCCCAGGGCCCACGCCAGAACGAGATAGAGCAGGAGAAGCTGCGCCAGAAGCAGGTCGAGGCTCACAGCGCTGCCGGAGTCCGCGACGACATCGGAAGCCACGAGGCCGTGATGGTACTCGTCGAAGGCGATCTCTCCCTGGAGCGCGACACGCAACGATTCGAGAAGGCCGGCGTTGCCGGGATTGCCGAGGCGGGCGTTCGAGAGGGCGTCGGCAGGAACGACGATCACGCGGCCGCGCGAGCGTGGGAAGAAAAAGATCGCGGGGAGCTCTTTGTCCCCGCGATAGAGAACCTCCCCCTCCTTCGGCGCTTTCGGCACTCGATCCGGTGCCTGGATGACGACCTCCGGAGCGGACCCGAGGGCAGTCGCCTTCTCCGGCTTCAGCCGCCATTCCGCCGTGACGAACCTGTACCAGCGGCGGGGTGAGAGCGGCGGCTCGCCGCGCGCCTCGCCCCACTCGAGGCCGACTGCTTCGGCGACGAGGAGCTCGGCAATGGATCTCGGCTGCCCGGAGTAGGCGAACACGACCGTTCCCCCGGCAGCCAGAAGCCGGCGCAATGCGTCGAGCTCCTCTTTCGACGGGAACCCCCGCCACGGAAATGCCAGGACCAGGCTGCTCTCTTCGCCGGCCTTCGCCTGCGCCTGGTCGAGCGGCCGGTCGAGAAGCAAGGCCTTGCTTCCGCGCCGCTCGAGGTACGTGCGCGCGGCGAGCCAGCCCTCAGGCGACGCCGAGAGCGAGCTCGCTCCCGCGGCGCCGGAGCGCCGGAGAAGAAGCGTGCACAGGACGGCGGCCGCCGCGAGAACGATTCCCGACAGGATCCAGTTCCTCCTCACGCCAGCTTCTCCTCGAAGCGGGCGAGGCAGGCGGTCACGTCCTCCGGCGAGGGGATGCGCGGCCCGTACATGAGCACGTCGAGCCTCGAGCCCAGGCCGAGGAGCTCGCGGCGGCGGGCTTTCACGAGCAGCTCGCGCGTCGTCCAGCTCGCGTCGACATCGGACTCCAGCGTCAGGGACGAGGCGAGCCACCACCAGAATGCCTCGAGCGCGCCGGCGATGTCGCCGCGGGCGAGCCGCGCTTCGATCTCCGCCTTCCAGGCAAGCCTGTCGCGCAGCGGCGGCGCGCCTTCGGGTATCTCTGTCCAGCCGAGGCGGGGCACCGACGGGCCCCGCGGGCCCCGGCCCCGCACGCGACGGACGATCGAAAGGGCAACGAGAGTCAGCGCGAGGGCCACGGTCAAGATCGCGATGATCAGCGCGGCGCTCAGGATCCCGTCCGCGAGCCCGGGCCGTTCCGCGAAGAGCCCGGCGGCCCAGCGCATCACCGCCTCGATCCACACGCCGAGATACGCGGTGAGCGGCGGGCCGGCCGGCTTCGTCGCGACGCCGGTCTCCGCGAGGATCCGGCGGACCATCTCCCCGTCGGCCGGGTGGTAGGTGAAAGGCGGGATCATGCCCGCGGATTCAGCGCAGGCGCCGGGCTCGCGCCGCCGAAGCGCGCGTCGATCGCGGAGGCCAGGTCCTTCCCCTCCTTGCGCCGCACGACATCGAGATAGAGAAGCACGATGCCGAAGGACGAGTAGATCGTGACCGCGGTCGATACGAGTTGGCCGATCATCTGCGAGGGCACCTGCGCCCAGAGCGTCGCGGTCGGCGCTGCGCCGCCGGTCTGCCCCGCGGCGACGTCTCGAGCCGCCGCGACGCCCTGCATCGCGGTGAACGGAAGCTGGACCACGAAGCTGACCAGCCAGCCGATCAAGCCCGCCACGAGATAGAGGAGGAAGATCTTGGTCGCGGTGTTGTCGAGGAATCGCTTGTGCGGGTTGTACTTCACGAGCTCCCAGCTGCGCCGCATGGCGGCCGTGCTCTTCAGGCCCTCGGCAGCCATCACCGGAACGAGGAAGCTCATGCGCAAAGCCATGTAGATGCCGGGAAGGATGAGGAGGCAGAAGCCTACGAAAATCGCGATGAGAGCCAGGATGAGCGTCCCGAGCGTCGAGGGCTGCAAGACGAAGCCCCACTTCAATTTCATGGAGATGGGGCGGCCCGCAACGGCGTCCACCGCGGCGGCCGTCAGGACCGCGGCGGAGAGGCCGCTCATGGCAAGCCAGACGAGCATCACCCCGAAGAAGCCGAGGCACCCCCCGGAGGCGAGGGGATTCGCCATCCCGCCACCGGCGACGCCCTGGAGGAACCGCAACTGGAACACCACGACGAGGCCCGCGAGCAGAGCCAGCGGGACCGCGACGGGAAGGTACATCTTCCCGAAGTGGCGCCGCGTCAGCTTCATTGCCTCGTCGAGCAGCACCCGAAACGGAATTGGTTCGGCCGGCATGCCTTCGGTCATTGCGTCTCCTCTCTCAAAAAAGGATTCCACGAAGCCGTCAAAAAGAGCCCGAGCAGGCCGAGCCCCAGGGCGGCCTTCGCTCCGGGGGAAACGGCGGCCGACCCGGACAGGAAGCCCTCGATCAACCCGAGCGGAATGAACCAGGGGAGGCAGCCGAACAGGATCACGAGCGCGTCCCGCGCCGCAGCCTTCAGCACGTCGCGCCGCGGGAGGTCCGACGCCTCGACCACCGCGCGTCCCATTCGCAATCCCGCCGCGGCCGTCACCAGGATGAGCGTGATCTCCAGCGGCCCGTGCGCAGACACGAACTCGAGGAGCCGATCGGCCAGTGAGTAGTGCAGCGTGACGCCGAAGACCGCGCCCAGCAGAAACCCGTTCAGGAAGAGGACGTACAGCGCGCCGATCCCGGCGAGCGCACCGCCGGCCCAGCCGATCAGAGCGACGCTCAGGTTGTTCCGGGCGATCGCCGAAGAGGAGATCGACGGCGGAACGGAGCGCACGAGGGACTCGGTCCAGAGGCGCCCGTCGCGCAGGCCGTCGACCGCCTCCGGGCCGAGCACGGCCGTCGCGATCGGAGGCTGCACGACCGCGAGGCCGAGGCCGAAGGCGGCGCCGATCGAGAACAGGAACACGGCCGCCAGCGTGTTCGGCAGGTTGCGCCGGAAGGCCCGCGGAAAGGTGTCGGTCCAGAAGCGCAGGAACGAGGCGGAGGAGTCCCGCGGCTCCTGGTGCAGCAGGCGCGTCGCGAGAACCGCGAGGCGATTGAGACGCCGCGCGGCCCCCGTGCCGGGAAAGCGCGCGTTCGCCAGCCCGCTGTCGTGGAGAATCTGCCGGTAGCGCACGGCCAGGAACTCCAGATCCTCGTATCCGAGCGCGCGCGGTCGCGCCTGGGCCTCGTCGAGACGCTCTCCGAACTCCGTCCAGCTGCGCTCCCGAATCGCGAGGAAGGCGGCGTAGTCCATCAGGGCTCGATGCCGAACGCTCGGCGCAAAACCATCACGGGCCCGTCTCCTCCGCCACGCGCGCCGTCGAGGAAGGAGGGCTCTTCCCGCTCCAGGCGCTCGATCACCCGGTACGCCATCGCGTCGGCCCGCGTCCCCTCCAGATCCCTCACGCGGCGCAACAACGACTCCACCAGCGCGACGTCCTCCGCCTGCCAACCCTTCGGGATCCTCCGAAGGAGCGGCCCATCCGCTGCGGCCCGGTCGTGCACGACGAGTGTGCCCGCCAGCCGGTCGCCCAGCCGCCTCGAGAGCGGATCGAGCGCCATCAACAGAACCCCCACGAGAAGGTCCACCGGGCGCAGGAGGTTGCGCACCGCCAGCGCGCCCGCGCTCGCCGTGCCGCCGTTGCGCGAGACGACCCGGAGCCCCACCATCCGCTTCCCGGGCGTGCGTCCCCGCATCGCAATCTCCAGCCCCGCGAAGTACACCCAGTCCAGCAGAAAGGCCCCGAACGCGTACGCCACGTACCGCCACGTCGTGTTGGATCCGACAAACCCGACCGGCCAGAAGCACGCGATCAGCCAGCCGATCTGCAGAACCCCCTGGATCAACCCGTCCAGAAACGCGGCCAGCACTCGCGAGCCCACCCCCGCCACCGGCAGCGTCAGCGGAGCGTTGTCGAGGCCGAGAACGGTCTCGGCGGCGATCCCCGGCATGAAGCCGTCCCGATCGGCCAGGGTTCCTCCTCGCGGCACGGGTTGGAAACGTTCGTCGAAACGGATGAGCTGCTGGGGGGAGTTTACCGGAACGCGGACGGTTCCAGAGCCTGGCGATCCGCGCCCCTCCCCCGATAACGCCGGGGATGGGCTGCCTTGCTCTGCCTCTACGGCCTCAGGTGACGGCGGCGTGACCGACCTCACCTGCTCCACTCTTTCAGCGAAGGGGAGGCAGGAGCTCGAGCTTCGCGGCCAGGGCCTAACAAGCAGCGATCAGGTCCGTCACGATCCGCTCGTTGATGTCGAAGGAACCCTCGTACTCGCCGGTGTGCCGCTAAGCTCCTCGAAAAGGGGCGAGTCGCGGTTTGCCTGGTAGTGCTTCACCCGTCCAGACCAGGAGCGCGCTTCAAGTCCGAAGGCTCAGGCGAAGTGGACGGCGGCCAGTTGATCGTCGCGTATCGGCTCGCGTGAAAGGCGATCGCGACCCAGAGCCAGCACGCCGCGAGAATCGCCGCGATGAAGCGCCCGCGGGGAGCCCGACCCCTCCTCAGTCGTTCCGGATGACCCGCCCGCTCTTCATCACGAAGTTGACGTGCCGGACCGTCTGGATGTTCTCGAGCGGGTTCCCGGGTGTGGCGACGATGTCGGCGGCAAAGCCCGGCGCGATCGTCCCGCGCTCCTTTTCCATCCCCATCAGGCGCGCCGCATTGACGGTCATAGCCTGCAGGATGAGCTTCGCCGGCACGCCCGCCTCGACGAAGCTCGAGATGAACTCGATCGAGAGCGTGCCCCGGTTCTCGCCGTCCTTGAGGAAGACCACGTCGGTGCCGAAGGCGACGGGAGTGCCGACCTGGTACGCGCGCTTCAGGCGGTCGACGACGATCTGGTGGTACTCGTCCATCCCCATCTCGTGTGAGGCCTGTGTCGTGAAATCGGTGCCGACGAGGTAGACCCCCTTCGCCTTCATGAGCTCGAGCGTCGGCGTCGACGCGTTGTAGCCGTGCTCGACCGAGGCGACGCCCGCCTCGGCGGCGATCCGCGCTCCGGCGTCGGTGGCGCAGTGCGCCGCCACTTTCACGCCCCCCGCCGCGGCCTCTTTCACGAACGTGCGCACGTCTTCGACCGAGTACAGGTACGGCTGGTCGTCGACCGCGATCTTGATGAGCTTCGCGCCGAACGCGATGTTCTCGCGGACGGTCTTGCGTATCTCGTCGGGCGTGTCGGCGTAGAGGTATTCCGGGATCGCGATGTCCGCGCGCTCCG
>JBKJWL010000074.1:0-3160 GCA_046716885.1 Thermoanaerobaculia bacterium | reverse complement strand
TATTTTCGGCGAGTACGTCCGCGGGGCCCACACCACGCGATCAGCAGTGAGGGTATGTGGCGTCATTCCCGCCCAGCTTGATAAGGAGGCGGCGGGCGCAGGTCGATGTTTGCGTGATCATCCGCCGCACGCACGAGGGTGACCATGACGCTGCCCGAGCGAACGCGGCTGGGGCCGTATGAGCTCATCGCTGCCCTCGGCGCGGGCGGCATGGGCGAGGTTTACAGCGCCCGCGACACGAAGCTCGATCGCATGGTCGCGGTCAAGGTCCTGCCGGCGCACCTGACCGAGAACGCCGACGCGCGGGCCCGCTTCGAGCGCGAGGCCAAGGCGGTGGCCGCCCTGACGCATCCGAACATCCTGGCCATACACGATTTCGGCACGTTCGAGGGCACCGCGTACGCGGCGATGGAGCTACTCGAGGGCGAGACGCTCGGCCAGCGGCTCGCGCGCGGCGCGCTTCCCGTTCGCAGGGCCATCGAGTTCGCGGTGCAGATCGCGCACGGCCTGGCCGCCGCGCACGAGAAGGGGATCGTCCACCGTGACCTCAAGCCCGACAACCTCTTCGTGACCGAGGACGGGCGGGTGAAGGTGCTCGACTTCGGCTTGGCACGGCACACCGGCGTGGCGGAGGCCGGCTCGAGGGACGATTCGCCCACGGTCACCCGGCACACCGACGCCGGTACGGTTCTCGGCACCGTCGGCTACATGTCCCCGGAGCAGGTGCGGGGGAGGCGCGCCGATCATCGCTCGGATGTGTTCTCGCTCGGCTGCGTGGTGTACGAGATGCTGGCCGGACAGAAGGCGTTCCATCGGGAGACGACAGCGGAGACGATGACCGCGATCCTGCGCGAGGAGGCTTCGGAGCTGACCGCGGTGAGCCGCAGTGTGTCGCCCGCGCTGGCGCGGGTCGTGAACCGGTGCCTGGAGAAGGAGCCCGGTGAGCGCTTCCAGTCTGCGCGAGACGTGGCGTTCGCGCTGGAGGCGGTCAGCGGGCCATCGCGCGCGCCGTCGGTCCCCACGCGCGCTCCACACGGCGCGCGTGGCCGCGTTGGACGCGCTGCCATCGTCGGCGTTCTCCTCGCCGTGGCGTTCGCCGCCGGACGGTGGGTCATGCCGAGCGCATCCCAGGTTTCACCGACGTTCACGCGCCTCACCTTCCGGCGCGGGCACGTCACCTCCGCACGGTTTACGCCGGACGGAAACACGATCGTGTATGGCGCCACCTGGGAAGGCGAGCCGATCCGTGTGTTCTCGACGCGGCCGGGGAGTTTCGAGTCCACCCTCCTGGACCTGCCTGCGGGCGACGTCCTGTCGGTCTCGCGATCCGGCGAGTTGGCGCTCTCGCTCGGCCGCCGCTTCCAGCACTGGTTCCTGACCACGGGGCGCCTGGCGCGTGTGTCTCTCTCGGGCGGGGCGCCACGCGAGCTGCTCGACGGCGTAATGGAGGCATCCTGGACGCCCGACGGGAAAGGCCTGCTCGTGGTACGTGACGTCGAAGGCAAGTGCCGCCTCGAGCTGGGGCCGGGGAACGTCCTCTACGAAACAGTGGGATGGATCTCCGATGCGAAGCTGTCGCCGGCCGGCGACATCGTGGCGTTCCTCGAGCACCCAATGCGGGGCGCGGACAACGGTCGCGTGGCCATGATGCCCGCGGGTGGCAGGGGCCCCGCGAAGACGCTCAGTCCCGAGTTCGCGAGCGTGCAGGGGCTTGCCTGGCACCCTCGCCTGGGAGAGATCTGGTACACGGGCGCGCAGAGCGGATGGAATTCCACGCTCTTTGCCGCGCGGCCGGAAGGCCCGTCGCGGGTCGTGCTGCGGATTCCCGGCCGGCTTCGCCTGCACGACATTGACGCCGACGGCCGCGTGCTTCTGGCGAACGAGCATCTTCGCGTCGGCAGCCTGGTCGGATCCATGGACGGCGCCCCGGAACGTGAGGTCTCCTGGCTGGAGGCGACCTACGGAATGGGCCTGTCGACCGACGGGACGCGCGTGGTCTTGAACGAGCAGGGCGAGGGCGCCGGCCAGAGATATGGTGTCTACCTGCGCGGCCTGGACGGCTCGCCGGCAGTACGACTCGGGGACGGTCTGTTGGGAGCGCTCTCGCCTCGCGGCGGATGGGTCGCCACGATCACCCAGGACGAAGCTCCTCACATCTCGATCCTGCCGACAGGGCCCGGAGAGCCGCGCGCGCTGGCGGGGGGTGGACTCAACTACCAGTCGGTGGCGTGGCTGCCCGGCGAGGAGGGGGTCGCCTTTGCGGCCGCCGAAGGCAGCGGCGGCATTCGGCTGTACAAGCAGGATCTCTCGGGCGCGCCGCAGCCGTTCACTGCCGAGGGCGTGGGCGTCCTCTTGTATCTGGCGGTGACGCCGGATGGCCGGGGGGTGGCCACGTTGCGCGCGGACGGGAGCGTAGCGCTGTTCCCCCTTGCCGGAGGCGAGCCGACCCCGGTGCCCGCCGCTCAGGCCGGCGACGCACCGATGAGGTTCTCCGCGGACGGTCGGGCGCTCTTCTGCGCCCGGGCGGGGATGGCCTCCGCGGAGATCGTGCGCATCGACCTGGATTCGCGGAAGCGCTCCGTATGGAAGGAGCTGCGGCCGGCTGATCCTGCAGGGGTGGTGACGGTGGCGCCAACAGACGTTACCCCGGACGGCCGGCGCTACCTTTACACCTTCGTGCGGGAAATCTCGGATCTCTTCCTGGTCGAAGGTCTCCCATGACCGACGATCAACGCAGGGCGGATCGCTAGGGCAGCCAGCGGGCGGCGCCGATGTCGACGCCTGGGCCCACGGTGACGACCGGGCGGCGGTTCGCCCCGTTGGAATCGACGATCACGATCTCGCTGCGGCCGTCGGGGCCCGTCTCGGCGAACACGATCCCCCGGGGGCCCCTGTCCGGCGCGTCCCGGTAGGCGGCCCCGGTCACGATCGTTCGCAGACCCGTGCCGTCGGCGCCGATCCTCATGAGGTCCCAGTGGCCGAGCCGCCCGTCCCCGAGCGCGCGCAGACGGCGGAAGACGATCGATCGCCCGTCGGGGGAGTAGTCGGGATCGGCATCGGACCCCACGAAGTACGGCGTCTGGGGCAGCGCCGGGCCCGCGTCCCCTCCGGAAGTCAGCTTCGACTGGGACTGCGTGGTGATGAACACCCAGATCTCGCC
>JBKJWL010000073.1:0-5708 GCA_046716885.1 Thermoanaerobaculia bacterium | reverse complement strand
GAGGCGCAGGCGCGCAGGACGTGGATCTGCTCGTTCTTGACCGAGCAGGCCGTCATCAGCGCCGGAACCGCGGGCGCTGCCTCCTTGCCGATCGCCGCGATCGCGTTGGAGGACATCAGCCGCACGTTGGGGTCGGGATCCGCGAGCGCCTTGATCAGCGCCGGCAGCGCGGGCTGAGCGACCTTGCCCTGGTCCCGGAGGGCCATGGCGGCGAGGCCGCGGGTCACGGGGTCTGAATCCGACAGCGCCTTCGACAGATCCGCCACCGACCCGGACGGAACTCGCGGCTCCCGGATCTTCGCGGCCGCAGCCCAGGCTTGCGGCCCTGTCTTCGCCAGCACGATGTCGTCGACGCCGACGACGAAGCCGCTCGAGTCCTCGCGTTTGCCGACGCACACGAACGTCAGCGTGTGCCGGCCCTTCGTCAGCCGGGGCCAGCCAACCTGGTAGTCCGCTCCCACGTAGGTCTCCAGCGCATAGCCGTCGAACTGCGTCTGGGGCCGCACGTCCGCGCCGGGCTCGTGCTCCAGCACCGGCGCCACCGGGGGCTTTCCGTCGAGGAGCACGGTGTAGACGCCGTAATCCGAGCCCTTCGCCAGCTGCGCGTAGAGCTCGTAGTCGCCGTCCTCGGGCACGTCGAAGGGAATCGTCATCTTCGCGCCGGGGCCCTGCCCGGTGAACACGACGACGTCCTTCGACCAGAAGAGGTCCGGGAAAACGGTGACCTTCCCCTTCTCGGACTGGATCTCGGAAACCGAGCGTTCGACCTCGATCTGCTCGGCGTTGCCCTGCGGCAGCCGCGCCGAGCCGTACGGCACTGGCGGCTGGTCCTGCGCGATGCCTTCCTGGTACCAGAACGCCACGCTCGACATCAGGTCCACGCGCTCGCCGAAGCCCGACTTGACCGCGCCGTCCGCGTTGAACGTCCAGCCCTTGTGCTCGATGTCGAACTTCAGCGACTTCTGGAAGGGCACCGGGTCGAGGAGGTGCCACCGGTACGCGGTCATGCGCGAGCCGAGGCCCGTGCCTTCGGCGACGGTCACGCCGTAGTACGGCCCGTCGTTGACGTGCAGGCCCCAGGCGTCGTTGAAGTAGTCCTCGCTGCCGGTCCCCTCGATCGAGGGCTTCGCCGCGCCGTCGACCCAGAAGAACTCGTCGCCCTCGCCGAACCATCCCGCCTCCGCCTGCACGACCGAAAGCACGGTCCCGACGTAGTGGCCCTTGCCTTTGACGCTCAGGAACTCGTAGTTGCTGCCGTCGGCCGGCGCCGGAAGAGCCTGGCGATACCACGCGTGGAAGTACGGCGTGTTCGCCGGGAGTGACGGAAGCTTCTCCCAGTCCACGTGGTAGTACAGGTTGGCGACTCGGCGCCGGCCCTCGTTGGTCACCGTGATCCGGCAGGATTTCCGGAACGGAATCGGCCAGTAGCTGTTGCGGGCCCGGCCGTCGGAGCTGTTCACGACCATGAGCGACTTCACCTTCGCCTCGAAGCCGTGGCCCACGGCGAAAAAGTCGCCGATCGGAGCGTCCACGCTCGGGGTCGGGCTGCCGTCGTAGTAGACGCGCAGGCGCAGCAGTTTCGGCCACGCGTATTCGTTGTCGGCGATCGTGACCCACATGTGGGTGACGACACCCGGCCCCTGGAGGTCCGCGAGCACCGTGGTCTCGCCGGGGATAGGACGTTTGCTGTCGTCGTTTGAGTTCCAGTCCGCGTTGTTCGACGAGGCGCGGAACGCCGCGAAGTCCTTGGGCTCCGTCAGGCGGAAGGGATCGGGAAGCCCGGGGTTGACGCTCTGGGAATGCGCCGGCAGGGCGCCAAGCATCGCGGCTGCGGCGAGAACTCCGAGCGTTCGTGCGTTTTTCATGACTTTCCTCAAGGCTGCAGCGGCGGCAGCGCGTTCCAGTTCAGGATCCCGTTCCATAGCATGCGGTAGTCGGAGTGGTTGAGGTCGCGATGAATCGGGTTGAAGTTGAAGGCGATCACGCGGCCTCTCCCGGCGGGCAGATCGAGAATGGCCGGGCGCCCTTCCAGATCGCCCTCGTTCTTGGCGCCACCCGACACGACCATCGAATCCTTCGCGTCCTTCGAATCTTTCACGTCCTTCGAACCTTTCGCATCCTTCGAATCTTTCGCGTCCTTCTGGGCGCTCGCGTTTTTGCCGGGCTCGTCCTCGCGCTCGTCTTTCCGAAGACGGGTTCCCCACTGCAGGACCATGAACCGCCGGTCCGCCAACGCCACGTCGTACGCGGGAAGGCTCGTGCGGAAGACCGAGGTTTCCGCCGGGTACCCGTAGGCCAGCGGATGATCGGTCCGGGTGAACTTGGCGCGCAGCTCGACCCCGGGTGTCTCGGCCCCGCCCGAGCTGCGCCATGCCGCGCGGACGAGGCCGCCGTCGATCGGAAGCGTGGAGCCGTTTCCGAGCGTCAAGAGCAGGCCCCCGCCGTCCAGGAACTCCTGCAGCTTGGCCACGCCGCCCCACCCGATGCCGCCGGTGATGTCTTCCGACGAATCGGGCACGCCGAGGCTCGGAGTCTCGGGCGTTTTCTTGTATGGCATCGGACCGAACTTCGGGTCGATGCCGTGGATCTGACTCTTGAGGCTCGAGTAGTTGTTGCCGAAGACGATGATGTCCCAGCGGTTCCGCAGGCCCCCGGCGCGGATCTCTTCGTCGCGGATATAGTCGTACGGGATCTTCTCCTGGTCGAGCGCTAACCGGAGCCAGCCGACCGACTCGGTGTCGGCCCAGAGGTGCCAGACGGCGACGCGCGGGATCGGCGCGTCGTGCGCCGCGACCTGCGGCACCGCCGGTGCGCTCTCGAAGTCGAGCGCCAGCTCGGCCGCGACGGCAACCAGCGCCGCCGAAAGGCCCTCCTGCGCCGGCAGGATCCAGGACCCGGCGGGATACTCCGTCGCTCCGGAGCGAAACAGCTTCTCCGCGATCGAGACGCGAAACGGCGCGAGGCGGAACCGCGCGGCGAGCACCGCCTCCTGGCCCGTGTCGCGAAGCAGATAGACGGGCCCGGCGCCGGAGACGCGGCCCGGCGCGGGCACCGCGCGCTCAATCGGCGTGACGCGCGCGTCGCGGATCTTCACGTCCTCAATCCGCTTCGCCTCGAGGCCGTAGTGGACCGGCAGCGCCCAGGACACGTCGTCGTACGGTTCGTAGGGCGTCTCGGGAAACTTCTGCGGCTCGAGCAGGTCCACGGCGTAATTGCGGTAGGGCTGATCCAGCCGCACGACGTAGCTCCCCTTCGCGAAGGTGCCTTCCTCGACCGTCACGGGAGCGTGGAGCCGGCCGACCTCGATGCGGTGGCCGAGCAGAACGTCGATCATGTCCGCGACGCGCCGCCGGTCCCCCTGGTTCTCGGGAATCACGTACGCGTAGGGCTTGCCGGCGACCCCCTTCTGCCAGGAGTTGTAGCTCTTGCGGTAGAAGTTCCGAAGCGTGTCCTTCGCGTTCTTCGAGGTCCAGTCGAGGATGGCGAGGCAGCCGGCCTGCATGTAGTTCGTGTTGTTGCGCAGCGACCAGACGAACTTCTTCTCGGGGGGCCACGCCCGGTACCACTCGCGCTCGGTCACCGGGACGTCGACGTACCTCTCCGAGTTGGGGCGCAGCGTCCGCTCCACGGTCTCCGCCGTGCCGTTGCCGAAGGTCTCGTACCCGCGCCCGATCGAGTTGTGGTTGTTGGCGACCGAGTCGAGATAGTGCAGCCCCCAGGATTCCCCGAAGCCCCATGTCCATACGCCCGGCATGCCGAGGGCGGTCAGCCGGCTGACCTCGTGGAACGACATCTCGAGCCACTCGTTGATGACGATCGGGTCGAGGTTGGCGTTGTACGGTCCCGTGCCGTTCCAGGTGTGGAGCAGCGGTATCGACTCGTGGAGATCGTGCACGACGGTGGGGTGGTAGGCGTAGAACATCCGGTGCACGGCCTGCGTCAGCGCCAGGGCCTTCTGGTGGGTGTCCCGGTTGTTGTCGTGGAAGACGTAGTGCCCCCAGTACGGGGGCGACATCTCGGGCAGGTTCTCGTAGTCGGTCTTGCCCTTGAGGTATTTGTAGAACCAGTCGACGACCTTGTCGCGGCCGTCGGGCTCGGACACCGGGTTGATGAGGACGACCACGTTCTTGCGGATGTCCCGGATCATCGGCTTCTCGGAGACGGCGAGGCGATAGGCGAGCTCCATCACCATCTCGGGGCTTCCCGTCTCGGTCGAATGGAGGCCCGCGTTGAAGTAGTAGATCGGGCGGGCCGTCTCGACGATCTTCTCGACCGCCTCGGGCGGCGTCTTACGCGGATCGGCCAGCGCAGCGGTCGCGGCCTTCAGCCGGTCGAGGTCGCGAATGCCCTCCTCGTCGGCGATCGCCACGAGCAGGATCTCGCGGCCCTCCTCGGACTTGCCGAGGACCTCGACCTTGACGCGGGGCGAGGCCCTGGCGAGCTCGCGGAAGTAGCCGTAGATCTGGCTCGTGCGCGACAGCTCGCCGGCGGCTCCCGCGACATGCCCGAGGTACCTCGTCGGAGACGGCACGGTGGCGGAGTCCGGCACGTAAGCCACCCACGGGTTGCCGAACCGCGGTTCGGTCGTGAACTTCGCGATCGCCTCGACCGATCCGGCCTCGGGCACGTCCGGGGCGTAGTCCTGCGCGGGGGCTGCCGCAGGTCCGATGAGGACGAGAAAGAGGCACGCGTAGCGGAGCACATATCGCACCATCGAGCCTCCCGGTATTGCCCGCGTAATCTAGCAAGGTGTCCGAACGATCGGAAGGAAAAACCCGCGGTCAAAGGCTCATGGAGATAATGAGCGCATGAGAAGCACTCGTGCCCTCGGGCTTTCCGGTCTCGCGTTCGTCGTCGCGGGCGCGCTTCTCGGCCAGCAGCCTCCGCCGGCCGCCACACCGGCCGCGCCCGACGACCCCGTCCTGGTGGGAGCGGGCGACATCGCCGCGTGCGGCTCGGACGGAGACGAGAAGACCGCGGCCCTTCTCGACAATATCCCCGGCACCGTCTTCACGCTCGGCGACCACGCGTACTCCAACGGCACCCGTGCGGAGTTCGCGAACTGCTACGAGCCGACCTGGGGCCGGCACAGATCGCGCACGCGGCCGGTCCCCGGCAATCACGACTATCAGACCCGCGGCGCCTCCGGCTACTTCGACTACTTCGGCGCCGCGGCCGGCGATCGGGACAAGGGCTATTACAGCTACGACCTCGGCCGCTGGCACGTCGTCGTAATCAACAGCAACTGCCGCCAGATCGGCGGTTGCCGCACCGGCTCCCCGCAGGAGAACTGGCTCCGCGCGGATCTTGCCTCCCATTCCGCCCCCTGCACCGTCGCCATGTGGCATCACCCCCGGTTCTCCTCCGCGGAGCACGGCAACGACCCGTCGATGCGCGACATCTGGAAGACGCTCCAGGACAAGGGGGTCGATCTCGTCCTCGCCGGCCACGACCACGACTACGAGCGTTTCGCTCCGCAGGACGCCGACGGAAACGCCGATCCCGAGCGGGGCATCCGCTCCTTCGTCGTGGGGACGGGCGGCCGCAGCTTCTACTCCTTTCGGACAATCCAGCCCAACAGCGTGATCCGAAACACCGAAACACCCGGAGTTCTGAAGCTCATGCTTCATCCCGACTCCTACGACTGGCAGTTCATTCCCGCCGCCGGAGCGACGTTCACTGATGCGGGCACGGCGAAGTGCCGCTGA
>JBKJWL010000072.1:0-7447 GCA_046716885.1 Thermoanaerobaculia bacterium | reverse complement strand
TCAGCGCTTCGCCATCGGTACGAAGGGGCGCTCGCCCGCGCCGAGATACACCTGGCGCGGACGCGCGATCTTCTCCTCCGGATCCTCGAGCAGCTCTTCCCACTGCGCGAGCCAGCCCGAGGTGCGCGGGATCGCGAAGAGCACGGTGAAGGCCGTCGAAGGAATTCCGATCGCCTCGTAGATCAAGCCCGAATAGAAGTCGACGTTCGGGTAGAGCTTGCGCTTGACGAAGTACTCGTCCTGCAGCGCGATCCGCTCGAGCTCCAGAGCGATGTCGAGAAGCGGATTGCGTCCCGTGACCTCGAAGACCTCGCCGGCCATGCGCTTGATGATCTTGGCGCGTGGATCGAAGTTCTTGTAGACGCGGTGGCCGAAGCCCATGAGACGTTTCTCGCCCTTGCCCTGCTTGACCTCCTGAATGAACGCGGGCACGCGGTCGATCGAGCGGATCTCCTGGAGCATCTTCAGGACTTCCTCATTGGCCCCGCCGTGGAGCGGCCCGTAGAGCGCCGCCGCCGAACCCGCGACCGCCGAGTAGGGGTCCGTGTGCGCCGAACCGATGCCGCGCATCGCGTTGGTGCCGCAGTTCTGCTCGTGGTCGGCGTGGAGGATGAAGAGGACGTCGAGCGCGCGCACCAGCACCGGGTTCGGCTTGTAGTCCTCGGCCGGCGTCTTGAAGAGCATGGTCAGGAAGTTGGCGCTGTAGTCGAGCGCATTGGAGGGATACACGTAGGGCATCCCCATCGAGTGCTTGTACGCGAAGGCCGCGACCGTCGGCATCTTGGCGATGAGCCGATGGATCTGCTTGGTCCGCACGGCCGGGTCGTGCACGTCGCGCGCCTCCGGGTAGAAGGTGGACATCGCGGCCACCGTCGCGATGAGCATCCCCATGGGGTGAGCGTCGTGGTTGAAGGCGTCCATCACCTTCTTGAGACTCTCGTGGATCATCGTGTGGTACGTGATCGCGCGGGCCCACTCCTCGTACTGCTCGCGGGTTGGAAGCTCGCCGTAGAGGAGCAGGTAGGCGACCTCGAGGTACGTGCATTTCTCTGCCAGGACCTCGATCGGGTAGCCGCGGTATCGGAGGATCCCCTTGTCGCCGTCGATGTACGTGATCCGGCTCGTGCACGAGGCCGTGTTCAGGAACGCGGGGTCGTAGGACATCAGGCCGAAGTCGTCCGGCCCGGTCTTGATCTGCCGCAGATCCATGGCGCGGACCGTGCCGTGGGAGACCGGGACCTCGTAGACCCGCCCCGTCCGGTGATCGGTGATCGTCAGCGCGTCGCGCTTCTCGGAGTCGGCCGCGGCCGCCTCCTCGGTCTTGGTCGCTTCCACGGTGCCCATGCGAACTCCTCCCGGCCCTATTCTCTACCGAATCGCACGTCGCCCGGAACCTCGGTCCCGATCGCACGTTACTCACTCTGAGGAGGTTCCGATTGCCCCGAAGCAGACACCTGCGGGAGGATAGCGGCCGTGGAAAGCCTCCAGGACACCTACGCGCCGCAAAACCGCTGCTTCGGCTGCGGTCCGGCCAACGACCAGGGCCTGCGAATCAAGAGCTTCGTCCGGGACGGTCAGATCGTGGCCGACTGGCGGCCGCAGCCCCACCACATGGCCTTCGAAGGCATCCTCAACGGCGGCATCTGCGGCGCGCTTCTCGACTGCCACAGCAACTGGGCCGCGGCCCATCATCTGATGACGCAATCCGGGGCAGAGGCTCCCCCCTGCACCGTCACGGCCGACTTTCACGTGACGTTGAAACGGCCGACGCCGATGGACGCGCCCCTGCATCTATCGGCCCGCGTCGTCGAGTCGCGGGAGGACCGCGCCGTGGTCGAGGCGACGCTGGAAGCCAAAGGAAAGGTCACGGCGACCTGTCGGGGCACGTTCGTGGCGGTCAAGCCGGGCCATCCGGCGTATCACCGGTGGTAACTCCCCGGCGCGCCCTGGCTGCCGCGGCGCAGCTGGCGCGATCGCCCGTTCGCTTGCCGGCGGAGGCGAAATACAGGGTTCATGCCGACCCCTGACCGCGGTCACTGGCCCTTGTCTGGACCGATTGGCCAGTCGCTTCGGGACGCGCCGAAGCCTAGTCTCTCCGTCATGACGAAAGGACTCAGGGATCTCCCGGGGAGGAGTCTCTCCGCGGCGGCCGCGGCCGTCCTGGCGCTCTTCGGAGCGGCGGGACCGCTGCCGGCGGCGACGTCCTTTCAGTTCGCGTATCTGTACGGAACCTCCGGCCCGGCCTCGGGCGGAACCGCGGTCAACGTCGTCGGCAACCAGTTCCAGTCCGGCGCGACGGTCGCCGTCGGAGGCAGCTTCGCCTCGGCGAGCGTCACGAGCTCGACCCGGATCGGAGCGACGATGCCGGCGCTTTCGCCGGGGGCCCTCTACGACGTGACGGTGACGAACCCGGGAGGGGCGTCGAGCCCGAGCCCGCGCGCCTGGTTCGCGGACTTTCTCGACGTGCCGCAGGCGAGTCCCTTCCACGCTCCCGTCGAGACAATCTTCCGCGACGGCATCACGTCCGGCTGCGGCGGTGGCAACTACTGCCCCACTTCCTCCATCACGCGGGCCCAGATGGCCGTGTTCCTGCTGCGCGCCCTGCACGGCGCGTCCTACGTGCCGCCCCCAGCCACAGGAACGGTCTTCAGCGACGTCGCCGCGGGCGACTTCGCGGCCAACTGGATTGAGCAGCTCTACACGGAAGGAGTCACTGGGGGCTGCGCCTCGAGCCCGCTCCGCTACTGCCCGGGCTCTCCGGTCACCCGCGGCCAGATGGCGGTCTTCCTCCTGAAGGTCTACCACGGCACCTCGTACGCGCCTGCGCCGGCGCAGGGCGTCTTCGGAGACGTCTCGGTGTCCTCTCCCCTGGCGCCGTGGATCGAGGAGCTCGCGCGGCTGGCGGTGACGACGGGCTGCGGCGGTTCGAGCTACTGCCCGGGCAACTCGGTCACGCGCGGGCAGATGGCCGTCTTCATGGCGAAAACCTTCCACCGGCCCGAAGCGATCCGGTTCCTCGAGCAGGCGACCTGGGGCCCGACCGACGCCGAGATCGGCAAGGTGCTCGGCATGGGAAACGTACCGTGGCTGGCGAGCCAGTTCGCGGCGGCCTCTTCGAGCTATCCGCTGCTGACCCTCTGGCCGGACGACACGCCGGGGACTTGCGACGACCCCTGTTACCGCGACAACTACTCGATGTATCCGCTGCAGACCCGCTTCTACAAGAACGCCTTCTACGGCCCCGACCAGCTCCGGCAACGCATGGGGTGGGCACTCCATAAGCTGATCGTCGTCTCGGCCGACGTCATCTATCTGCCGGCGTGGATCGCCCCGTACCTGCGGACCCTCGACCAGCATGCGTTCGGCAACTACCGCGACCTCCTGTGGAACGTCACCCTCAATCCGGGAATGGGCGAGTTCCTGAACATGGCGACGAGCACCAAGTACGATCCCAACGAGAACTACGCGCGCGAGATCCTGCAGCTCTTTTCGATCGGCACGGAAAAGCTCAACCAGGACGGCACCACGCAGAACGATCCGGGCTCGGGCCTTCCGCTGCCGACCTACGACCAGAGCGTCGTCGACCAGTTCAAGCGGGTCTACACCGGCTGGTACATCCCGGAGATCTCCTGCCCGGCGCCCAACAGCACCGACACCTGCTACGACTACCTCTCGCCGATGTCGCACGATCCGGACTACCACGACACCGACACGAAGACGCTTTTCCTGGGATTCGTGCCAAGCCCCACGGTCCTGCCGGCCGGCCAGACCGGAAGCCAGGACTTAAACGGCGCGATCGGCGCGATCTTCTCCCACACCAACGTTGGGCCGTACCTGGCGCGGGAGCTGATCCACAGCCTCGTCACCTCGAACCCCACCCCCGCCTACGTGGAGCGCGTGGCCGGCTTCTTCAACGACAACGGCTCCGGTGTGCGCGGAAGCCTCTGGGCGATGGCCAAGGCGATCCTCCTCGACCCCGAGGCCCGCACTCCTCCGACCGATCCCGTGTACGGCAAGCTGCGGGAGCCCGTTCTCTACATGAACGCCTTCCTGCGCGCCTTCCGGGTCCTGGGCGAGGACGGGAGCAGCCAGAGCGACGGGCACATCAACTGGCTCGCGCGAGAGATGGGGCAGAGCGTGCTGCGGCCGCCGAGCGTCTTCAGCTACTTTTCTCAGTTCTACGTCGCGCCGCCCGCCTCGGCCGGGCTCCTCGGGCCCGAGTTCGGCATCATGGACGCCAACACCGCGCTGCGGCGCGCAAATCTCGTCAACCAGTTCACGTTCTGGGGCGGCATCCCCGCGGACCCGGGCGACGACTCGCCCACCGGGACGACGATCGACTTCTCGGAGCTGCAGCTTCTCGCCTCCAACCCGGCGAATCTCGTGGATCGCCTCGACCGGTTGATGCTCCACGGCACGATGTCCGATGAGCTGAGGAGCTCCGTCCTCGGCGCCGTCAACGCGGTCGATCCGGGAGACCCGTACCGTCGGGCGCAGCAGGCGCTGTACCTCGTCGGCGTGTCGTCCCAGTACCAGGTACAGAGGTAACCAGATGAGCCAGTCCCGACGCGATTTCTTGAGGCGCACGACCTGCGCCGCGCTGTCCGCGGCGGCGGCCCAGGCGGGCATTCGCAAGCTCGGCCTCCTGAATCTGCACGCGCGGCCGCTCGCGCCGAGCGACTACCGGGCGCTCGTGTGCGTGTTCCTCGACGGCGGCAACGACGGGAACAACCTGATCGTCCCTTCCGACACCTCGCACTACAACCAGTACCTCGCCGCCCGGCCCATCACGGGCGGTCTCGGTCTCGACGCCGTAAACCTGCTGGCGATCAACACACCGCCCTCCTTCGGCGGCACCGGCCGCAGCTTCGGTTTCCACCCGAGCCTGCCGGAGCTGCAAACGCTCTTCAACGCGAACAAGCTCGCCGTCGTCTGCAACGTCGGGCCCTTGGTCGAGCCCGTCACGCAGGCGGAGATCGCCAGCGACTCCAAGCTCCTCCCCTATTCGCTCTTCTCGCACTCGGACCAGATCTCCTGCTGGGCGACGGCGAGAGCCGACCTGCGCATCCCGACGGGCTGGGGAGGCCGGATCGCCGACGCCACGCTCGCGTGCAACCCCGACACGGGCTTCCCGACGGTGACCTCGATCGACGGCGCAGCGACCTTCTGCGTGGGCCTCGCCCAGAACCCTCTCGCGATCCAGACTGGAGCGCTCGACCAGGTCCTCGTCTTGAACGGCTTCTACGGGTCGCCCGACGACGTCGCCCGAAAGAATTCCATGGACTTCGCCCGCACGATCGACCGGTCGGCCATGCTCATCGCCGCGGCGAGCGACGTCACCCAGCAGGCCGTCGACATCAGCTCCGCGTTTTCGGTCGACCCGTCGCTCACGACCGTCTTTCCCGACACGTACCTCGGCGCGCAGCTCCTGCAGGTCGCCAAGGTCATCAAGCTGAACCAGACCTCGCCGCAGCTTTCCCTGAATCGCCAGATTTTCTTCGTCACGCAAGGCGGCTACGACACGCACCAGGATCAGGGCGTGGACCATACGGGCCTTCTCGCCGAGCTCTCGGCGGCTCTCAACGCGTTTTACGCGGCGTCAGTCGAGCTCGGTCTGGCGGACCGCGTCACGTCCTTCACACTCTCGGACTTCGGGCGCACGCTCGAGCCCTCCGGCGACTACGGCTCAGTCGGCACGGACCACGGCTGGGGCAGCCACCAGTTCGTTCTCGGAGGCGCGGTCGCCGGCGGCAATTTTTACGGGACCCCGAACGGAGCGACGGGGTCGATGTTCCCCGAGCTCGTCATAGGCGGCCCGGACGACATGTACAGCGACGATCGCGGGCGGTGGATCCCGACCTCTTCGGTCGAGCAGTTCGGGGCGACGCTGGCGACCTGGTTCGGCGTGCCGGCCATCGCGTTGCCCGCGGTCTTTCCGCTCATCGGCAACTTCCCGTCGCAGAGCCTGGGGTTCATGGGCCCCGGCGGGCCCGACTGCTGAGCTAGTTCCCGAAGACCTGTTTCAGAAGGCCGGTGACGCGCGCCGCAGGGTCCTTGCGGATCTTGCGCTCTTCGTCTCCCAGCACGACGAACAATCCGTTGAGCGCCCCGTTCACGACGTATGCGTCGAGGTCGAAGGAGTAGCTCTTGGCGAACGGGATTGACTGAAATCGAGCCATCAGGTCCTTGTACTGCCGCGTCACCCCGGTTTCCTCCATGGCCGATTCGACGATCGGCCGGAACGCGGCACTGAGCCGGTCGGTGGTCTTCGCGCGAAAGTAGTCGGTCGCCGCCGTGTCGCCCCCGGTGAGTATCTGACGCGCGTCGGCGAAGCTGATCTCCCCGATGGCGGAAACGAAGATGTCCTTGGCCTGAGGCGCTGCGCGCTCGGCCGCTCGGTTCATGCTGAGCACGAACGCGTCGACCTGGGGGCCGTACCCGACGGCGCGCAGGCCCTTTTCGACCTGCTGGAGCTCCTTCGGCATCAGGATCCTGATCGCCGCGTTCTGGAAGTAGCCGTCGGTCTGTCCGGTCAGGGTCACCGCGTTGGCCGCGCCAATCTGGAGCGCCTCCTTCAACCCGGCGGAGCTCTTGTCCTGGGCGGCGGCCTCCTGGGCCCGTACTGTTCCCACCGGGGAGAGAAGCGCAACGAGAAATCCCAAACCGGCGAGCCCGACCCGCGTGTTTGTTCTGGAGTGCATGGTTCGTCCTTTCGAGAGCGGGACGTGAGGGGACCGGCGAGTCTATCCCCTCAATCCCCGGGCGCGGGCTCGAAAGGGCCCCTCGCGCTCAATCGTCTGCTGCAGAGCTCGCCGCGGACGGTTCGGCGGGGGCGGAGCGTCCGGATCGTTCGACTGACGATCCTTCCGACTTCCTATTTAGCCTTCAGCAACTCGATGCTGCCGTTCGAGTCGAGAAGCGTCAGCGGGCACTTGCCGTCGCCGAGTCGGCCCGTCAGGGCCTCTGAGGTCATCGAGCCGGAGGCCAGCAGGGGAAGCTCGCTCTTGATCTTCCCAAACGACGTCCGGGCGTCCACGCTGTAGCCCGAGCCCTCCGGGACGAAGACCCGGATCGAGCCGAAGGACGTCTTCAGCGACACCAGCGAGCAGCCGCCGGGCTTCGCGGCAAGCCCGCGCACCTCGATCGATCCGTTGGAGTTGTCCACGTCCACCCGTCCCCCGACCCCGTCCAGCAGAACCTGGGAGAAAGAGGTCCGGATGTTGGCGGCTCCCTGGATCCCGGACGCGCGCACGCCGCCGTTGGAGTTCTCGACGGTCAGGTCGCCCTGGATCCGCTCGGCCTCGACGAGACCGAAGCTCGTGCGGAGGTTGGCCGCGCCCCCGACGTCGGCGACCGTGACCCCGGAGTTTTCTCCCGTCACGCGGAGCCCCCGCTTGATCCGGGCCGCCTCGATCCTGCCGAAGGAGCCGCGGATCTCGGCCGCTCC
>JBKJWL010000071.1:0-47864 GCA_046716885.1 Thermoanaerobaculia bacterium | reverse complement strand
GTGTACGTCAGCTTCGAGAAGACGTTGATCCGCCGGGCGGCCTCGCGCGAGATCGCCCGGAATCCCGAGACGGCGTCGGTGACCTCGACGCCCGCGGCCTGGCGCACGACCCAGCTTCCGAGGCGCTGTAGGAGGCGCTTGGTCGGCGAAAAGTGGGAGAGCTCCCCGGGCCCCCGGTCCCCGAGAGTGAAATCGGCGCGGCCCTCCAGGATCGGCGCCGTCAGCGCCGGGATGTCGGACGGGTCGTACTGGAGGTCCGCGTCGAAGTTGACGATCACGTCGGCTCCCATCGCGAGCGACTCGGTCAGCCCTCGCGAGAACGCCTCGGCGAGGCCCCGGTTCGTATTGAAGCGGAAGACGCGATCCGCCCCGCCCGCCCGCGCGAGCTCCGACGTGCGGTCCGTGGACCCGTCGTCGACGACGAGGACGGCGACCTCGGAGAAGCCGGCGACCCGGCGCGGCAGCGCAGCCAGAGCCTTGCCGATCGTGGTCTCCTCGTTGAAGGCCGGGATCTGGATGACGAGCTTCATCTTTTTCTGGCGGCGATCATAACGGCGCCGAGGGCGAGGAGGCCGCAGGCCGACACGGCGACCTCGCCGCGCGGCACCACGAACCGTCCCTCGATCCGGTGCCGGCCGGCTGGAACCTCGGCTCCGAGAAAGAGGCCGTTGGCGGCGAAGCTCTCGACCTTCTTGCCGTCGAGGTACAGGCGCCAGTAGGGCGGGAAGCGCTTCTGGGAGGTCACGAGGAGCGAGGAACCCGGGCTCTCCGTCTCCACGGCGAACTGCTCGGCCGCGATCTCCAGCGGAAGCACTGTCCCGGCGCCCGTGCGCGTCTGGCGTGCGCGCGAGAGGCGTCGATCGGCCGCCCGGACTTCCTCGAGACCGCCGGGCAGGGTCGAACCGACCAGCCGAAAGCGCGGCAGAGGCGTCTCCCGGGCAAACAGCGCCATGTCGGGCCCGTCGTAGACGCGTCGCAGAGCAGCCGGAGCGCGCGGCGGAGGCGGGTTGAGCCCGGGCGCATGGAAGGGCGCCGCGTCGCGTGCCTCGACATCGGGGCCGACCGGCGCCGAGGAGCCGGGCGGGGCGGCCAGGACCGACACGCCGAGCAGATCCAGCACCGGCGAGCCCGGGTCGAGCGAGAGGGGATCGAACACGAGGTACGTCCCGTAGGGTCCGAAGGCGTTCGGGTCCGCGCCCGAGACCAGCCGGCGGTAGCCGGCGTCCAGCAGGAAGTGGCCTCGCGCGTCCTCGAGGCCCAGCGCCTCGGAGACGTTGGGGATGAGCGTCCAGCCGGCGGCGGCGAAACGCCGGCCTCCGCCGGTCTCCTCGCGCAGGCGGGCGATGCCGGGGGTCTCGCGAAACACGGCGTCAGCGGGCCGCGACACGGGATAGAAGTCGAGCGCCAGGAAGGCGAGCGGAACGACCACGAGAAACGGAGCGACGCGCACCATGAGCTGCCTCAGCGGGACGCGGTCCGCCAGCCGCTCCAGCTCCTCCGTTCCGCACGCCGCGAGGATCGACGCCGCGAGGACGACGAGGATCTTGGCGCGAGCGAAGAGGCTGATGTCCAGGAGCGGCAGGCTCCCGACGGCCGACAGCAGCGCTCCGCCCGCGTAGAGCGGAATCGCGATCGCGGCGCCGAGGAGGGCCGCGAAGAGAGCCTCTCTCCTGCGCCGCAACGCCGCGAGGCCGAGAAACGCCAGCCCGCCCGCGGCCACTCCGACACCCGCGGCGGCCTCGATGTAGTTGTCGCCCGGGATCCAGCCGATCCCGCGGTAGTCGTCGCGCCGCGGCGTGCCCTGGTAGTCGGGCAGGAAGTAGAGCCGCACGTGCCGGAGCGGAAGCGCGTACGAGCGGCCGATCCCGCGCCGGAGCTCGCCGTATCCCGACGCGGCCAGGAAGCGCGCGGTCGCCAGGATCGAGGGAAGCAGGATCGCCAGCGAGATGGCCGAGGCCGCCGCCAGCCGCCCCGCGGCCCGGAGCGCCGCCCGGCCGCGATACTCGAGAGCCCGCAGCAGGAAGTAGAGCGCCGAGGCCAGCGCCCCGTAAAGAATCCAGTGGGGAAAGCCGCCGGCGAGGCAGAGCAGGATCGAGAGCGCCGCGAACCGGACGGCGCGCGCCGCGCGCGGTCCTTCGAACGCGCGGTCGACCGCCATCAGGAGCAGCGGGTACGTGACCGACACGGACGTCTGCATCCACAGGCCCCACACCGTCTGTCCCGTGCCGAAGGCCCATGCGGCGGCCCCGACCGCGGCCGCCGGATCCGAGAACCGGCGGCTGCGCAGGAACGCGTACGCCGCGAGAAACGCGAAGTTGAACTTCAGAAAGAGGATCCCGGTCTCGATCCACGCTTCCGGCATGAGCAGCGCGGGCAACGCCACGAACGGAGAAAGGAACCCCTGCGCGATGTGGAACGGCCCGATGGAGCCCGCCGAGACCCACGGGTTCCAGAAGAAACCCTCGGGGAACCGGCGAAACCGGACGAGGGTCGTCTGACCGGAGGCCGCCGGGTCCGAGAGCAGCCGGTTCTCGGCCTCGAGCGTGCCCTGCTCGGTCATCCGCCAGGGGTGGTGGGCGCGCACGAAATCGTGCGACGAGAACACGCCGCCGGTGACGAACAGGGGGCCGAAGAGGATGAGGTCGAAGACGAGGAGCGTGGCGGCGCCGAGCCGTTTCAAGCGCGCGCCACGATCACCCGGAAATACGACTCGACCCAGCGCTTGTCGAGCAGGTGGTCCTCGAGCGCGATCAGCCGCGAGAGCGCATCCGTGCGGTCCTCGCGCAGCCGCGCGATGTCGAGGCAGGGGAAGACGAACCAGAGGATGTTGCCGCCGTAAGGGCGATCCTCGAGGGTCGCGAAGAGCCGGCGCGCGGCCGGCAGGATCGCGCTCGAGCGGACCGATTCGGAGGGGTCGTCCATGGGGAGCGGGATGGCCAGCTCCGGCCGGTTCTTGAGCTCCTCCGGCAGCGCGTCGAAGGCGCTCCGCGCGAAGCCCCACTCGGCCTCCCGCCACTCCGAGCGAGACGGGCCCATGTATTCGTCGAGGAAGAGCAGGCCGCCGGGCTTGAGCGCCGCCTGCACTTCCTCGAGCACGCGCTCGACGTTGCGGATGTGGTGGAGGGAGCCGTGGAAGAAGACGATGTCGTACGCCTGCCGGGGGAGCCGGATCGCGTTGATGTCCTCCACCCGGTAGTCCAACCGGCGCGCGAGGCCGGCCTCTTCGGCCGCGCGCCGCGCCTCGGTGATGGCTTCGGGCGAGAAGTCCACCCCCTCCACGCGCTCGCAGATCCCCTTCACGAAGACGTCCCGCTCGAGAAGACCCGTACCGCAGCCCACCGAGAGGCCCAGTGGCAGCGCGGCGGGCACGTACTTGTCGGCGAACCACTCCATGGGCCAGCGGTTGGGATCGCCGGTCACTCGCCGGTTGATCGCGCGCCGCACGAGGGGCTGGGCGCCCCAGTAACGATCCTCCGGCTCGCCGGGGGCACCGGCATCCCAGAAGTCCCGTGCCGCGGAGGCATCGGCGCCCCCCGCCCGGAGCGAGCTCCACCGCCGGGCGAGCGAGCTGAGCGAGGCGCGGATTGCGGAAGCCATCGGGGGTGAAGTCAATATAAGGCACGGGAGGCGGGGGAGAAAGGCGGGCGGCGGCGCGCTCCGGACTCCCGTTTGCCCGGCGGGCGTCGTGTCTGGTAGATTCCTCCGTCTTCGGACGGAGAGCCGGGCGGATCTTTCACAATCAGGGACGAAGGCCGGGATGAAAACGCCCTCGCGGGCTTCCGGCCGGTAGCCCCCCGGTTTACGCCGGGATAGAAGAGACAGGCTCGTAGCTCAGGGGGAGAGCACCACATTGACACTGTGGGGGTCAGCGGTTCAAATCCGCTCGAGCCTACCAGTTTCTTCGCCACGCAGGCGCTTAGCTCAGCTGGGAGAGCGCTTCCTTCACACGGAAGAGGTCAACGGTTCGATCCCGTTAGCGCCTACCACGAAGTTCGAACGACGCGGGGGTGCCCGCGTTTTTTCTTTTTGGAGCGCAGGAGAGAATGGAAGCCCTGGCACACACGGTGACGATCACACTGCCCGACGGCTCGACGCGCAAGGTCGCGGCGGGCACGAGCCTGGGCGAAGTCGCGGAAGGGATCGGACCGCGCCTCGCCAAGGACGCTCTGGCCGGGAAGATCGACGGGAAACTGGTCGATCTCGCCACACGGCTCCTGAACGACGCGGCGGTCGAGATCGTCACGGCGAGATCTCCCGAGGCGCTCTCGCTCTATCGCCACTCGACGGCCCACCTGACGGCCAATGCCGTCAAGCGCCTGTTTCCCACGGTCCAGATCGGCATCGGTCCCGCGATCGAAAACGGCTACTACTACGACTTCAACCCGGAACGCCCCTTCACGCCCGACGATCTCGCCGCGATCGAGGCCGAGATGCGCCGGATCGTCGCCGAGGACAATCCGGTCGAGCGCTCCGAGATGTCGAAGGACGAGGCGATCCGGATCTTCGAAGGCCAGAAGGACGCACTCAAGGTCGAGATCATCAACGGCATTCCCGACGGCACCGTGTCCTGCTACCGGCAGAAGGACTTCATCGACCTCTGTCGCGGTCCCCACGTCCCCTCGACCGGAAAGCTCGGCGTCTTCAAGCTCACCCACACGGCGGGGGCCTACTGGAAGGGCGACGAGAAGAACCCGATGCTCCAGCGGATCTACGCCGCCTGCTTCCTGACGCAGAAGGAGCTCGACGAGCACCTCAGGCAGATCGAAGAGGCTAAGGCGCGGGACCACCGGAAGCTCGGCAAGGAGCTCGATCTCGTCGCTTTCCACCCCTGGGCGCCCGCATCGCCCTTCTTTCTGCCGAAAGGGGCCGTTCTCTACAACGGCCTGATCGAGCTCCTGCGCTCCGAGTACCGCAAGCGCGGGTACGAGGAGATCATTACGCCGCAGATCTTCGACGTGGAGCTGTTCAAGGTCTCGGGCCACTACACCAACTACCGCGAGAACATGTTTTTCACTCAGGTCGACGAGCGGGACTTCGGCGTCAAGCCCATGAACTGCCCCGGCCACTTCCTCCTCTACCAGACGCGCCTCTGGTCCTACCGCGACCTCCCGGTGCGCTTCGCGGACTTCGGGCGACTCCACCGCTACGAGCTCTCGGGAGTGACGGCCGGCCTGACGCGGGTCCGCACGTTCTCGCAGGACGACGGCCACATCTTCACTCCCTTCGAAAAGATCGAGCCGGAGATCTTCGCGTTCCTCGAGTTTCTGGACTTTGTCTACGGCGCCTTCGGCTTCACCGATGTCGAGATCTCGCTGGGTCTGCGCCCCGAGAAGCGCATCGGCACCGACGAGCAGTGGAGCCGCGCCGAAGCGGCCCTCGACGCCTCGATGAAGAAAACCGGGCGGCCGTTCCAGGTCACACCCGGCGACGGCGCGTTCTACGGCCCCAAGATCGACTTCCGGGTCAAGGACGCCATCGGGCGTCCCTGGCAGCTCGGCACGATCCAGTGCGACTTCGCGCAGCCCGAGAACTTCGACCTCACCTACGTCGGGGATGACGGGAAACCCCACCGCCCCGTCGTGCTCCACCGGGCCATCCTCGGCTCGCTCGAGCGCTTCCTCGGCATCCTCATCGAGCACACGGGCGGCAACTTCCCGTTCTGGATCGCGCCCGTGCAGGCGGTCGTGTTGCCGGTGTCGGACCGGTTCGCCGGGAAGGCGCGAGAGCTCGCCGCGCAGCTCTCCGCCGCGGGCCTGCGCGTGGAGGTGGACGACCGCAACGAAAAGCTCGGCGCCCGCATCCGCAAGGCCGAAATGCAGAAGGTCCCCTGCATGCTTGTCGTGGGCGAGAAGGAGGCGGCGGCCGGCTCGGCCGCCGTTCGCCTGCGCCACGGAGGCGACGCCGGGACGATGCCCGTAAACGAATTCCTCGCGGCCGCCCAGATGGCGATCGCGAGCCGAAAAGCCGAACTGACTTCGGAGGTGAAAGATCGATAAGAAGAGTATCCGCGTCAACGAGCAGATTCGCTGGAAGGAAGTGCGCCTCATCGGCGCGGAGGGAGAGGCCGTCGGCGTGGTGACGATGGCTGACGCGATGCAAAAAGCCCGGGAATCCGGACTCGACCTCGTCGAGATCGCGCCAACGGCGAGCCCCCCGGTGTGCCGGATCATGAACTTCGGAAAGTTCATCTACCAGCAGAAGAAGAAGCAGCAGGACTCCAAGAAGAAGCAAAAGACGACCCAGGTCAAGGAAGTGAAGTTCCGTCCCAACATCGACGACCACGACTACGACTTCAAGATGAAGAACATTCTGAAGTTCCTGTCGCACGGCGACAAGGTCAAGGCCACCGTGCAGTTCCGCGGCCGCGAAATGGCGCGCCGGGAGAACGGCCAGAAGGTCCTCGATCGCCTGCTCAGGGACCTCGAGGGCAAGGCGATCGCCGAGTCGCGCTCCGAAATGCTGGGCAACCGTCTCTACCAGATCCTGTCGCCGGTCAAGCACGAGAAGGTCGCCAGGGCCTGATCTCGCGCACACGGAGAAAGACACATGCCGAAACTCAAGACTCACCGCGGCGCTGCGAAGCGGTTCAAGAAGACCGCTTCCGGCAAGTTCAAGCGGTCGAAAGCCTTCAAGAGCCACATCCTCACGAAGAAGGCGCCGGGCCGCAAGCGCGGCCTCGCCAAGTCCACGACCGTCTCGCACTCGGATCACAAGCGGGTTCGGGAAATGCTGCCGTACGCGTGACGACGGCTCACGACTAATGCACAGGAGAGCACCATGCCTCGTGTAAAGAGGGGACCCAAAAGAAAGAACCGCCGGGCAAAGACCCTGGCGCTCGCCAAGGGCTACTATGGAACCAAGTCGAAGTCGTACCGGATGGCGAAGCTCCAGGTGGAGAAGTCGCTCGTCTACGCGTACCGGGACCGGAAGGCCAAGAAGCGCGACTTCCGCGGCCTCTGGATCGTCCGCATCAACGCGGCCGCGCGGGAGCACGAGATCTCTTACAGCAAGCTGATGGACGGCCTGAAAAAGGCTGGCAATGAGATCAACCGGAAGATGCTCGCCGAGCTCGCGGTCTCGGACCCCGCGGCGTTCACGCACCTGGTGGGCGTCGCCAAGCAGGCGCTGAAGACGGCGTGACGCGGTAGACGAAAGACGTGGCGAAAGACCCTGTCGAAGAGCTGCTGCGCACCTTCCGCGAGGAGTCCGGGAAGGGCGTCTCTACGCGCGCCGAGTTCGAGCGCTGGAAGGGACGCTATCTCGGGCGCGAGAAGGGTCTCGTGCCGGAGCTGTTCGCGAGCCTGAAGGCGCTGGCGCCAAAGGAGCGCGCCGCCTTCGGCCAGCGCGCCAACGCGGCCAAAGGGGTGATCGAAGCGTCGATCCGCCGGATCGGGATGGAGCTCGAGACCCGTGAATCGGCGTCGCGCGACCGCGCCTCGGCCGTGGACGTCACGCTGCCAGGCCGCCGCGAGCGGTCCGGCGGCCTGCACCCGATCACGATCGTGCGGCGGTCGATCGAGGACATCTTCCTGCGCCTGGGGTACTCCATCGCCGACGGCCCGGAGGTCGAGAACGACTTCCACAATTTCGAGGCGCTGAACTTTCCGCCCGACCACCCGGCGCGGGACAGCCAGGACACACTGCTTCTCGACCGCACGGCGGTCTCGCCGCTGCTGCTGCGGACCCATACCTCGCCCGTGCAGATCCGCGAGATGCGACGCCACGGGGCTCCGTTGCGCCTGATCGTTCCCGGCCGCGTCTACCGAAAGGACGAGGTCGACGCGACGCACTCGCCGGTGTTTCACCAGGTGGAAGGGCTCGTCGTCGACCACGGGATCTCGATGGCGGACCTGAAGGGAACGGTCACGACCTTCCTCGAGGAGCTCTTCGGGCGCGGGACGAAGACGCGCTTCATCCCGACTTACTTCCCCTTCGTCGAGCCGGGCGTGGACGTCGCGATGAGCTGCATCTTCTGCGAGGGCGGAGGGTGCGCGAAGTGCAAGGGCTCGGGCTGGATCGAGATCATGGGCGCCGGTATGGTCCACCCGCGAGTCCTCCAGGGTGTCGCGATCGACCCGGAGGAGTACACGGGCTTCGCCTTCGGCCTCGGCATCGACCGGGTCGCGCTCCTGAAGTACGGCTTTCCGGACCTGCGCCTGCTCTTTGAAGGCGACGAGCGGTTTCTCCGCCAGTTCGTGAGGCAGGCGTGAAGTTCTCGCTCGACTGGCTCGGCGACTTCGTGGACGTCGGCGCCGCCGGGGGCGTCGACGGAGTCCGCCGGCTGCTCGACCAGGCCGGCATCCCGATCGAGTCGGTCGAGGCGCGCGATTCGGACACCCTCCTCGAGGCGGAGATCACGCCGAATCGGCCGGACGCCATGGGCCACCGGGGACTGGCGCGCGAGATCGCGGCGATGTCGGGCGTACCGATGCGGGACGTCGCGGCAAGGTACGCCGAGCCCGCTTGCGAGGGGGAGTCGGCCGAGCACGCGGCCTCGATCGTCATCCAGGTGCCGAAGCTCTGCCGCCGCTTCGGCGCGCGGCTGGTCCGTGGGATCGCCAACGGCGCCGGGGAGCCGCTGGTGGCCAACCGGCTCGCCGCGATCGGCGCCAAGACGATCTCGGCCGTGGTCGACGCGACGAACTACGTGCTCTGGGACACCGGGCAGCCGCTCCACGCCTTCGACTTCGACAGGCTCTCGGGAGGACTTCTCATCGTGCGCAAGGCGTCGCGCGGCGAGAAGCTCGTCACGCTCGACGGCGTCGAGCGCACGCTCGACAGCTCCGACATCGTGGTCGCGGATGCCGAGCGTCCCGTCTCGCTCGCGGGAATTATGGGGGGCCTCTCGACGGCGGTCACGGACAGGACGTCGAACGTGCTCCTCGAGGCCGCCTGGTGGGATCCGGTGACGATCCGGCGGACCGCGCGGCGGCTCGGCATGCACACGGAAGCCTCGCACCGTTTCGAGCGCGGGACGGACCTGGACGCGATCCCGGGAGCCCTGAACCTCGCCGCGCGCCTCCTCGTCGAGGGGGCCGGCGGCACTGCGGCGCCGGGGTTCCTGGACGCGCACGGGAACCTGTTCCGTGTGCGCAAGACGGCGTTGCGGTTGTCGAGGCTGCGGCTGCTCTCGGGCGACAACCGCATG
The DNA here is from genome assembly GCA_046716885.1 of Thermoanaerobaculia bacterium. Classification (GTDB taxonomy): domain Bacteria; phylum Acidobacteriota; class Thermoanaerobaculia; order UBA5066; family Gp7-AA6; genus DAHUXD01. The sequence goes on along the minus strand of JBKJWL010000071.1, from coordinate 38,716 downwards.
AACCTGGATTTCGCCGAGCAGGCGCTCAACCGCCTGGGCTTCTCCACCGAGCGCAAGGGCAAACACCTCTCGGTCTCGATTCCCCTGTTTCGCACCGACGTGCGTCGCGAAGACGACCTCACCGAAGAGGTCCTGCGCGTCTACGGCTACGACCGTCTCCCGTCGCGCCTGCCCCCGGCGGCCGCGCCCGGCACGATCCAGGAGCCTCTGCGCCGGATCGAGGATCGACTCTCCGACTCGGCCGCCGCCTCGGGCCTCTTCGAAACGATCAACTCTCCGTTCGTGAACCGCGACGCCGACGAGGCCGCCTGGGGCGACTGGCTCCGGCTGACGGAGACGGCGCTCGAGCCGCTCGGTATCCTGAACCCTCTCGACGCGACCCGGCGGCACCTGCGCGCGACGCTGCTGCCGGGCCTCTTGGACGCTGTGGCCCGCAACCTGAGGCACGGGGCGCCGGGCGCGGCGCTCTTCGAGACCGGCCGCGCCTTCGGAGCGGCGGGGGAGTCCGACAAGCCCGAGTCGTACGAGTCGCGCCGCTTCGCCTTCGCCCTCGCTGGCGAACGCCGGGAGCACTGGAGCGAGCCCGAGCGGCTCCGGGAAGCCGATTTCTCCGATGCGAAAGGTCTGGCGGAACGGCTGCTCGACGCCTGGATTCCGGCCGAGAAGCTCGCCTGGAAGCCGGTGCTCGTGCACGCCCTGACGCCCGGAGCCGCAGCGACGGCTGAGACGCGCTCGGGGGGGCTTCTCGGCATCGTGGGCCTCGTGGCGGAGGCCGAGCGCCAGAAACGAGACATGTCCGTGCCGGTCTTCGTCGGAGAGCTCCTGGTCGGATCAATCCCGGTCGAAGGGCGCGCCTTCGTCTACCGGGACTACGCGACGCTGCCCGCCATTACGGCGGATCTCTCGTTCGCGCAGCCCCGCGAGTTGCCCTGGGAAAAGGTGGAGGAATTCGTGCGCGGCCGCGGGCTCCAGGACTTAGAGTCGCTGCGCTGCCTCGACCGCTACGAAGGGCCCGGCGTGCCCGAGGGCCAGGTCAAGACGACGATCCGGCTGAGCTTCCGGTCGCCCGAGCGGACGCTTTTGCAGGAGGAGATCAATCGTCAGGTGCAGGGCCTCGCCGCCGAGCTCGCCACGCGCCTCAACGTCACGTTCGGCTGACGGAAGGGAAAAGACCATGGACACCACTAAAGTCTTCGACACGCTGGATCGCAAGATCGAACGTCTGCTCGCCCGTCTCAAGACTCTCGAGTCCGAGAACGAGAAGCTCAAGTCCGACCTTTCCACCGCCCGCCGCGCGGAAAAGGAGGCCGGAGACTCGAAGGGAATCGTCGAGAAGCTCGAGAAGGAGCAGGATGCGGTGCGCGAGCGCCTCGAAAAGCTCATCCAGACGCTCGAAGCGGCCGAAGAAAAGAAATCGTAGTCAGGGTTGGACTTACGCCTAAACCGTTGACTCCGTTCGCTCAACCGGACTAGACTCGCGCCGGAAAGGAGTCAGTGTCTCGATTTGGATAAGCGGGGCAGCGTGACTCAGGTAGAGATCTTCGGCCAGACGTACAGCGTCCGCGCCGATGGGGACACCGGCTACATTCACGATTTGGCTCGCTTGGTCGACTCCCGGATGAAAGAAGTGGCAGAGCGGACGGCTACGGTGGACACAACGAAGATCGCCATCCTGGCCGCCCTGAACATTTCCGATGATCTTTATCAAGCGGAAAAACGTCGGCAAGGCGACCCCACGGACGCGAAAGCCCGTGTGGAGCGCCTGATTCGAAAACTGGACGACGCCCTGGGCGCTTGAAGGCGAGGCGTCGGCGCCCCGAGGAAAATCGGGGACACGAAGGAATACGAGTGGTCCTGAGGAACGGTCCGAAACAGACGGCGCATAACGCTCGTCGGAAGAGACGCTTCCGGTTCATCGTGTAAGCCAACGCCCGCGTCCTGCGCGCCCCCGGGTTTTTTGGGGGGCCGAATGAACACATCTTTCGCGATCGCGATCGCGGCGGGAGCGATCCTGGCCGCGGCGCTGCTCGCCGTCGGCTACTTCTTCCTGCGGAAGAACGTCGAGCGGGACCGCGCCGGCATCCGGGCGGAGGCGGACAAGGCGCTCGCCGAGGCCCGCCGGCAGGGGGAGGCCAAGATCCGCGAAGCGGACATCGAGGCCAAGGAAAAGGTCCTCGCCGCACGGGTCGAGTTCGACAAGACGATCCAGGCCCGGCGGCAGGAGATCGCCGGCCTGGAGAAGCGGGTCCAGCAGAAGGAAGAGAACCTGGACCGGAAGCTCTCCCAGCAGGAGCGTAAAGAGGACGAGTACAGCCGGAAGGAGCGAGCGGTCGCCGACCAGCAGAAGAAGCTGGAGGACGCGCAGGCCGAGGTCCAGACGGTCATCGGCGAACAGCGCCAGCGCCTCGAGCAGATCGCGGGCCTGACCGCCGTCGACGCCAAGCGCGACCTGGTCAAGTCGGTCGAGAACGAGGCCCGGCTCGAAGCGGCGGGCCTGATCCGCCGGATCGAGGAGGAAGCCACCGAGCAGGCCGCGCAGAAGGCTCGTCGGATCATCGGCATGGCGATCCAGCGCCTGGCCTCGGACACCGTCGTCGAGGCGACCGTCTCGGTCGTGGAGCTGCCGTCAGACGACCTGAAGGGCCGCATCATCGGCCGCGAAGGCCGCAACATCCGCGCCCTCGAGGCGGCGACTGGTGTCGACCTCATCATCGACGACACGCCCGAGGCGATCGTCATCTCGGCCTTCGAGCCGCTACGGCGCGAGGTCGCGCGGCACGCCCTCGAGAAGCTCATCGCCGACGGCCGGATTCACCCGGCGCGCATCGAGGAGGTCGTCGAGAAAGTGCGCTCCGAGCTCTGGGAGAAGATCCGGCAGGAGGGCGAGGCGACGGCGCTCGAGTTCGGCATCCCGGACCTGCACCCCGAGCTCATCAAGATGCTGGGCCGTCTCAAGTACCGCACCTCGTACGGGCAGAACGTCCTCCAGCACTCCAAGGAGGTCGGTTGGCTTGCGATGAACATGGCCGCGGAGCTCGGGGCCAAAGTCGAGGTCGTCCGCCGCGCCGGCCTGCTTCACGACATCGGCAAGGCGATCGACCGGGAGATGGAAGGGACGCACCTGGAGCTCGGCCGCGAAGTCCTGAAGAAGTTCGGGGAGTCCAACGACGTCATCCACGCCATGGAATGCCACCACGGCGACTACGAGCCGCGCTCGCTCGAGGCGGTCCTCGTCAACGGCGCCGACGCGCTCTCGGCCGCGCGGCCCGGCGCGCGCCGCGAGATCCTCGAGACCTACGTGAAGCGGCTCGAAAAGCTCGAGCACATCGCCGACGGCTTCAAGGGCGTGCAGAAGGCGTTCGCCATCCAGGCGGGCCGGGAGCTGCGCATCGTCGTCGAGGCCAACCGCGTCACCGACGACGAGGCCCTGTGGCTCTCCCGCGACATCGCCAAGAAGATCGAGGCCGAGCTGCAGTACCCGGGGCAGATCAAGGTGACGGTGATCCGGGAGACGCGCGCGGTCGAGTACGCGCGCTAGGGCATGAACATCCTGTTCGTCGGTGACGTCGTGGGCGCGCCGGGTCGGCGCGCGCTCGCCGGAGCGCTGACCGGGGTCATCGACCGCCACCGGATCGACTTCACGATCGTGAACGTCGAGAACGCGGCGGGCGGCTTCGGCCTGACCGTCGAGCTCTTCGAGGACCTCTCGAAGATGCCGATCGACGTCTTCTCCTCCGGCAACCACATCTGGGACAAGAAGGAGATCTACGACACGTTGAACGCGTCGGACCGCTTGCTGCGCCCGGCGAACTACCCGCCCGGCAACCCCGGGCGGGGCTGGACCGTCCAGCAGACGGCCGCAGGGATCCCGGTGGGCGTCCTGAATCTGCAGGGGCAGGTCTTCATGCCGGCCAACGCCGACTCGCCGTTCCGGGTCGCCGACGAGGAGCTCGCCCGCGCCGGCGACGTCAAGGTCATCTTCGTCGACATGCACGCCGAGGCGACCTCCGAGAAGGCCGCGATCGGCTGGTACCTCGACGGCCGCGTCTCGGCCGTCGTGGGCACGCACACCCACGTGCCGACGGCCGACGAGACCATCCGCCCGGGCGGCACCGCGTTCCTGTCGGACGCCGGCATGACCGGCGCCTATGAGGGGATCATCGGCTTCTCGAAGGACCGCATCATCGAGAAGTTCCTGTCGCAGACGCCCCGCTCCTTCGAAACCGCGAAAAAGGACATCCGCCTCTCCGGGGTCGTGGTCGACGTGGACGAGACGACCGGGAAGGCGAGGCGGATCGAGCGGGTTCAGGTCAGGGTGGATTAGGGTCATGGTAGCCTCCGGCACAGATCCCGTGCGAAGGCTCTGGCGGACAGTCCTGGCGTCGGCCTTGTTGCTTCCCATCGTTTGCGGCAGCGCGTTGGGACAGGGGCCGGCCGCCCCGAAGGCCGGTCCGGCGAGAAAGCAGGCCGCCTGGGCAGCGCTGAATGACGAGGCGATGTCTCTCTACAGAGAGGGAAAGCTCGTCGAGGCCGAGCCGGTTCTGAAGCGCGCTCTTGCGGTGGCCGAAAAGGAGCTCGGGCCGAACAATCCAAACGTGGGACGCGTGCTGTACGAGCTGGCGTCGCTCTACTTCGAGCAGGGGAAGTACCCGGAGGCGGAGCCCCTCTACCAGCGCTCCCTGAAGGTCGCGGAGAAAGCCCTCAGGCCCGACAGCCCGACCGTCGCCTTCATCCTCGACGGCCTCGGCAGGCTCTACACCGCGCAGGGAAAGTACGGTCAAGCGGAGACGTCGTTCAAGCGCGCGCTCACGATCACGGACAAGGCCCTCGCACCCGACGACCCGAAGGTCGCACGGATTCTGACAGGATACTCGGAGCTTCTCCGAAAGACGCAGAGGGTCGAAGCCGCGGAGCAAATGGACGCACGGGCTCGGAAGATCCGCGGCCCGGACGCCGACGACTCGCCCACCGCCGCGTCACATGACGGCGGCCTCGCGCCGGATCGACTCGCCGAGGCGCGGGCCGCCAACGACAAAGGCGACTATGAGACCGCAGCGCGCCTGTTTCGGGAGCTGGCGGCCGAGGGGAACGCCTTTGCCCAGTCGGTGCTCGGCGATTGGTACATGCTCGGAGAGGGCGTTCCAAAGGATCCCGTCGAAGGCGTCGGGTGGTACCGCAAGGCCGCCGATCAAGGGCTGGCCGTCGCCCAGATCAACCTGGGGGCGAGCTACGAGAACGGGTTGGGTGTTTCGAAGGACGCGGCGGAGGCCGTCCGCTGGTATCGCAAGGCGGCCGAGCAGGGCGATCCTCGCGCCCAGCGGTACGTCGGCGACATGTACGCGAAGGGCATCGGCGTTCCGAGGGACCGGAAGGAGGCGGAGCGCTGGTACGGCAAGGCCGCCGCGCAGGGTGAGGCTCGGGCCGAGGACCTGATGCGCGTCCCCGACTCCCTTCGGGAGGGCACGCCGAAGAGCATGCTGTCATTGGGAATGCGCGCCGTGGAGGTCCAGGACTCGATCGGGCTCGTCCGGTGGGTCGCCGGCCATCCGAGCACCCTGATGCTGGGCAAGGAAAAGGTGACCAGCGAAAACGCCCGCGAGGTGCTCGACCGGCTCGAGGGCGAGCGAAAGTCTCTGGACGCCGCGATGGAGCTGATGGGGTCGAGCCCCGTTGCCGGCAACTACTCACTGGGAGACCCGGCGAAGAACAAATGCAAGGCTTTCGGGGACCGGCCCCTCGACTACCCGGTCAGGATAAGCGTCGTTCAGGCGAAGAACGCCGTCGAGCTCAGGGGGAAAGGGATCGCAGGATGCGGAGTGGTCGTCGGCAATCTCGTCGTGATGAAGGACCAGGAGTGCGGAGGGACCACGCCGGGACGGCTCCTGGCGGTGGCCGCGGACAGCGCCATCAAGGACCTCACTCTCTACGAAAACGTCTACGACAACGCTGGCAACCCGGGATGCTTGCTCGGTACGCTGACACGCGTCGAGGCGCCGAAGTAGCGCGGCGATCGGACGCAGCGCACTCACGCTCTGTCCCGATCCGCGACCCAGCACCCAGATGACGCGATCGGCCCTCACCGCCACCACGACATGCGAAGCGGGCGATCGACGCGCCCGGACGGCGAAGATCAGGCGCTCCGTCCTGGGAGCGGTGTCTTGAGACCTGGCTTGACCGCGATCGTCACCACCCTCAACGAAGAGGTCAACATACGCGAGTGCCTGGAAAGCCTCGCGTTCGCCGACGAGATCCTGCTGGTGGACTCCTTGTCGACGGATGGGACGGTCGAGATCGCGCGCTCGATCCCCCGCGTGAAGGTCGTCCAGCGCGAGTACCTGGGCTCGGCGGCCCAGAAGAACTGGGCGATGGACCAGGTCATGACGCCGTGGCTCCTGATCGTCGACGCGGACGAGCGGATCCCGGAGCCCCTGGCCCGCGAGATCCTCGCGCTCCTCGAGAAAGGGCCCGAGGCCAGGCACTACTTCATCCGCCGGCAGAACGTCTTTCTCGACCGGATCATCCGCCACTCCGGCTGGTCGACGGACAAGGTCGTGCGGCTGATCCAGACCGGTACGGCGCGCTATCCCAACCGTCGCGTGCACGCGGACCTTTCGCCCGACGGGCCCACGCCCACCTTGCTCTCGCCGATGATGCACTTCACCTGCCGCTCGCTCGACCAGTACCTCGAGAAGCTGCACCGCTACGCGACCTGGGGCGCCGCCGACGCCTTCCGCCAGGGGCGCCGGGCGGGCGCCGCCGAGGTCCTGTTTCGGCCGCTCTGGCGCTTCGTGCGCATGTACGTCGTCCAGGCCGGGTTCCTCGACGGCCTCCACGGCCTCGTCCTCTGCGGCCTGCAGGCCTGGAGCGTCTTCCTGAAGTGGTCCAAAGTCTGGGAGTGGGAGCGATTTCGCCGCAACGGATGGCCCGTCGAGCTTCCGGCGTACGATGAAACGCCCGAAACCTGGGAAGGGACCGCCTGATCCCATGCTTGAAATTCTGAAGTTCTTGTGGAGGAAGCCCAAAATGCTGAACGTCGGCGACCCGGCCCCCGATTTCACGGTCCTGGACCACACCGGGAAAGCGCGAAGCCTCTCGGACTATCGCGGCCGGAACGTGGTCCTCTGGTTCTACCCGAAGGCGGACACCCCCGGTTGAACCCTCGAGGGTTGCGGGTTCCGCGACCTCTACGGCGAGTTCCAGAAGAAGAACACGGAAATCCTCGGCGCGTCTTTCGACTGCGTCGACGACAACGCCGAGTTCGCGAAGAAGTTCCAGTACCCGTTTCCGCTGCTCTGCGACGAGAAGCGCGAGATCGGGATGGCCTACGGCGCCACCGACGACCCGAAGGCCGAGTTCGCGAAGCGGATCACCTACGTCATCGGCCCCGACGGGAGGATCGTCCAGGCGCACCCGAAGGTGTCGCCGAAGTCTCATCCGCAAGAGGTCCTGGCAAGCCTCGGGCCGGGCGGGATCGTCTCGTAGAAGCGGGCGAGGGCGCCGGCGATGCGGGCGCTCTCGAAGTCGAGGGCCCTCCGGCGCGCGGCTACCGCCATCCGGCGGCGGAGGTCCCCGTCGCCCGCGAGGCGGCGCAGCGCCTCCGTCAGACTCGCGACGTCTCGCGCGACGAATCCCTCCACCCCGTCGGTCACGAGGTCGCGCGCCCCCGGCACGTCGAGCGCGGCGACCGGGATTCCCGACGCCATCGCCTCCAGAATCGCGCGCTGGCCCTGTTGGGAGCCCGAGGCGGTGAAGAGAAAAACGTCCATCGCGCGATAGAAAAAGGGGAGAGTCTCGTCCTGGTAGCCCGTCCACCGGTTGCGGGATGCCGTTCCGGCTCGCTGCGCGTGCGCCTCCAGGGCCGGCCGGTGCTCGCCTTTTCCGACGTGCAGCAGGAACGCGTTGCCCGGGAGCGACGCAGCAGCATCGATGGCCTCTTCGTGCCCGCGCCCTCGCGCCATCTTGCCGACCGTCCCGAGGACGAAGCTTCCGGGCGGCAGCCGGACACCGCCCCGCAGGCCGTCCGGTTTCTCGCCCGGCGTAAAGGCCGCCGTATCGACGGCGGGAGAGTGGACGGGCCCGGAAGCGCCGAAGGCCGCGGCGATGTCTCGGTTGGCGAAAGCGAAGGCGCGGGTGCGGCGGAAGAGGCCGCGCAGGAGGAGATCGGGTTTCGCGTGCCGCAGGTGATGGAGCGTCCGGACCAGCCGGACCGGGCCCCGGCCGACGGACAGGCCCGCGAGGTAATGGTCGTGGGACATATGCGCATGCACGACGTCGAACCGTTCCCGCTCGATCGCCGCTCGCAGCACGGGCAGGTCGCGCAGGGCGCTCTGGAGGCCGTGGGGGCGGCTGAGCAGCGGCCGCGCCCAGCCCACCGGCAGGATGCGGCGGGCCAGGGGGCTTTCCCCGACGAACGCGAGCTGCGCCTCGATTCCGGCGTCGACTAAGGCGCGCGTCCAGTCGAACACCACCGCCGCGACTCCGGTCCACTTCTCGCCCGCGACGACGTGCAGGATGCGCACTTGGGAAAAGCTATCAGCTGACAGCCGGCCGCGTCGCGGATAGACTCTCCGGCGGAGGCATCCGATGGCCGTCGATCCCGAGCTGCTGGCGATACTGGTCTGCCCGAAGACGAAGGGCCCGCTCGAGCTCGTGGAGCTCAAGGACGCGACCCGCCGGGCGCTCGTCGAAAAATATCGGGAGAAGTTCCGCGACGAGGAGCCGGTGGTGACCCAGGGCCTGTACTCGAAACAGGCGGATCTCGTCTACCCGATCGTCTCCGACATCCCCGTCATGCTGATCGACGAGGCCCTGCCCGGCTCGGAGGCGGCGGGCCGCTGAACGGCATCTCCGCCGTGGCCCTTCGCCGCCTGGCATTCGGCCTTCTCCTCGCCTTCGCGCTTCTCACCTCCCAGATCTCCGCCGCCTACGCCGTCGCGGTCCTGCTCCTTGTCGTCTGGACGGCCGGGCTCTACCGGGAGCGCCGGGCTCCCGAGAGCCTTCGCTCTTCTCCCGTCGTCTTCCTTTTCGGCGTTCTGGCGGCCCTGACGGTCCTTTCCGCCGTCTTCTCCCGCGACCCCGCGGAGAGCACGCGGCACCTTCCCGGGCTCGCCCTCTTTCTCCTCGTGCCGATCGCCATGGACCTTCTGGAAACGCCGGCGCGGGCGCAGACGCTCTTTCTGGCCCTCGCGGCCTCGGGGTGCGCCCTGGCGGCCGTCGGGATCTGGCAGTTCTTCAACGGGCGCGACGACCTCGACAACCGCATCCGCGCCACGCTCTCCCACTACATGACCTTCTCGGGCCTCACGATGATCGCGGCGTGCCTGCTGCTCGGGATGGCGCTCGAGGAGCGCGGGAGGCGGCGGGCCCTCGGGCTGCTGTGCGCGCTCCCGTTCGCGGCGGTGCTCCTCACATACACCCGCGGCGCCTATGTCGGCATTCTCGCCGCCCTCCTCCTCTACGTCGTCGTTCGTCGGCCGCGCGGCCTGCTGCTCCTCGCGCCGGCGCTTCTGGCCGTGTTCTTTGTGGCCCCGCCGGAGATCCGGGAGCGGATTCGCTCGACCACGGACCTCTCGGACCGGACCAATCGGGACCGGATCGCGATGGCACGCGCGGGCGCGCGGATCATTCGCGATTACCCGGTCCTCGGCCTGGGGCCGGATATGGTCCCTTCGTTCTATCCGCTCTACCGCGATCCGGACGCCCCGCGCTGGCGCGTGCCGCACCTCCACAACAACGTGATGCAGATCGGGGCCGCGAACGGCGTGTTCGCGGCGGCGGCCTACGTGACGATCGTCGCCCTCTTCTTCGCGCGCGTGGTCCTCCTCCTGCGGCGGGAGAGGCGGCCGGACCGCGCCGCGCTGTGGGCCGGGGCGCTGCTGGCCGGGACGGCGCTGACCGCCGCCGGCCTCTTCGAGTACAACTTCGGCGACACGGAAGTCGAGATGGCGACCCTGCTCGTCTTCGCCGTCCCCTTTTCGAAAGCGGCAACGGCCCCGGGCGAATAGAATCCTCCCGATGTTTCCGCGGCCCGTCCCCGTCCCCGCGCCGCCGCGCCCGTACACGGTCTCCGAGCTCCTGGCGGAGATCGCCGGGGTCCTGCGCACGACCTGGAGGGACGTCTCCGTCGTGGGGGAGATCGCGCGCTGCGACGTGCGAAACGGACACGGGTACTTCACGCTCAAGGACCGCTCCGCCTGCCTGCCGGCCATCATCTTCGCCTCAGACCTCAAGCGTGTTCCGTTCCAACTGGAGCCGGGCCTCGAGGTCGTGGTGCGCGGATCGCTCGATCTCTACGCGCCCCAGGGGAAGTTCCAGATCAAGGTGTTCGCCGTCGAGCCCGTCGGACGGGGCGCCCTGCAACTCGCCTTCGAGCAGCTCAAGGCGCGCCTCGAGGACGAGGGGCTCTTCGCCGCGGCGCGCAAGCGCCCCGTTCCGAAGCTGCCGCGCGCCATCGCCCTCGTCACCTCGCCGACGGGCGCCGTGCTCCGGGATATCCTGCACGTCCTGTCGCGGCGCTACGAGGGGCTCGCCATCACGATCTATCCCGTGCGCGTCCAGGGCGAGTTCGCCGCCGCGGAGATCGTCGCCGCCGTTTCCCACCTCAACCGGCGCGGCGGCTTCGACGTCCTCATCCTGGCCCGCGGCGGCGGATCTCCGGAGGACCTCGCTCCCTTCAACGACGAGCGGGTGGCCCGGGCGCTGGCGGCTTCGAGGATCCCGACGATCTCGGGCGTGGGACACGAGACCGACTGGACGATCTGCGACTTCGTGGCGGACCTGCGCGCTCCCACGCCTTCCGCGGCCGCCGAGCTCGTGGTCGAGCGCAAGGACGAGATCGCGCGGCGGGTCCTGCAGGCGCACCAGAGGCTGCTCCGGGCGATGCGCTCGCGGATGGACCTGGAGCGCGCCCGGCTCTCCGGCCTCGGCCGCGCGGAGGAGCTGACGGGATTTCCGCGTCGCGTCCGGGAGTGGCGCGGCCGAGTCGCGCAGAGCCGTGACGCGCTCGTGGCGTGCCTCGAGCGGCGGCCCGCCGAATACGCCGCGCGGGTCGAGGCGGCCGGCCGCGTCCTGGCGGATTTCGCCCGAGTCGCGCAGCTGCCTCGCCGGCGCGACACGGTCCGGAGCCTGCGCGCGAGGCTCGTCGAGCGAACGGGGCGGTGGGAGGAGAGGCGGCGGGCGCGGCTCAAGGAGCTGTTCCGCCAGCTCGAGGTCTTGAGCCCCCTGGCGGTCCTGGCCCGGGGGTACGCGGTCGTGTATCGCGAGGGTGCGGCCGCGCCGATCGTATCGGCTTCGAGCGTTAGGATAGGGGAACTCATCCGCGTCCGGCTTCACGACGGGGAGCTTTCCGCCGTGGTCCGCGACACCGGGCGCCCGGTCGACGACGGGCCGCTCTTTCGCGAGCAGAGGGAGGAACCGTGATGGCGCGGATCAAGAAGGACCGCAGCTTCGAGGAGGCTATCGCGCGCCTCGAGGCGATCGTGGCCGAGCTCGAAGGTGAGGACCGGGGACTCGAGAAACAGTTCGCCCTCTTCCAGGAGGGCATGGAGCTCGCCCGCTTCTGCGATGCGAAGCTCTCCGAGGTCGAGAAATCGGTCGAGATCGTCCTGAAGGAATCGGCTGAGGAATGGAAGACGACGCCTTTCGACCTGGGCCACTCCGGGGAGGGGGAGAATGACGGCCGAGACTGAGACGGCGGCCCGGGGCATCGCGGACTATCTCGCCCGGCGGCGGGAAGAAGTCGACGCCGCGCTCGAGCGTTTGCTGCCCGCCCCCGACGCCTGGCCGTCCCGTCTGCACCGCGCGATCCGCCACTCCGTCTTCGCCGGCGGCAAGCGTCTGCGGCCGATCCTGTGCCTGGCGGCGGCGGAGGTCCTCAAGGCGCGGACCGAGGACGTCCTCGAGCCGGCCTGCGCTCTGGAGATGATCCACACGTACTCGCTCATTCACGACGACCTCCCGGCTCTCGACAACGACGACCTGCGCCGTGGCGTCCCGACCTGCCACGTCGTTTTCGGAGAAGCGACCGCCATCCTCGCCGGCGACTCGCTCCTGACGCATGCCCTCGGCGTCCTCGCCCTCTACCCGCGAGGCGAGCGCTTCGCCCAGGCCAAGCTCCGCGTGCTGGCGGCCGTTGTCGAGGCGATCGGGACGCAGGGCATGATCGGCGGCCAGGCCGCGGATCTCGAGGCCGAGAAGGAGTTCGCCCCGACGGCCGAGCTCCTCACGCGGATCCACGAGAACAAGACCGGCAAGCTCATCCGCGCCTCGCTCCTTTCCGGGTCGATCCTGGCGGGCGCGGACGAGGCGACGCTCGCCCGCGTCGACCTCTACGGCCGCCACATCGGATTGGCGTTTCAGATCAAGGACGACCTGCTCGACGTCGAGTCCGACGCGGCCACCCTCGGGAAGGCCTCGAACAAGGACGCGGCAGCGGGCAAAGCGACCTTTCCGGGGGTCTGGGGCGTCGACCGCTCGCGCCAGCTCCTCGCGGACAACGTGGAGCGGGCGATCGCGGCCGCCTCGGCGCTACCCGGCGACGGCGGTGTGCTGCCCGAGCTCGCGCGCTTCGTCGGCGCGCGAAAGTCATGACGCCGTAGGCCTTCGGAAGCCGGGCCCAGACGTGCGCGCCTTCGTCCAGACCGCCATCGGCCAATTCGAGTCGAAGAATCTCGACCGGCCGCCCGTCGGGCCCGGCGAAGTGATCTTGCGCATGCGCGCCGCGTTGACTTGCGGGACCGACCTGAAGCTCCTCGCACGCGGGCATTCGCGCATTCGCCTGCCTCTCACGATGGGCCACGAGCTGGCAGGAGAGGTCGTCGCCGTGGGTGAGGGGGTTTCGGCGTGGAAGATCGGCGACCGCGCCGTGCCCGGCATCTCGGGCCCGTGCGGTCGATGCGTCGATTGCCACGCGGGCCGAGCCAACCTCTGCGCCGCCGGGCACACGGATCGCCTGTGGGGGGCGTTCGCGGAGTTCGTCCGCGTGCCGGCAACGGTCGTGGCGTCCAACCTGCACCGGCTGCCCGAGGGCTTGGACGACGAGGCTGCGGCCTTCCTCGATCCTCTTGCTTCGGTGCTGCACGGCTGGAACCGCCTGCGGGCGCCGTCGGGGAGCCTGCTCGTTTACGGAGCCGGCGCCCTCGCGTTCCTGTGGGCCGCCGTTGCCAGACGACGCGGCCTCGAGGTGCTCATCGCCGGACGGCGCCCCGAGCGGGCGGCGCTGGCCTCCCGTTACGGCGCCCGATTCGTCGACCTCACCCGGGAGGGGCCCGAAGGGCTCGTCTCTGAGACGGGATCGCCTCCCGACATCGCCGTGGATTGCACGGGGGAGGGGGAGGTGTGGGAGCTGCTGTCCGAGTCCGTTCGGCCCGGAGGCCAGGTGCTGCTCTTCGGCGGCTGCGCGCCGGGCGCCGCTGTCACCTTCGACGCCGCCCGGCTTCACTACGCCGAGATCAGTCTGGTCGGCTCGTTCCACTACACTCCTACAGAAGCCCGCGCCGCGCTCGATGCGCTTGCCTCTAAGGAGATCGATCCTCGCCTCCTCATCACGGCCCGCGGGACGCTCGAGGACGTCCCGCGCTTCCTGGAGGCCCAGGCGCGGGGCGACGGCATTCGATACGCGGTCCTCGGAGGATGAGGGGGAGTCGATGACGGCTGCCATCGAGTCGCACGCGGAGGCCTGGCCGAGCCTACCTCTCGAGAACTGGAGAGAGACCTATGCCACCCTCCATTTGTGGACGCAGATCGTCGGCAAGATCCGGCTGGTCCAACAGCCGTGGGTGAACCACTCCTGGCACGTCACGCTGTATGTGACGGCCACGGGATTGACCACGGGGGCGGTCCCATACGGGGACCGGACTTTCCAGATCGACTTCGACTTTCTCCGGCATCAGCTGAGGGTGCAGGCGGACGACGGGCGCAGCGCCCGCCTCGGGCTCGAGCCGCAGTCTGTGGAGACGTTCTACCGCCGGCTCATGGAAGAGATGGCGGCGCTCGAGCTTCCCGTGCGGATCACGCGGATGCCCAACGAGATTCCGGACGCGATTCCGTTCGACCAGGACGAGACCCACCGAGCGTACGATCCAGAGTACGCTGGCCGGTTCTGGCGAATCCTCCTCCAGGTCGAGCGCGTGCTCGCCGAATTTCGGGCGCGGTTCATCGGCAAGTGCAGCCCCGTGCATTTCTTCTGGGGCGCGGCCGACCTGGCCGTCACCCGGTTCTCCGGCCGGAGCGCTCCTCCGCATCCGGGCGGGATTCCGAACCTGCCGGACTGGGTGACGCGGGAGGCCTACTCGCACGAGGTCAGCAGCTGCGGCTTCTGGCCGGGCGGGGGTGCGATTCCCTATCCCGCGTTCTACTCGTACGCCTATCCGGAGCCCAAGGGATTCTCCGAGTCGCCCGTCCGCCCCCCCGAGGCCTTTTACAGCCGCGACCTCGGGGAGTTCATTCTGCCGTACGACGCCGTCCGGCAGTCGCCGTCTCCCGACGAGACGCTGTTGGGTTTCCTGGAGTCGACGTACGAATCCGCTGCCCGTCTGGCAGCGTGGGATCGTGGCGCGCTCGAGCGCGAGCGCGACCCGAGAAGCGCGCGATGACGAACCGGAGGCATACTCGCTCCCCGAGTGGCGGCCGCAAGACGGGCCTTCGAGCCCAGGAGACCTGCATGAAGACTGGCGAGTCGATTCGTACTCCGACCCTGGTCGCGGCGGCACTCGTCGCTGTGTGGATGCCCGGCGCTTCGGCGGCCCAGACCCCGGCGCCGCCGATCTTGTACCCCGCCTACCCGAGCGAAACGCCCGACAAGTTCCAGCCCACGTCCGACGGCTTCGACCACGTCAAGCGCGACGTGATGATTCCAATGCGGGACGGCGTGAAGCTCCACACGGTCATCCTGGTGCCGATCGGAGCGCGGGGCGCTCCGATCCTCCTGACACGCACGCCCTACGACGCGACGGCGCTCACGAGCCACTCCCAGAGCGCGCACCTGGGTCCGAGCCTCGCCGGCTACGACAACGCCACCGACGTCATCGTCGACGGCGGGTACATCCGCGTCGTGCAGGACGTGCGGGGCAAGCACGGCTCGGAGGGGGACTACGTGATGAACCGCCCCCTGCACGGGCCGCAGAACCCGACGCCGGTGGATCACGCGACCGACACCTACGACACGATCGACTGGCTCGTGAAGAACGTCCCCGAGTCGAACGGAAAGGTCGGGATCCTCGGAATCTCCTACAACGGTTTTCTTCCGCTGATGGCGCTCGTGAATCCGCATCCGGCCCTCAAGGTCTCGGTCCCGATGAATCCCATGGTCGACGGCTGGATGGGGGACGACTGGTTCCACAACGGCGCCTTTCGCCAGCAGGGCATGCCGTTCATCCACGACCAGGAGGCCACGCGCAAGTCGGAGACGAAGTGGTGGAGGGGTCAGTTCGACGACTACGACATGTTCCTCGCGAGCGGCTCGGCGGGGGAACTGGGCCGCCGCCACGGCCTCGAACAGCTCGGATTCTGGAAAAAAATCCTCGCGCATCCGAGCTACGACGCTTTCTGGAGCGACCAGGCGGTCGACCGCATCCTCGCCGCTCAACCGCTGCGGGTGCCCGTGATGATCGTGCACAGCCTTTGGGACCAGGAAGACATCTACGGAGCCATCGCCGTCTACAAGGCCATCGAGCCGAAAGACACGGGCAACGACAAGGTCTACCTGGTGATGGGCCCGTGGTATCACGGCCAGTCGATCGGCGACGGGAGCGCCCTCGGGGCTCTCAAGTTCGGCAGCGACACCGCGCTCACGTTCCGCCGGGAGGTGCTGCGCCCGTTCCTGGATCAGTACCTCAAGGACGAGGCCCCGAAGGCCGATGTCGCGCCGGTCACGGCCTTCGAGACCGGGACGAATGTGTGGCGGCGGCTGTCAGCCTGGCCCGCCGGCTGCGCGTCCGATTGCACGGTTCGGCCGACGCCGCTCTATCTCGCCGACAGCCTCAAGTTGGGCCTCGTGGCGCCCAAGAGCGGAGGCCCAGGGTTCGAAGAGTACGTCTCCGATCCAGCCAAACCGGTGCCGTTCCTGGAGCGCCCTGTCCGGGCGAGCGGTCCCCGTTGGTCCCGATGGCTCGTCGACGACCAGCGGGAGGCCTCGGGACGGCCGGACGTGCTGGCTTACGTTTCCGACGTGCTGCGAGAGCCGGTGAAGATCAGCGGCCAGCCGATCGCCAATCTCATCGCTTCGACCAGCGGCACGGATTCCGACTGGGTGGTCAAGGTGATCGACGTGTATCCCGACGAGGTGGCCGGCCAACCGGAGCTCGGCGGCTACCAGCTGATGGTCTCCGCCGACATCTTCCGCGGACGCTACCGCGAGAGCCTGGAGACGCCCAAGCCTCTCGTGTCCGACAAGCCTCTGCTCTACCGGTTCGCGCTTCCGACGGCCAATCACGTTTTTCTTCCGGGTCACCGGATGATGGTGCAGGTGCAGTCGAGCTGGTTTCCGCTCTACGACCGCAACCCGCAGACCTTTGTGCCCAACATCTTCTGGGCGAAGCCGGGCGACTACCGGAAAGCCGTGCAGCGGATCTATCATGCCCCCGGCCAGGCGAGCTTCATCGAGTTGCCGCTCGTCGTGACGCCGTGATGCGGCCCGGCGATTTTCGGAGAGCGCGAGCGCAGCACGCGCGGGTGGAGGAGCAGCGTTTCAACGCCGCCCGGACGGCCCTCCGAGCCGCCGCGGAGTGAGAACGCCACCCGTCGCTCCGGCCTGATGCGCATCGCGATCTTCGGCACGGGAGGCGCGGGAGGCTACTTCGGGGCGCGCCTTTCCGAGGCCGGCGGGGACGTCGTCTTTCTCGCGCGCGGAGCGCACCTTGAGGCGATCCGCGGCTCGGGGCTCAAGGTCGTGACAGATTCGGGTGCGATCCTCGTTCGACCGGCGCAGGCGACGGACGATCCCGCCGAGGTCGGAACGGTCGACATCGTGCTCGTGGGAGTCAAGGCATGGCAGGTTCCGGAGGCGGCGCGGGCGATGGGACCGATGGTCGGCCCCGGCACCGCCGTCTGCCCGCTGCAGAACGGTGTGGAGGCCGCCGCCCAGCTTTCGGAGGTGCTCGGGGCCCCTCGCGTGCTCGGCGGTCTGTCGGGGACGCTGAGCTTCATCACCGCGCCCGGAGAGATTCGCAGCGTCGGAACGACCCATTTCGTAAAGCTCGGAGAGCTCGATGGCCGCCCCAGCGAGCGGACCCTGCGCCTGCGGGACGCGCTGGCGTACGCGGGCGTGGATGCTGAAGTCCCCCCCGACATCCAGGCTGCGGTCTGGCAGAAGTTCTTGTTCGTGACGGCGTTTGGCGGAGTCGGCGCCGTGGCTCGCGCCCCGGCAGGCGTGATTCGGGCCATGCCTGAGACGCGGCGTCTTCTCGAGGGATGCATGCGGGAGACTCAGGCGGTGGCCCGTGCTCGCGGGATCGCCCTGGCCGGCGACAGCGTCCCTCAGGGAATGGCGCTCCTCGATTCTCTCGCGCCGGAGGGCACGACGTCGCTGCAGAGAGACATCGTCGCCGGAAAGCCCTCGGAGCTGGAGGCCTGGAACGGCGCCGTCGTACGGCTCGGCGGGGAATCGGGGGTGCCGACGCCTCTCCATGGCTTTCTCTACGCGTCCCTGGTCCCGCTCGAGCGCCGCGCCCGCAACGAGCTCGACTTCCCCGCATGACGCCCGTTCGAAAGGCCGTCGTGCTGGCGGCGGGGCGCGGCACCCGGATGCGGCGCCCGGAGGGCGGCGCGGACCTCGACGCGGAGCAGGCCGCCGCCGCCGACGCCGGGGGGAAGGCCATGATGCCGATCCACGGCCGCCCCTTCCTCGATCACGTTCTCTCCGGCCTCGCCGACGCCGGGCTGACCGAGGTCTGTCTGGTGGTTCGGCCGGGCTACGACGCCATCCGCGCCCACTACACGGCGCACCGTCCGCGGCGGCTGCGGCTCTCGTTCGGGATCCAGGCGGAAGCGCTCGGGACCGCGCACGCGCTGCTCTCCGCGGAGGCGTTCGCCGGAGCGGAAGACTTCCTGGCGCTGAACTCCGACAACGCCTATCCGGTCGGAGCTTTCCGGGCGCTTCGCGAGCTCGACGGACCCGGGCTGGCGGTCTTCGAGCGCGAGAGCCTTCTCGCGCGGAGCAACTTCCCGAGGGAGCGGGTGGCGACGTTCGCGGTCCTCGCCGTGGATCGAGACGGGTTTCTGGAGCGGATCCTCGAGAAGCCCGCCGAGAAAGATCTGGTGGCGGCCTCGGGGGAGGTCCTTCTCAGCATGAACCTCTGGCGTTTCTCTCCCCGGACTTTCGAGGCCTGCCGGCAGGTGCCGCGCTCGGCGCGGGGCGAGCTCGAGCTGCCGCAGGCTGTCGGCTGGGCGATCGAGAACCTCGGGGAGCGCTTCCGAACCGTGCGGTCCGCCGACGGCGTCCTCGATCTCTCGACCCGCGCCGACGTCGCCGCGGTGGCCAAGCGGTTACGAGGCATCGAGGCGCGGCCGTGAAGGGGATCGACGAACGGCTGGTCGAGGCCGGCCTCACCCCGGCGGAGGCGCGCCGCAAGGGCGAGCTCTTCGCAGGAGTCGAGGCGGCGTTCCGGGCGCAGGGTGCGGCGCGGGGCGAGACTCTGCGCTGGTTCGTTCCCGGGCGCATCGAGGTCCTCGGCAAGCACACCGATTACGCCGGCGGCCGAAGTCTCCTCTGCGCCGTGGGGCGAGGCTTCTGCATCGTGGCCGCGCCGCGGACGGATCGGATCGTGCGGGTCGTGGATGTGACGCGACAGAAGACCGGGGAGGTCGCGCTCGATCCGGATCTCGTGCCGGCCTCCATCGGCTGGAAGGTGTATCTCGAGACCGTGGCCGGCCGCGTGGCTCGGAACTTTCCCGGCGAGCTCCGGGGGGCCGACATCGTTCTCGCCAGCGATCTACCGCGCGCTTCGGGGCTGTCGAGCTCGAGCGCTCTCGTCGTGGCTCTCTTCACGGTCGTGTCGCAGGTCAACGCGCTCGAGGCACGGACCGAGTACACGGAGAACATTCGGAGCGCCGAGGACCTCAGCGGCTACCTCGGCTGCCTCGAGAACGGCCGGGTCTTCGGCACGTTGCCGGGCGAGCGCGGAGTGGGGACCTTCGGCGGCAGCGAGGACCAGACGGCGATCCTGTGCAGCCGTGCGGGGCAGATCGGGCAGTACGCCTTCTGTCCCGTCCGGCGCGAGAGGGCGATCCCGTTCCCGCGCGGCTGGGCCTTCGTCGTGGCCTCGAGCGGAATCGTCTCGGACAAGACCGGCGGCGCGAAGGACGCCTACAATCGGCTGTCGCTCGCCGCCGCCGCGATCCTGGATCTCTGGAACCGGTCGGCGAGGCGACAGGACCCGAACCTCCTCGCCGCGGTGACCGGGCTCCCCGGCGCGCGCGAGCGGATCCGCAACCTCCTCCGGGTGCTGCCGGTCGAGGGCTTCTCCTCCGAATTCCTCGTCGGACGGTTCGACCAGTTCGTCGAGGAGTCCACCGCGATCGTTCCGGCGGTGGCCGACCTGCTGGCGCGCGAGGACGTCGTCCCGATCGGTGGGCTCGTGGACCGCTCTCAGGAGCTCGCGGAGCAGTGCCTGGGCAATCAGACCCCCGAGACGGTCCTGCTCGCGCGCGAGGCCCGTGCTCTCGGCGCGGCCGCGGCCTCGGCGTTCGGCGGCGGTTTCGGCGGAAGCGTGTGGGCGCTCGTGCGGAGCGAGGAGGCCGAGCCGTTCCGCAAGCGCTGGGGAGACCGTTACGCGGCGGCGTTTCCGAATCCGACCGAGCGGTCACGCTTCTTCACCACCCGCCCGGGCCCGTCGGTCGTGACGCTGTAGCAGGTAAACGCCGGAGTACCGGCGTGGGTAAACGCTGGCCGTGGGCCAGCGTTGCCTATGGCCGGGGGTCTACCTCCGGTGGACGGCTCCCTACTGCCGGGGTCTGCGATAACGCCGTCCTTCGGACGACGTTCCATACTGCTGAGGGCTTGCCTCGGTGGTCGGGTCGGTGGTCGGGTCACGGCGCCGACCGGATCGCCTCGGGCAGCGGCGGCGCGGCCTTCGGGTTGGCGGAACGCCAGTCCTTGCCGAGGAGGGCGGCGGCGGTCGCGGCGATCTGGCTCTGCGTGACGCGGGGCGCCGACTTGCGCTCGCCGAGAGCGGGAGTGTCCGGCCCCAGGACGGCGATCCAGATGTTCTCGGCGCCGTCCACGTTCCAGTCGTGGTGTTTCCAGTTCTCGGGCCCGTCGCCGCGGCCGTGGTCGGTCGTGATGACGAACGTGGTCTTGCCCCGGTAGTCCGGCATCGCCTGCATCGTGCGCCACAGCTCGTCGATGAACCCGTCGACGGCGCGCGCGGACTGGAGCATGAGGTCGTAACGGCCGTTGTGGGCCCACTCGTCGGTCTCGCCGTAGCCGACGAAGAGGACCCGCGGTTTGCGCGTCTCGACGTAGTCGAGAAGGGCTTGTTGATGGAGCGCGTCGAAGGGCATCTCCGCGAACACGCGCGTGGTCGTCCTGTAGAGCGTGTTGAGGAGATCCTGGCGCGGCGTCGTCTTGCCCGAGACCGGCGGCTCCCACCCCGTGCGCATGTCGAGATGGCTGCGCTCGCGGTGGAAGATTGCCGGGAAGACGTCCCAGCCGGCGAGGACGGCGACCCGGCCGGAGAGCTCCGGCATCCCGTTGAGCCACTCGAAGACCGAGACATTGGGGTTCGAGCCGAACTCGTTCTTGTCGATGCGTGGATCGGCGGCGCCCGTGATGATCTCGTTGTACCCGGGGTACGAGAACCGGTAGGCGTTCTCGACCTGCGCCGGGCTCCCCGCGTCGGCGTTCCCGTAGATCTGGCCCTCCTTCGCGACCACGGACCAGAGAAAGGGCAACAGCTCCTGACGCCGTTCCCGCGGAGTGTCCCGCCAGAACGCACGCTTTGTCGCCTCGACGTCTTCGACTCCGCCGGGCTTGTCGCTGACGAGCGCGGCCTCGGCTCCGCGAAAGACCTCCTGCCAGCGCAGGCCGTCGGTCACGATGACGACGACGTTCTCAGTCCTGCGAGGGGGCTCGGCGCCGAGCCGCGCCGCCGCCGCCAGGATCGCGAGCCCCGCGAGGGTCTTCCACCGCATGTTCATCGCCACCTCACGAAATCTTCGGAGAGGATTCGATCGTACGCCGCCACGGCCCGGTCCGCGTCCGCTTCGGAGAACGGCAGGGGCGGCTTCATCTTGATCACGTTGTGGTCGGGGCCGTCGGTCGAGACCAGGATGCCGTGGTCTTTCATGCGCTCCACGACGTAGGTGGCCTGCGCGGCGGCGGGGGCGCGCGTGCCGCGGTCCAGAACGAGCTCGATGCCGAGGAAGAGGCCGAGGCCGCGAACGTCTCCGGCGATCGGGTGCCGGTCCATCAGCCGCGTCAGCCCCTCCTTGAAACGGCCGCCAACCCGGAGCGCCCGCTGCTGGAGCCCCTCCTCATCGATCACGTCGAGCACCGCGAGCCCGATCTCGCACGAGACGGGGTTGCCGCCAAACGTGTTGAAGTACTCCATGCCGTTGGCGAACGCGGCGGCGATCGCGGGCGTAGTCACGACCGCGGCCAGGGGATGCCCGTTGCCGATGGGTTTTCCCATCGTGACGATGTCAGGCACGACGCCCTGCGTTTGAAACCCCCAGAAGTGGGTTCCGACGCGGCCGAATCCGACCTGGACCTCGTCGGCGATGCAGACGGCGCCGGCCTCCCGGGCGTGCCGGTACGCGGCCGCGAGGTAGCCCGGCGGGAGCTCGATCTGCCCGCCGCATGAGAGCAGGCTCTCGCAGAGGAAGGCGGCGGGCCGGCCGCCGCCTGAGCGGATCGCCTCCGCCGCGTTGCGGACGTGGCCGGCGAACTTTTCGCCACGAGCGGGGTCCTCCCGCCGGTAGAGGCCGCGGTAATCGTCCGGCATCGGGACCGCGCGGACCCAGGGAGGCACCCCGGAGCCACCGGGCCCATTGCTCTTGTAGGGGCTGACGTCGACGAGCGTCTGCGTGTTGCCGTGGTACGCGCCGTCCACGACGATGACGTCGTGTCCGCCGGTCGCCGCGCGGGCCATCCGCAGCGCGAGCTCGTTGGCCTCGCTGCCGGAGCAGACGAAGAAGCAGACGGAAAGAGGCTCGGGAAGCGTGGCGGTGAGGCGCGCCGCGTAGCGCAGGATCGACGGGTGCAGGTACCGCGTGTTGGTGTTGAGGACGGACATCTGTCGCGCGCCGGCCCGGGCAACGCGCGGGTGGCCGTGGCCGACGTGCGCGACGTTGTTCACCATGTCGAGGTAGGCGCGGCCGGTCGGGTCGTAGAGGAAGGCGCCCGCGCCGCGCACGATCTCGAGCGGCGCGCGATACGACAGCGAGAGCGAGGGACCGAGCCGCCGCCGGCGCTCCTCCGCGAGCCCTCGGGGGTCCTCGGCCGTGGCGCGAAACCGCGCCGGCCCTCCGAGGATGCGGTTGGGATCGGGACAGAGCGAGAGCCACGTCGCGCGCTCGCTCGCGGCCCCCACGCCGGGAAAATCGCCGCCCGCATCCAGCGTGTCGGCGAGGATCTGGAAGTGGACGTGCGGCGGCCAGTCGCCGTTCTCCGGCGGCGGACCGATCGTTCCGATGCGCTGGCCCTGCGCAACCGGCATCCCGGGCGCAAGGCCCGCTACCGACTCGCGCCCGAGGTGGCCGTAGAGGGTGGAGAAGGGCGGCGCTCCCTCCGGCGCGTGCTCGAGGATCACCGTGGGCCCGTAGTCGAGGCGCCCGGCGTTGTCACGCACGCTGTAGAGCTTGCCGGGAAGCGGGGCCATCACGGGCGAGCCGGCCTCCTGGAAGAGGTCGATCGCCAGATGCACCGTGCGCCGCTCGGGATGCTCGCCGTCCGCGCCCGCGAAGGCGTCGCTCGTGTAGAGCAGCCGCGCCTCGTCGTAACGGCCGACCCCCGTGTTCGCCCCGCGGGCCTCCAGAGCGCCGAAGAGCTTGCCCGTCATGGCGCGCACGTCCGTCGCCTGCTCGGGTGTCTGGAATACGGGGCTGCCGACCGAGAGATCGAACACGACGGCCCGGTCGAGGTCTCCCGAGACGACCGGGCCGAACTCGCTCCGGTGCGCCGACAGCCACGCTTCGATCGCGGGCGTCTGCGGGCAGGGTGTCCGGCCGCACGCGGCGCGGAGGCGATAGTGCACCAGCCGCGGATGCACGGCGCGCATCTTCGCCAGCGCGTCCCAGGCCGGCGCTTCGCTGATTAGCAGGTAGGTGTTCTCCGGCTCGGCGACGCGCCGGTGCGCCGAGAGACAGACGCTCGTGCAGAGCCGGATCGCGCCGAGCGTCCAGAGCGCCGCGAGCTCGGCCTCCGAGAGGCGTCGGGTCTCGTGGTAGCCGGCGGCAAGCGCGCAGGCGGCGGCCACGGGATCTGGCTTTCGGAAGATTGCGTAGGCGATCGCCACGGCGAGCTCGGCGACCGTCCAAGTCTCCACCATGTCGCCGAAGTCGAGTAGCCCCGTCAGGGCCCGGGGGCCCGGCGCCGGATCGCCGACGAGCAGGTTGTAGTCGTTGGCGTCGTTGTGGATGACGCTTCGGGCAAGCTCGCCGGAAAGGGGAGTGACCGTCTTCTCGAATTCGGCCACGAAGTGATCGACTAAGGCGCGGCGTTCCGGGTCCGCGATCTCCCCGGAGTGGCGGGCGATGACCTCGAGCGCGCGCTCGGGGTTCCAGAGGAGGTTTCGGCCGACGGCGGCCGGATGCGCGAAGTCCGCGAGGGCCGTGTCCAGGCGGCCGAGAAGGCGCCCGATCTCGCGCAGAAGCTCCGGCGAATGCGGACGGACCTCGTTCAGGATCGTCCCGGGCAGGTACGTCAGCAGTCGGACGAGTCGCCCGTCCGCACGGCAAGTCGCCTCGCCCGAGCGCGAGGGCACCAGGCGCGGCACGGGGAGCTGCGGCGCCCGCGCCGCCAGCCACGCGAGCGCGCCGTTCTGCAGGTCGAGGACGCCGGCGCCCTCGTCCGGGCCGGCGATCTTGAGGACGAACTCGCCGCGGTCGGCCGCGAGGCGAAAGTTCTGGTCGCGCTCGCTCGGGAGAGGCAGCGCCGAGGCCGCCAGCCCGTAGAGCTCGCGCGCGAGACGCACCGCGTCCTCTTCCCGGAGCCTGCTCGCAGCGGCCGTCGGCATGTCGATGCACGGTATGGCAGAACGGCGATTTGGTTCAACCCGCCGTGCGGTATCCTGCCGCGCCATGGCCGAGCAGGGATCCAGAGTCGCCCGGGGAGAGACGGGAGCGCTTGAGCCCGTCGACGCGATCCGGGAGCGCTTCCCTGCGCTCGCGAGGCGCGAGGGAGGTCTGCCGGTCGCCTACTTCGACGGCCCCGGCGGCACGCAGGTGCCCCGAGAGGTCGTCGGGGCGATGTCCGACTACCTCTTTCACCACAATGCCAACTCGCACTGGCGCTATCCGAGCTCGATCGAGACCGACGAGGCAATCGCGCGGGCGCGCGCGGCGCTCGCGGACTTCCTCGGGGGATCCCCCGATGAGATCGTCTTCGGCCAGAACATGACGACGTTGACCTACCACGTCTCGCGCGCACTCGGGCGCGGCTGGGGTCCGGGCGACGAGATCATCGTGACGGAGCTCGACCACCACGCGAACGTCGACCCGTGGAAGGCCCTCGCCCGGGAGCGGGGCGTGACGATCCGCACCGTCGCGATGCGTCCCGAGACGGGCACGCTCGAGGAAGACGGCCTCGAGCGCGCGTTGAGCGGGCGCACGAAGCTCGTCGCGATCGGCGCCGCGTCCAACGCCCTCGGCACGATCAATGACGTCCGTCGCGCCGGCGAGCTCGCCCATCGAGCCGGGGCCCTGTGCTTCGTCGACGCCGTGCACGCCGCGCCGCACGTCCTCGTCGATGTCGCCGAGATGGGCTGCGACTTTCTGGCCTGCTCGCCCTACAAGTTTTACGGGCCGCACCTGGGAGTTTTGTGGGGGCGCCGGGAGCTGCTCGACGGGCTCGACGTGCCGAAACTGCAGCCTGCGCCCGACTGGGCTCCGGAGCGGGTCGAGACCGGCACCCTGTCCCATGAGGGGATCGTGGGCTCGGCCGCGGCGGTGGACTTTCTTGCGGGCCTCGCAGCGGCGCCGGGGCGATCACGCCGCGAAGCGCTCGCGTCGGCTTTTGCAGCCCTGCATTTCCGCAGCCAGCGCCTCTTCGAGGGGATGTGGGAGGGCCTGGCGGCGATCGACGGCGTCCGGCTGTACGGGCCGCCTCCGTCCGCCCCGCGCACTCCGACCGTCTCCTTCACCGTCGCCGGCCGCTCGGCCGACAGCGTCGCCGAGGCGCTGGCGCTGCGGGGAGTTTTCGCCTCGAGCGGCGACTTCTACGCCTGGACTGTCGTCGAGCGCCTCGGGCACACGAAAGACGGCGTCGTGCGGGCGGGCTGCGCGTGCTACACGACCGCGGACGAGGTCGACCGCCTGATCGAGGGCGTGATCGAGATCGCGGGCGGACGGGCCCGGCCCCCGGGCTGACTGATAATCCGCTTGTGAAAGCCGTGCGCGCCGGCGCGAGCGGAGCCGTCGAGGTCGTGGATCTGCCGGAACCTTCGATCGGCCCGGGCGAGGCGCTGATGCGGATGCGCGTGTCGGGGATCTGCGGCTCGGATCTGCTCGAGTGGTACGTGGCGAAGAAGGCCGGCGCGATCCTCGGCCACGAGGTCTCGGGCGAGATCGTCTCCGTCGGTTCCGGCATCGAGGGGTTTCGCGCCGGGGACCGCGTCGCGCCTCACCACCACGCGCCGTGCCTCGCCTGCGGCGCGTGTGCCGCCGGCCGCTACGTGCACTGCGCCGCGTGGAAGGCCTCGCGGCTCGAGCCAGGAGGCATGGCCGAGCTCGTGCGTATCCCGGCCGGCAACCTCGCGCACGACACGCGAAGGATCCCCGACGGCGTCAGCGACGAGGAGGCGGCCTTCGTCGAGCCGCTCGCGACGGTCGTGAAAGCGTTTCGGCGCGGGCGGTTCGCAGAAGGGCAGTCGGCGCTCTTCGTAGGGCTCGGGCCGACGGGCCAGCTCGGGATCCGGCTGGCCCGCGCCGTGGGAGCCTCGCGTGTCGCCGGGGCCGACCGGGTCATCTCGCGGCTGGCGGCCGCGCGCAAGAGCGGCGCCGAGGAGGTGCTCGACGTTTCCGCAGGAGGCCTCGCGGAGGGCGCGCGGCGCCTCTCGGGCAACGCGGGCTTCGATTTCGTCTTCGTCGGACCGGGCAAGCGCGAGGTCGTGCGCGAGGCCTTCGAGGCCGCCGCGCCGGGGGGAACGCTCCTGCTCTTCTCGATGGCGCCTCCGGGAGAGACCTGGGACGTCGCCCTGCACGACCTCTACTTCCGGGAGATCTCGGTCGTAGCGTCCTACTCGTGCGGCCCCAACGACACACGGGAAGCGCTGGAACGGATCGCGAGCCGGGATGTCGCGGTCGACGACCTCGTCTCGCACCGCTTCCCGATCGCCCGCGCCGTCGAGGCTTTCGCCCGGGCCCGGGAGCCGGAGGGCGCGATGAAGGTGGTCCTCTTCTGAAGACCCGTCTCGATCTGCTTCTCGTCGCCCGGGGGCTCGCGCCGACGCGCGAGAGGGCGCAGGCGATGATTCTGGCGGGACGCGTGGAGGTCGAGGGGCGGCGGGCGGACAAGGCGGGGGCGGCCGTCCCGGAAGATGCGAGCGTGTCGGTCGCGGGCCCTCCGCATCCCTACGTGTCGCGGGGCGGGATCAAGCTCGCGGCCGCGCTCGACCACTTCGCACTCGATCCCACCGGCAGAATCTGTCTCGACGTCGGCGCCTCGACGGGGGGCTTCACCGACTGTCTGCTCCAGCGGGGCGCGGCGCGCGTCTACGCGGTCGACGTGGGCTACGGTCAGCTCGACGTGAAGCTGCGCGGCGATCCGCGCGTGCTCGTCCGCGAGAAGGTCAACGCGCGCTCGCTGTCGGCGCGGGAGGTCCCCGAGAAGGTGGACCTCTCTGCCGTGGACGTGTCGTTCATTTCGCTGCGGCTCGTGCTGCCCGCGGTCGCCGGCCTCGTCGCCGGCGGCGGCTCGATCGTCGTTCTCGTCAAGCCGCAGTTCGAGGCCGGCCGTGGAGAAGTTCCCCGCGGCGGAGTCGTCCGGTCGGAAGAGACGCGGCGCCGCGTCGTCGCGGAGATCGAAGCCGCCGGCCGGGAGCTCGCGCTCGAGGTGCTCGGAGCGCTACCGTCCCCCATCCGCGGCGCGCGCGGCAACGAGGAGGTTCTGCTCGGATTTCGTGTAAATTGAGCGGGATGAAGGGGTCCCGCGCCGCCTCCTCCAAGTTTCGGCGCGTCGGCATCGTGGCGAAGACCGCCTCGGGGACGGCGGTGCGCCTGGCCTCCTCCCTCGAGCGGGCCCTGAAGCGCCGGGGCCGCCGGGTCCTGTTCGACGAGGCGACTGCCGAGGCGCTGCGGCGCCCCGGGGGGCTCACGCGCGACCGGATATCGCGCGAGTCGGACCTGGTGCTGGTGCTCGGCGGCGACGGAACGCTGCTTTCCGTGGCGCGCACCGCCCCCGGAGCGACGCCCCTCCTGGGGATCAACGTGGGCCTGCTCGGGTTCCTGGCCGGCCTAACGCGCCAGGAGGCCATCGCGCGGCTCGACGAGGTTCTGGCGGGGCGTTTTCGCGAGGACCGGCGGCGCCGGCTGGACGTCGCGGTCTCCCGCGGCCCCCATCACGGCGTCTACCGCGCCTTGAACGACGCGGTCCTCAACCGGGAGGCTCTCGCACGCATCTCGACGTTCGCCATCGCGCTGGACGGCCGCACGGTCGCAGAGTTCCGCGCCGACGGCGTCATCGTCTCGACACCCACGGGATCGACCGCCTACAACCTGTCGGCCGGCGGGCCGATCCTCCATCCGGCTCTGCCGGCCATCGTCATCACGCCGATCTGTCCGCACACCCTGGCGCAGCGCCCCCTCGTGGTGCCGGCGTCGACCCAGATCCGCGTTCAGGTCGTCGGGCCCGAGCGGCGGGACGGAGGCGTCTACCTGACCCTCGACGGGCAGGAGGGCTTCCCCATTGTTTCGGGCATCACCGTCGAAGTCCGCTCGAGCGCGTCCCTCGTGACGCTGCTGCGCCCGCCGGAGAGCGATCATTTCGATCAGCTCTCGGGCAAGCTTTCCTGGGGCGTCTGAGCCGTTTGCCGGCACGCATGTCGGGCGAGGAGACACCAGGGGGCGGCGCGGGTACGCCGCCGGAGCCGCAGGCCCTGTCGGCTTCGCGGCTCTTCCTGATCGTCGTCCTCTTCGTCGTCCTCGCCGTCTACTCGATCTGGAACTCGGACCGATTCCAGACCCTGCTTCAGGGCGTGTCGGAGCAGCGGCTTTCGGAGCTGCTCCAGCGGCCGGTGAGCTTTCGCCGCGTGGAGTTCCAGGTTTTCCCGCCCACCGTGCGCCTGGCCGACGTGCGCATCGGCAACGATCCGCGGATCCCGGGCAAGCCTCTGCTCGAGGTCGAGGAGCTCTCGATCGGCGGCGGCGTGTCGGTCACGGGCCGGGAGCTGCGCCTGGGGCGCGTGCGTGCGGTGCATCCCACGATCGCCCTCGTGCAGTTCGCGGACGGCACGTGGAACCTTCCAGCCGGCCTGACCGGCCCGGCAGGCAACGGCGGGTTGCAGGTCAAGATCGGCGAGCTCGTGGTGCAGGAGGGCGTGTTCGTGCTCGACGGCCGGGAAATGGACGTCGACGCTCGGCTCGACGATTTCGCGGTCGAACTCTTCTCGGAGACGCGCAACCGGTATCGCGGGACGTTCGCGTGCCGCCGGGTCACGCTCGCGCTGCCGTCGGCCGAGCCGCTCGTCTTCGCGCTCGACCTGCGGTTTCGCCTGGATCCCGCCCGCGGAGCGTCGGTCGAGGCGCTGCGCGCCAGCGGCGCGTTCGGGGAGCTGCGCGCCGCCGGCGCCCTCGAGGATTTCAGGAGCCCGACCATCCTGATGGAGACCTCCGGCGAGTTCCACATCGCGGAGGTGGAACGGATCTTCCACGCGGAGCTGGGTTTCCGGGGCGACGCTCGCTTCCGCGGCAACCTGCGCATCCCGCCCTCGGGAGCTTTCTCACTCACCGGCCGGGTCTCGGCGCCGCGCGTCGTGGCCAGTGGGTTCACGCTCGAGGATCTTGCCGCCGCGGTGGCGGCGCGTCCAGAGGCGCTCACCGCCTCGATCGAGACGGCACGCTACGCCGGCGGCACGGCGACCGGGAGCCTTCGGATCGAGAACCTGGCCGGGGGGCCGAAGCGGCCGCAGCCTATGACGCTGACCGTCGACGCGAAGGGCGTCTCCCTGGAGCGGTTCTTCGCCGACATCGGGCTGCCCGGGACCGGACTGGCGGGCAGCGCCGCCCTGACGGCGGCCCTCCGGTGGTCCGAAGGCGGCATCGAGCGTGCCAACGGCGGCGCGACCCTGTCGATCGAGGCCGGGCGGGCCGTTTCGATCGTCCCGGGGCGGTCCGGAATACCCATCAGCGGCGGCGGGTCTCTGGCGATCGTGGACGGCCGAATCGGATTCGAGTCCGCGGTGTTTCGCTTCCCGGCGTCCTCGATTGAGCTGACCGGGGGCCTGCAGATCGGGAAGTGGATGCCCGACTTCGACTTTCACCTCCGGTCGCGGGATCTGACGGAGGTCGACCGGTTGTTTCAGAACTTCGTCGCGGCCAGCGGCGACCGCTCCGAGCCCCTCGGGCTCGGAGGGAGCGGGAACGCCGAGGGGCATCTGGCCGGGTCGTGGAGCGACCCTGACGCGACGGCCCAGTTTTCCGCCGAAAGCGCTCGCTACGCCGGCGTGCTCTTCGGCAGCGTGCGCGGCTCGGTCGACATGAGGGACGGGGCCTTCGACTTTCGTCCGCTGCGCGTCTACGACGGCAGCGCCACGCTTTCCCTGGAGGGCCTCGTGCGCTTTCGCGAGGATCCCGCCCGGCACACGCTCGACGCGACGCTGACCGTCAAGGACTATCCGGTATCGCGTTTTCTGGACTACCTCGATCTCGATTACCCGGTCGAGGGCCGGGTGACGGGGACCCTTCCCCTCTCCGGCAACCCGCCGGCCGCCGTCTCCGGCGGCGGCCTAGTGATGCTCGCGGACGCGGTGCTCTGGGGCCAGAGCGTCCCGGCCGTTTCCGGCCGCCTCACCCTCGCGCCCGGCAGCGTCGCCTTCGACGACGTGCGGGCCGACATCGGCGGGGGCATGATCGGCGGACACGCAGAGGTGGCGTACGAGAAGAAGACGTTCCAGGTGCGCGCGGCAGGCGACGCCATACCGATCGAATCGTTCGAGGCCGTTCGGGAGCTCTCGGGGGACGTCACGGGCCTCCTGTCCTTCGAGCTCTCGGGCTCGGGTTCCCTCGACGACCCCGATCTGACCGTCTCGGCGACTCTCTCGGGCGCGAAGTTTTTCGGGCACGCGGTGCCGGACGAGCTCGCGCCGCGGCTGGCGGTCCGGGTCGTGCGGGGCGACCTCGACGGCTCGGTCTCCGTGCCCGGCCGCTGGAGCCTGGCGGCCAGGGGCGACCCCTTCGGCGAGCCGGCCCGAATTTCGCTCGCGCTCGACGCGCCGGACCTCGCCGCCTTTCTCCTGCTGACACCGGTCGAGGTGCCTGCGGGCGTGGGCGGAGCGCTCCACGCGCAGGGCCAATTCACGCTGCCGGAGAGGAAAGGCGAGTGGGTTTCGGGCGAGGTCACGGTGACGGACGCGCGCTTCGACGCGGAGGGGCGCCCGGGTCTGTTGCGGACGGCCGGCCCCGCCCGATTGCGACTTTCGGGCGGCCGCGTCACGCTCGAGGAGCTCCACGCCACGGGCGAGGGGGTCGACCTCGCCGTCCGCGGCACGCTCGACATGGCCGCGGAAAAACCGACGCTCGCCGCCCGGATCTCAGGCGAGACCGACGCCTCCGTGCTCGCCCTCGTGGTGCCCGATCCGGGCCTGGCCGGCCGGCTGACCCTCGACGTCGCTGCCAGGGGACCCCTGGAGAACCTCGCGCTGGACGGCTCAGTCCGGATCGAGGGCGGCCGTTACCGTCTGGCCGGGTACGCGCTCGACGACATCGACGGGAGCATCCGGATCGTGGGCTCGGCGGGCGAGATCGAAGGTTTGCGCGCCAAGGTCGGGGAGGGCGAGGCCTTCGTTGCGGGCAACTTCCGCCTCGAAGGCGCAACGCTCAAGGACTTCCGGCTGGTCCTCCAGGCCAGGCGGGTCCAGGTGCGCGCCATCCCCTCGCTGCGACTGACGGTCGACGCGGACCTCGTCGCCTCGGGCAACGAAGCCGCGAACCTGCTCCGCGGCGAGATCACGCTGCTGCGCGGCACCTATTCGAAGGACTTCGAGCTGACGGTATCGGACCTGCTGTCCCGGAGCCGGCCCGGCGGCGGGGTCGGCGCCCGCGAGCCCTGGAAGGAACGGACCGCGCTCGACATTCGCGTCGTGTCGGCGGCATCGCTTGAGGTGCGCAACAACCTCGCGCGCCTGTCGGGAACCGTGGATCTGAGGGTGCGCGGCACGCTCGCCGACCCGGTGTTGCTCGGGCAGGTGTTGCTCGACGAGGGCGGACGCGTGGTCTTCAGCGACATCCGCTACGAGATCGAACACGGAGCGATCACGTTCTCGAACACGACGCGGATCGCGCCCTTCATCGACCTCAGCGCGCGGGCGGAGGTCAAGGGGTATCAGCTCACCGTGTCGCTCGTGGGAACGTGGCCCCGGGTCACGGCGAACTTCGTCTCCGATCCTCCGCTCTCGAACGACGCGATCCTCGGGCTCGTCCTCTCCGGCGCGCCGCCGGACACGCGCGCCTCGGCCGATACGACCGGCCAGCTCGTTTCCGCCGCGGGCGGCGTGATCTCGGGCGCGGTGACGGGGGGCCTCACGCGGCGCACGCAGCAGCTCTTCCGGCTCGACCGTTTTCAGATCGACCCCGTGTTCGAGGGCTCGTCGCTCTCGACCTTCCGGACGACCATCGGCAAGCAGATTACCCAGGACCTGTCGGTCGTTTCGTCGATCGCGATCGACTCGAGCAAGCAGCCGATCATCCGGATCGAGTGGCAGGCCACGAACACGATCCTCGTGCAGCTGCTCCGCGACGAGAACGGCGTCCTGTCGCTCACGTTCCGGAAGCGCCAGCGCTTCTGATGGCGCGCCCGGCGATTCGCGCGCTGATCGCGGCCGCGCTGGCGTGTGCGGCCACGGCGCGCGGGGTAGAGACTCCGGCGGGTCTTTACGGACGGACGGTCGAGTCGGTGGCATACACGAGCGACGGCCCGGTGGACCGCCGCGAGATTGAAGATCTCATCGCGATCCGGGTCGGAATGCCCTTGACCGACGCCGGGACGGCGGCGACCATACGCAACCTCTTCGGCACGCGGCGCTTCGCCGATGTCGCCGTGGGGGCGGAGGCCTCGGGAGAAGCCGGCGTCGCGGTGACGATACACCTCTGGCATGCCTACCATGTCAGCCGCATTGCGTTCGACGGGAAGACGGCTCTCTCCGGCGAAGACTTGCGGCAAGCGGTCCCCTTCGTGGCGGGAGGCGCCTTCAGCGCGTCGGCGCTCGAGGCGGGGACCTCGGCCATCGAGCGCCGGCTCGCGGCCGAGGGGTATCTCCACGCGTCCGTCGAGCCGGACGTAGCCTTCGATCCGGCGACCTTCGAGGTGGCGGTCACCTATCGCATCGCCTCGGGCGAGCGCGCCCGCGTGGCGGCGCCGTTCTTCGATGGCGAGACGGCGCCCTTCGACGCCGCCACTCTCGCGCGAAAAGGGAAGGTTCGCGAAGGATCCCGCTATCGCGAGGCCGCCGCGCGCGCCAGCGCGGATCGCATGCGCAAGTTCCTGCTCGGCGAGGGCTACTTCCGCGCCTCGGCCGAGCTCATTGCCGCGGAGCCCACCGACGACGGGAGGGTCCGTCCCGTGTATCGGGTCCTCGTCGGGGCGCGATACACGCTCGCCGTCACGGGCGTCAAGGAGAAGGCCGCCCGGCGCGAACTCCTGGCGCTCGCCGAGGGGCAGTCCTTCGACGAAGACCTGCTGCAGCAATGGGCCGACGACCGGAGACGGCGGCTCCAGCGGGAGGGTCACTACAGGGCGAAGGTCACGGCGACCGCGGACCGGGAGGGCGATCCCGTCGTCGTGACGCTCGCCGTCGTGCCGGGGCCGAAATACGCGGTGGAGAGAATCGCGATCACCGGCAACGCGTCCGTTCCCGAGGACACGCTGCGGGCCCTGATGGTGACCCGGGAGAAGGGGTTACCGCTCGTGCGCAAGGGACGGCTCGTCGACTCGGTTCTGACCGAGGACTCGAGCGCCGTCCTCGGCTACTACCAGACGCACGGCTGGATCGAAGCCCGCGTGGAAAAGCGCGTGAACGACGGGTCGCAGGTCGGCCTGCTGGAGGTCGTGGTCGCCGTGGAGGAGGGCCCCCGCGCCGTCGTCGTCGAGCGCCGTGTCGAGGGGGCCGAGCGGCTCACGTCCGCCGAGATCGACGGCCTGCTCATCGTCAAGGAGGGCGAGCCTTTCAATCCGAGCGCGGTGCGCCAGGACGTCGCCGCGCTGACGTCCTCGTACCGGAACAACGGCTGGCCGCAGGCCTCCGTCCAGGACAGGTACACCCTGTCGCCGGATCGCACGCGGGCCGAGGTCGTCTACCGCGTGGTCGAGGGGATGCGCGAGTTCTTCGGAAAGACGATCGTGCGCGGCAACGCGGTCACAAAGCCGGACCGAATCCTCCGGCAGGTGGCCTGGAAGGAGGGCGAGCCGTACTCCGAGGAGAAGATCGCCGACACCCACCAGAGCCTGTCGCGCACGGGCGTCTTCCGCTCGATCGAGGTCAAGCCCGAGCTGTCGGACGCCGAGGGGCCCGTGCGCAACGTCGTGATCGATCTGACGGAGGCGCGGCGGCTTTCCCTCCTGTACGGCTTCGGATACCAGTACGCCGCCGGCGCGACGGAGAACCGCAACGACGTCTTCGGAATCGTGGGGGGGACCTATCGCAACCTCTTCGGCCGGATGCGCTCGGCGACGCTCGAGATCCAGTACGCCCCGCTCTCCAAACGCGGGCATGTCTTCGCCAGCCTCCTCGAGCCGTACCTGTTCAACACCGGCGTGCCCCTGACCTTCGTCGCGTTCGTGAGCCGGGCGCCGATTCAGGACATCGACATCGACCGCATCGGCGGGTATCTGGAGTCTTCACGGATGTTCCAGAAGTACATGCGGCTGGGCCTGCGCTACGAGTACCAGCAGATCTCGCCGCGCAACCCCGAGGACCTGTCGACGATCGAGCGCGAGAAGTTCCCGAAGTCCGACCAGCCGATCAAGCAGTCGGCCATCGGGCCGAGCCTCTTCTACGACCGCCGCGACGACATTCTGGATCCCACCCGCGGCTATTACGCCACGGTCGCCGGCAAGTACGCGTTCCCGTTCGTCAACGCCACGGCGCGGTACGGCAAGGTCTCGGGCCAGGCCGCGTGGTTCACACGGTTTCTCGGGGGCGTGGTGGGGGTGTCGGGGCGTGCGGGCGCAATCTTTCCGTACGATCTGGCGGCGGAGGTGCCCGTGCCGATTGCCGAACGGTTCTTCGCAGGCGGATCGGCGACGGGCCGCGGGTTCGACACGGACCTCCTGGGAATTCCCGGCGTGACAGTC
This sequence comes from Thermoanaerobaculia bacterium, assembly GCA_046716885.1. Lineage (GTDB taxonomy): Bacteria > Acidobacteriota > Thermoanaerobaculia > UBA5066 > Gp7-AA6 > DAHUXD01. The sequence continues at coordinate 4,059 of JBKJWL010000071.1, read as the reverse complement.
GACTACAACACCCAGGCGACGCTCCACACGACTGCGGGCGAGGGCAACTGTGCCGCGACGTATCCGGATCTCGTGGCATACGACTGCAGTCCGGGCCCGCGCATCATCGGCGGCAACGGCTTCATGGCGTGGAGCCTGGAGTACCGCGTCCCCGTCCTCGGAAACCTCGGCGCCTCGATCTTCTACGACCTCGCCCAGGTCTGGGAGAATCCCGGCGACATCAACTTCCGTCTCGAGGGCGACGCGGGCCTGCGCCAGTCGATCGGCGCCGGCCTCCACTACATGACGCCGATCGGGCCCCTGCGCCTGGAGTACGCGCTGCCGGTACAGCAACGAACGATCCCCTTCGACGTCACCGTGACGCAGTACCCCGACCCCGACCGGTCGCCCTGCGACCCGCGGACAGATCCGACATCCTGCATCCGCGGCAGCGGAACGACCAGGGAGAAGGGGAGGATTCTGCTTTCGATCGGGTATCCGTTCTGATGTGGAGTGACCGGTTCAAGACTCTTTTGCGGTTGCAGGTTCTCCTTTCGACACGCATCTCTCCTTGAGCACGATCGAGACGCCGAAGGGCATCCGCCGGGCCGCCCCCTGGGTGGGTCTCTCGGGCCTTGCCCTGCTCGTCGCGGCTTCGGTTTCCATGGGGAAGCAGGTCCTCTCACCGGGGACGTTGGCGAGCCTCGCGGGGGGACTCCTCCTCTGGGCCCTGGTTGCATGGCTTTCGCCGCCTCCGTCAGACGAGCTCGGAACACTCGATCCCCCCGCGCCAGCTCCAAGGTGGATCCCGCTCGGCCTGTCGCTCGCCGCGGCCGGGGTCTGCTGGTGGCAGATGCCGGCGGAGGAATTTCGCCTCTGGGGGGTCCTCGCCTGGGGCGCGGCCATCGCGCTCTGGCTGTGGGCGTGGTGGTCGTTTCCGAAGGCCGCGGCGGTTTCCCGGCCGGCGCCGGCGGGCCGCCGGGCCGCCGGGGGAGCGCTCGCCGCGATCCTGCTCGCGGCGGCGTTCTTCCACTTTCACGAGCTGGCCCGCGTCCCGGGGAACCCGGTGAGCGACCACGCCGAAGAGATGCTCGACATGCGGGATCTGCTCGACGGGCGGCATGCGATCTACTTCTTTCGCAACCTCGGTCTGCCCCCCGCTCACTTTTACTGGACGGCGACGCTGATCGAGACCGTCGGGCTTCCCTTGCACTACCTCACGCTGAAGATCGCGACCGCGGCCTTCGGGCTCCTCACGATTCTCGGCGTCTATCTGATGGGTCGGGAGCTCGGAGGAGCAGGACTGGGTTTGCCGGCGGCCGCGCTGACTGCCTGGGGAAAGTGGCCGTTCTCGCTCGCACGGCAGGGTCTCGATTATCCCTACCCGGTTGTTCTGACGGCCTTCGCGATCTGGCTGCTTCTCCGGTATCTCCGGCGCGGCGACCGTCTTTCGGTCCTCGCGGCGGGTGCGGCGATCGGAGCCGGGCTCTACACCTACACGCCCTTTCGCGTCGTGCCGCTGATCGTGCCGCTCGCCCTCATCCTGGCGCTCTTCGACCGCCGGCGCCGGGGCGGGCGGTGGCGCGTCGTCGCGGACGGCCTCTTGATCGCGGGCACCGCGGCGACCGTCTTCTTGCCGCTCGGAAAGTTCATGCTGGTGGGGGAGCACCGCGAGTTCTTCTGGTCCCGCGTCGCTTCGCGCGTCACGGCCGTGGAGCAGGCGATCGCCGGCGAGCCGCTGCAGATCTTCCTGGACAACCTCGGGAACATGGCGAAGGCCTTCCACTGGAGAGGCGCTTCGACCTGGACCGTCTTGCAGGAGAATGACCCGTTTCTCGACGTCGTCTCGGGAGGGCTCCTGCTGGCGGGCCTGGTCCTGGCGCTCGCGTACGCGGCCCGCCGCTCGTGGCGCTGGGCATGGCTGCTGCCGGCGCTCATCCTGCTCACGCTCCCTTCGACACTCGCGATCGCCTTTCCACTCGAGAACCCGAGCCTCAACCGGGCGGCTCCCGCGATTCCGGTGGTCTTCCTGCTCGTGGCTTTGCCGTTCGCGTACCTCGCCCGTGGCTTCTCGCGAAAGCCGCTCGTGCCGCGCGTCGCCGGGCTCGCGGCGCTCGCCGCCGGAGCGGTCTTCTCGGTCCAGCAAAACTCCAACGCGTATTTCGGCCGCTTCGGCGAAAGCTACGATCACCTGATCGAGCATTCGACGGAGATGGCCGAGGTGATCAAGCAGTACCGCGCCCGCGGAGTCCCGACCTCGCAAACCTATCTCCTGGCGGCCGACTTCTGGGTCGACGCCCGCAATATCGCCTTCGAGCTCGACGATCCGGGATGGTCCGACACGCACAACATCGTGCCCCCGAAGGTGCCCGAGGGTCTCGAGGCCAGGCCGCTCGTTTTCCTCTACCGGTCCATCGACACCGAGCGCCTCGAAAAGCTGCGGGAGCTCTATCCGGGAGGAAGCGAGCGCACGATTCCGCAAAAGCACCCGGACCGCAACTTCGCGGTGTACGTGGTGAACTAAGGGGGTCAGGCCCCGCGGGAGGCGTAGAGGAAGCCGAGCTCGTAGTAGGCGGGGCTCGGGCGCGTCCGGACCGTAAAGCCGTGTGCCTCGAGGAACCTCACGAGCTCCTCGTGAGTATGGGAAGTGACATGGTCGTGGTACTCGAGGGCGATCCGGGCGATGCGGCAAAGCGTCTCCTCCGGCAGGCCGAGGAGGATCTGGTACTCGGCCCCCTCGCAGTCGATCTTCAGGAAGTCGCAGCGCGCGATCCCATACCGGTCGAAAGCCTCTCCCAGGGTGATCGCGGGCACCGTGATCGCCGGTTCCTTCGCCGCCGCGCCGTCGCCGGCTGACCGGTGTTGCCCGGAGAGCCCCGTGACCGTATAGAGCGACAGCGTCCCCGGGCTGCCGGCAACGGCCTCGGGAAGGGCGCGGACGTTGGGCACACTGTTGAGCCGGATGTTTTCCTGCAGCCTCGCGAAGGACTCGGGGAGCGGCTCGAACGCGAAGACGGCCGCACCGGGGCGGGCGCGGGCGATGTGGATGGCGAAGTCGCCGAGCCCCGCGCCGATGTCGACCACGGTCCCGCCGTCCGGGACCGCGATGCCGTCCCGCTCGTAATCCCGGTCGAGGCACGACTCCTTGAGGATCCAGACCTCCATGCGCGTGGAGACACGAAAGCGCGCGCCGGTATCGAGCTCGACGATGATCGGGCGTCGGACCGGCAGGTTGAGAAAGAGCCGGATGATCTGCCACCGGCTCGTCATGTGCAGCATGATCGTCGGGATCGAGGAGAGGTAGTACAGCCAGCGCGAGAGGCCCCGGCTCCCGGTCCGCTTCACGGAGACTTTCCGGACAGCGTCAGGCTCGAGATCCGATTCGATGCGGTGTTGACGACCTGGAGAACGCCGTTCATCTGGCCGAGCGCGAGCCCGGTCGGCCACTCCAAGCCCTTCGACCCGAAGGAGCGCACGAGCACCCCCGAGACGTCGTAGTGCGCGATGCGCCCGTTCCAGGAGTTGGTCACGAAACCCCGTTCCACCACGACGTGTTCCACGCGTAATAGACAGTTAAGCCCGTCAGCCCCAATGGTACTTCGCAGTAGACGCCGTTCCGGAGTTTTCGATCTCCACGGGTGGTAGGATGTTATATCCGATAGGAGGTAGGATAATGCCGAAGACCAAGATCTCGGTCACAGTCGAACAGTCGCTCGTGCGGGACTGCGACCGCCTCGCGCGAGGCACCAGCCGCAGCGAGGTCGTCGAGTCGGCTCTGGCGCGCTGGGCACGAGATCGGCGTCGGCGGAGCCTCGAAGACGCGATCGAAAGCTACTACGCCTCGCTCGGCTCCGGCGAGCGTGCGGAGGACGCGGAATGGACTGAGCTGGGAGGCCGCGCACTCGGCGAGGCCTGGAAGTGAACCCCGCTCCGCAACGGGGCTGCCTTTACTGGGTGGAGATCCCAGGAGAGCCCGACGCCAAGCGGCGTCCGGCACAGGTCGTCTCGGTAGACGCTAGGAACCCGCATGCCCACGATTTCCTAGTGATTACGGCGAGCACGACGCAGCCCCCCGCGCCC
>JBKJWL010000070.1:0-8685 GCA_046716885.1 Thermoanaerobaculia bacterium | reverse complement strand
CGAATAGGCCTGGCTTTCCTCATGCACAGGATGGGCCAGACCCGGACGGCTGTCCCGGGGCGCTGCGCATGTGACTTCCAGGTCCTCAGGATCTCAGATCCTCCGCACGGATCGGAATCTTTCGAATCCGCTTTCCGGTGGCCGCGAAGATCGCGTTGGCGACGGCCGGGGCGACGCAGGGCACGGGCTGCTCGCTTGCGCCCGTGGGCGGACGGTCGGAATCCACCAGGTGAGTCTCGACCAGCGGCATCTCCGAGATGGAGAGCACCGGAAGGTCTCGATAGTTCGTCTCCGCGACCCGGCCCGCGCGGATCCTGATCTCGCTCTTGAAGCGCGTAGGAGAGCCCGAAGGCGATGCCGCTCTCGGCCTGGGCCTCAAGGCCGAGGCGGCCGGCCAGCTGGAGCACGGCGGCCAGACGCGGCCGCTCGATCTTCCACCGCCCGCCGGCGAGCGCGAGCGTCGGCTCGCCTTGAAGAGCTCCAGGCGCAGCGCCAGAGGGTCGCGGGAGAGCGGATCAACCCCGCGGGACTCATGAAACCCACCGGCTACACCCACGTGGTCGCCGCGCAGGGCGGCAAGCTGGTGTTCATCGCCGGCCAGGTGGCCTTCGACAAAGCCGGCAATGTCGTGGGCAAGGGCGCCCTCAAGGCGCAGACGCAGCAGGTCTACCTGAACCTGCGAACGGCCCTGGCCGCGGCGGGAGCCTCGCCCAAGGACGTGGTGAAGACGGTGACCTACATCGTGGGCTACAACCCCGCCCAGCTGCCGCCGCTGCGCGAGGTGCGCCAGGCGTTCTACGGAACCGCCGAGCCGCCGGCAAGCACTCTCGTCGGGGTGCAGGCTCTGGCTCGCGAGGAACTTCTGATCGAGATCGAGGCTTTCGCGGTCGTGTCGTAAGACGCGCGAGCCAAACTCCTCTCGCCGCGTGCGCGCCGGGTCGAGCCGGGCGGCGCGCCGTGAAGGTTGGCATCAGCTCCTCGTAGCAATAGTTGTTGCAGTGCCGTTTGACTCTGCAGCAATCGGTGAGGTACAAACCGTCGTTCCATGCACACTCAGCACGCACGCCTGAGCACCCAGGACTTCTCATGACGATCCGGCGCCTCTGGCGAACCGCCGCGCTTCTGACGACACTCGCGCTGAGAAGCGTTTCCTCGCTTGCCCAGACCTCCCCGCCTCCCGTCGATTACGCCGCGGCGATCGAGACCCTGGAGCGGTTCATCGAGCACGAGATGGCGGACAAGGACCTCCCCGCGCTTTCCGTCGCGCTGGTGGATGACCAGCAAGTCGCCTGGGCGCGCGGGTTCGGCTTCGCCGACCCCGAGCACAAGGTGCCGGCAACAGCCGAAACGGTCTACCGAGTCGGATCCGTGTCGAAGCTCCTGACCGACGTCGCGCTCATGCAGCTCGTCGAGCAGGGGAAGATCGATCTGGACGCGCCGGTCAGCGCCTATCTGCCAGACTTCCGTCCGCAGAACCCGTTCGGCAAGCAGATCACGCTGCGGCAACTGATGTCTCACCGATCCGGACTCGTGCGCGAGCCGCCGGTGGGCAATTACTTCGATCCGACGGAGCCCTCACTGGCCGAGACGATCGCCAGTCTGAATCGAACATCGCTCGTTTATCCGCCGGCGTCGCGCGCGAAGTATTCGAACGCGGGGCTGGCCGCTGTCGGCTACGTCGTCGAGCGCGTGAACGGCGAGCCGTTCGCGAAATCCATCCAGCGCACGGTGCTCGAGCCTCTCGGCATGCGGCAGAGCAGCTTCGAGGCGACGGCGGAGGTGCGCAAGAATCTCGCGAAGGCGTACATGTGGACGCTCGACGGCCGCGTCTTCGCCGCCCCGACTTTCGCGATGGGCATCGATCCAGCCGGGGCTCTGTACACGACGGTCACCGATCTCGCTCGTTTCTGGAGCGCTCTCTTTGCCGGCGGACGCGGCGTCAACGGCGAGATCCTCAGGCAATCCACTCTCGAGCAGATGCTGGTTCCTCAGTTTGCCAAGCCGGACGCGAAGGGAGGCTACGGCCTCGGCTTCGGTCTGGGCGAGATGGACGGCCGCCGCGCGGCCGGTCACGGTGGCGCGGTTTACGGCTTCGCGACGACGTTCCTCGGCTTGCCCGCGGACAAGCTCGGCGTGGTCGTCATCACCACGAAGGATGCCGCCAACGCGGTGACCGGTCGCATCGCCGCCGCCGCCCTGAGGGCAATGCTCGCGGCGCGTGAAGGCAAACCGATTCCTCAGCCGGAAACCACCTCGCCCGTCGACCTCGAGCTCGCGCACCGGATCGCAGGGCGCTACCGAAAAGGCCGGGAAGGCTTCGAGCTGATCGTGAGCAGCGGCCAACTCTCGATGCTCAGCGCCGAGGGTGGCGAGCCGGTTCGGTTGAGGTCCGCGGGCGACTCGCTCGTGGTGGATGACCGGCTCGCCTACGGGTCAAAGCTCCTCGTGCGCGGCGACAGGATCACGATCGAGGAGAAAACGTACAAGCGCGCTGCAATGCGCAAGCCTCCGCCGGCTCCGGAGAGATGGCGCGGACTGATCGGTGAGTACGGCTGGGACCATAACACCCTCTACATCCTCGAAAAGGAAGGAAAGCTCTGGGCCCTCATCGAGTGGTTCGAGTTCGACCCCCTCGAAGAGGTATCGGAGAACGTCTTCAAGTTTCCGAACCGTGGACTCTATGAGGGCGAGCGGCTCGTCTTTACCCGCGACCAGGCCGGACGCGCGATCGAGGTCGAGGCCGCCAACGTCCTTTTCAAGCGTCGCCAAATCGGCCCCGAAGAAGGGGCGCAGCAGCTCCGCATCCAGCCGGTCCGCCCGGTCCAGGAACTGCTGAAGGAAGCGCTCACCGCTCGCCCACCTGCGGAAGCCGGAGAGTTTCGCTCGCCGGACCTCGTGGAGCTGACCAGGCTCGATCCGACGATCAGGCTGGACATTCGCTACGCGACGACCAACAACTTTCTCGGCACGGTGTTCTACTCCGAGAAGCGCGCTTTCCTCCAGCGTGCCGCGGCGGAGTCGCTCGTCCGCGCGCACCGCAAGCTGAAATCGCAGGGTTACGGTCTTCTGGTCCATGACGGGTACCGGCCATGGTCCGTGACCAAGGTCTTTTGGGATGCAACCCCGGAGGACAAGAAGATTTTCGTCGCCGACCCGTCGAAGGGGTCGCGGCACAACCGTGGAGCGGCCGTCGATCTCACCCTCTATGAGCTCAGAACGGGAAAGCCCGTCGAGATGGTGGGCACCTACGACGAGGTGACCGACCGATCGGATCCCGATTACCCCGGCGGCACCTCGCTGCAGCGCTGGCACCGGGAGCTTCTGCGCGATGCGATGGAGTTGGAGGGCTTCACGGTCTACGAAGCGGAATGGTGGCACTTCGACTATAGGGACTGGCAGCAGTTCCCGATCGGCAACGTGCCCTTCGACAGGATCGAGTCCATATCTCGTTAAAGGAGCCCGCCACGTCCCCTCGGGCACGGCGCAACAGCTTCTCGACGAGGATCGTGGCGAGTTGAGGGTTATCTACGCCGAGACCTCCTCCGTCCTGACCTGGCTCTTGGCGCAGAAGCTTCGCCGGATCTCGCCGCGTGAAAGCCACGCCAGCTCCCTCGGTCTTGCGGGTGTAAAACTCGAGATCGGTGCCTGCGAGCGTTCCCGGCTCAGACCAGGCCCGCGAAATAGTTCACCACATGCGCTGTAGCGTGCGCGATCATCGCCGCTTCCAGACCGTGTCGCCAGAACAGGTAGCCGAACAGCACGCCAAACGCCGTGTTCGCGAGAACGACATACGCAGCGACATCCGGCGTCAGCTTTCCGAGCAGCGCGGCTGCCGCCGGGAGGTGCCCCGCGCCGAACAGCAAAGCGCTCACGACGATGGCCAGCCAGACGGAAGCCATTCGAGGGTCACCCCGCCTGCCTTGGACGACCCGCCACATCAGCCACACCAACGCCGTCATGAGTCCCCACCGCAGGAGCAGCTCCTCCGTGATGCCGCCATAGAGCACGCGGGCGAGGAGCGGCGGACTGAACCGTGCCTGTACCTCCACCAGGACGGCGGGCGCGAAGAAGCCGACGACGAAGAGCACCGCTCCGCCCAGCGTGCCTGCGAGGAGGCCGGGCAAGAGCTGCGGCCGGAGCGCGGGCGCGAGCGGGCGGGCCGTCACAGCCGCCTCGAACACTGGCGCGCGGAGGCCGACCGCGTGGGCGAGCGAAACACCCGCCCACACGGCGAGCGCTACGAGGACGGCGCTTTGCACGAGGCTCGCCAGTGAGATCACCCACATGGGGGCGGGGAGGACCACCTGCCCCAACAGTTGGGGTAGCACTAGAACCGTAAGGATCACCGCGCCGAGCATACCGGCCGTCCAGAGGAGCAGACCGAGTCGGAGTCGCGGCACCTCGACCGCGCCAGTCGTCATCGGGATGGGAGAATGGGAGGTCTCAGGCTCTGCGACTCCTGGGTTGTCTCCTTCGGCTTTCACTGCTTCCTGATGGACCGGTACTCGCCGGAAGGGTCGATCTGCTTGAGCTCCTTGACCTCTCCGTCGACGACGACGAACTCGACCACGACGTCCGAAAACTCCTTCACGCGGAACTTTCGCGGCTTCCAGGGGATCAAAACCTGCAGCGGCTCCCCGGGGAAGAGGAGGCCGAGCGTCCCATCCTCCTTCAGGACGACCTCGAACTTGTACCTGCTCGCCGTCTCATAGTTTCCGGCATACGGGCGGAGAGTCGATGGGGAGGAGAGCTCCGCGGAAGGACGCCGCGCGAACGTGACTTCGGCCTGGTCGAGCGAAAGGAGCGCCTTGTCCACCTCTCCCTGCGGGCTCGTCGAGAAGTTGACGGACCACTTGCCGTCCTGCTCGTCGTCGGCTGTGTCGAACCGGTCATAGTGGAAGTGACTCAATGGCAGCCGGATTCCGTGGAAATCGAAGGCGAGGGAGTCGTCTTTCGGCGAGATCGTGACGACGCCGTAGGCCGGATGAGCAAACTCCCCCGCGTAGTCGGCCAGCGGGTGCGAAGGTCGGGTGCCGGAGACACGGTCGCCGCCGGCTTTCGCGCGAGCCTCCGTGCCCGCCTTCTTCTGTTTCTTTCGGATCTCCAAACCCCGCTCACTCCAGGGGGTCGGGCTCATCCCGAGGAGGCGTTCGAAGACGTTGTAGGACACAATGTCGTAGAGGGGCGCGGCGTGGTCCCCGATGACGAGGACGATCACCCCGATTCCGTCCTGCGGCAGGGAGGCGATCTGGGAGTGAAAGCCGTTGATGTCCCCGCCGTGGAAAGCGATGAGGTGACCGCGGTACGAGCCCGAGAACCGCCCGGTTCCATAGGCCTGGTTCAAGAGCTCGCCGAAGCCGCGGGCCTCGAGCTCAGCGTTGGGAAGGGCGATAGCCGGTTCGAGCGTCGCCTTTACGACGCCGGCGGGGATGACGGCCTTGCCGCCCACCTTGCCGCCGTTCATCAGCGCGATCAGCCACTTCGAGAGGTCTTGGATGCTCGAGTTGATCGATCCGGCCGGGCCGACGCCGACCTGTTCCCGGTAATAAGGGATCTCGTAGAGCTCGGTCGAATCCCGCCGCTCGGTGTAAGGGACGCCGTGATCGGGCTGTTTCAATATGTCGTCTATGGAGAAGACCGTGCTCGTCATTCCGAGAGGAACGAACAAGCGCTCCCGCACGAACTCCTCCCAGGTCTTTCCGGACAAGAGCTCTACCACATAGCCGGCGCCGGCGTACATCATGTTGTTGTAGAGGAACGTCTGCCGCATCGGCTGGGTCGGCTCCAGGTACTTGAGCCGCTCGAAGAGCTCCTTGCGGGTGAAGGCCGACTTGTACCAGATGAGGTCGTGGCGCGTGATCCCTGTCCGGTGAGAAAGCATGTCGCGGATCGTCACCTTCGCGTTCAGATCGTCGTCGTAGAACTGGATGCTCGGAACGAATTGCCGGATCGGCTTGTCCCAATCCAGCTTTCCTTCTTCGACGAGCAGGCCGATGGCCACGGCCGTGAACAGTTTGGTGTTGGAGGCAATCGGCTGGACCGTCGTCGGGGTGTACGGGAGCTTCTTGCCGGAGTCGCGGAAGCCGTAGCCCTTGGCGAAGACCAGCTTGTCCTTGACCACGATCCCGACTCCGATCCCGGGGACGTTCCAGTCGGCAACGATCTTCTCCATATATGAGTCGAAGCCCTTGAGCTTCTGCGCGACCGAGGGATCCGCTGCCCCGGCCGCAGGTTTCTCTTCACCGAACAGAGACGCCGGGAGGGTCATGGCCACGGCGAGAAAGACCGCTCGGAGAAACGTCCGGTAGATGTGTCGCACTGTCGAACCTCCGTCTGCAGAAGCGCGCCGCTTCACTTCTCGCCCTCCTTCTTCTTTAGGGTATAGACACCGTCGGGCTGGATCAGGAGAGCTTCGGTCACGCCCCTCCTGGCGTCTAAGATGAAGCGCACGGAATAGCCGGTCAGGGCCTTTAGCTTGAACTCGGTGCTCCGGTAGGGCTCGAGATCGTAGGGGGTCTGGCCCGCGATGGAGGCCGTCAGCGCGCTGCCCTTGACCGCGAAGATCACGGTGACGGTCGGATTGTCCGCCATGGCGAAGGTCCCGGCGAGGGTCTTCAAGAAAGCCGGGTCCATGAGCCTTGCCGGAGGCTTCTTGGCGAAGAGGATCTCGGAGGCCGAAGGCTCGAGGGGCAGAGAAAGCTTGTCCACGTCCCCCTTCGGGTTGGTGACGAAGAAGAAAAAGAGTTTGAGTTCTTTCAAGACCGCGTCCTCCGGCGCGGCCCGGAACGTTTCGTAGTGCCAGTGCTCGAGGTGCATGGGGATGGCATGAAGAGTCGCCTTCAATTTCGCGGGGCCGTCCCGTGACACCGTGACCGTGCCGTAGGCAGGGTTCTCGTACTCGCCCACGTAATCGTCGAGGGCGTGCGCCGGACGCGTCCCTTTCTTCCGGTCGAGGTCCGCTCTCCCCTCCGCCTTGTCCCCGGCTTTCTCGCCCGCTTCGAACCGCTTCAAGAGCCGGTCGTTCCAATCCACGGGGGTCAGGCCTAAGAGCCGGTCCACGACGTTGCGGGCGATGATGTCGGGAAGGGCCGAACCGCCCAGGTTGGTCAAGACCACGACCCCGATCCCCTCACCGGGCACGAACGCCACCTGGCACAGGAAGCCGTCGATGGCGCCACCGTGATGCACCCGGACGTGCCCGCGGTAGGACTCCACAATCCAGCCCAGGCCGTAACTCATACTCGTAATCTCGGGATCCTGACCTACGATGGGGACGACCACCTGGGGCTTGTGCATCTCGGAAATCCCGCTCTCGGAGATCAAGCGGACGTCTCCGAACTTCCCCTTGCCCAACTGGAGCCGTACCCATTGCGCCATGTCGGAGGCGGTGGAGTTGATCGAGCCGGCAGGCCCCACCGCGGAAATAACGCGGAAGGGGACTTCCTGGACGATCTCGTCCGTCTCGGTGTAAGGCAGGGCGAAGTCGGGAGCCTGTTTCGAGTCCTCGACCGTGAAGTTGCTGCTCTTCATCCCCAGGGGCTCGAAGATCCGCTTGCGCACCAGGTCCTCCCAGTCTGTTCCCGCTACCTCCCCGGCCAGGTATCCGGCGGTCAAGAACATGAGGTTCTGGTACTGCCACTTTTCCCGGAAACCTTCGTTGGGCTCCAGGTACTGCAGCCGGTCGAACATCTCCTTGCGTGAGAGGGGCGAGTTGTACCAGACGAAGTCGTGCCGCGGCAGGCCCGAGCGGTGCGTGACCAGGTCTCGGGGGGTCATCTGCCGGCTGGCGACCTCATCCTGGAGCTTGAACGTGGGCAGGTACGTCTCGACAGGCGTGTCCCAGGAGAGCTTGCCCTCCTCGGCTAACAGGCCCAGCGTCATCACCGTGAAGGCCTTGGTCGAGGAGCCGATGGCGAAGAGCGTGTCCTTGGTCACCGGGAGGTTCTTCTTCACGTCGCGGAAGCCGAATCCCTCCGCGAAGACGACCGTATCGCCCTGGACCACGGCCACAGCGGCGCCCGGGACTTTCCAGTCCTTCATGGCGCCCTTGACGAAGTCGGAAAAGCCCTCGAGGGCTTTCGACGCGGCCTTCGCCGGGTCTTCCTTCCTCGCGAGCTTGAAGGGGAACGTCTGTCCGGCCTGGGAGAAGTCCCCCGAGATGACGTTTCCGTCGGCTGAGAGGATTCCCTTGAAGCTCGGGTTTCCGGGAACGCCGGGGAGCAGGAAGGAGACGGCCCCGCCTTTCACCTTGATCTCCGAAAGCGGAAGCGCCTTTGCTCCCTGGGCAGGAATGTCGACGGTCCCTTTCCAGGCGCCGTCCTCCGCCGCGAGGTCCACCAGGACCTTCAGTTCCGTTCCCGGCAGGGCGATGGCTCCCTCCCAGTGCCCTGCGAGGGCTGGCGCTTCTGCCTCGAGGGGCGCCGACCACACCGGGCTCGCAAGAAGAAAGCCGATCAGCAGGAGGGCATCCGTTCTCAGAGCGCGTCTCATAGATCTCTCACCTCCTCGTCGTCCGATAGCACCGCTGCCTCGACGCGACCGTACTTCGTCAACACTTCTTGCTCCAAGGTATCAGCCCATCTGAAAGCGCGACGCCGATCATGCGCGGGCTCGCTCTATCGACCCGGGCGGGCCAGCGACCTCACCGCGCGAGGGCTCCGGGTCCCTTCAGCGCGCGGCCCGGAG
>JBKJWL010000069.1:0-6099 GCA_046716885.1 Thermoanaerobaculia bacterium | reverse complement strand
TGCCGGGCTCTTCCTCGGGACGCGGCACCAACCACGTCGATCGGCGGCCGTCGGCCAATGAGCAGGCGGCTCCTCAGGCTCCTGCGCTTTCGGATTCGAGCTCCTCGCTTCGGGGGAGATTCGTTCGGACGATCCAGCGTCTTCGTAGCACGATTCCTTGATGGCGCCTTGGGATTGGTCATTTTTTAGAGCGAGCCACGGATTGAAACCGGCGTCCGGTCGGTTAGCGCGGAGGCGAAGAAACCGCCTCCCCGGGGCCCTTTCCCTCGACCGGCATGGTTCTTGAAGAGAAGGTGAAGGTTGAGAGAGGCCGCCCAATTCGGGCGCGCCATTGGAGGTTGAAATGAAACGACTCGCAACAGCGGCGGTCGCCCTTTGCTTCGTGGCAGGGGCAACCGCGACCGCTCAAACCACGCAGCAGAAGGCGCACACGGAGACCACGGTCAAGCAAACGGGGCCTGGACCGGATAGCAAGACGAAACTCGAAACGGTAGTTGGCACCGTCAAGGAGTACGAAGCCGGCAAGAAGATCAAGCTCTCGGGCCCCGGCGACAAGACCTACTCGTTCGATCTGGACGAAGGCGCCCGGGTCGACGGCTCGATCGTCGTCGGCCAGATGGCGAAGGTGACGTACCACAAGGCGGATGACGGGACCGAGCACGTCAGCGTCCTCTCCAAGGCGAGCCCCCAGGACCAGATGGAGGCCTCCGCCCCCAAGATGCACTCCGAGTCGACCATGAAGCACAGCGGCCCCGGCCCCGACACCAAGATGAAGACCGAAGTGGTCATCGGAACGGTCAAGGAGTACGAGGCCGGCAAGAAGATCAAGGTCATGGGGCCTAAGGACAAGGACTTCACCTTCGACCTCGACGAGAACGTCGGGATGAAGGCGCCCGTGGCGGTCGGGGATCGCGTCAAGGTCACCTACACCAAGACGGACAGCGGGCAGAAGGTCACCACGGTCGAGCCCTACCGGGGCCAGCCGTAAGAAGAGAATGAAAATGGCGAGATGCCCCCGGGATCGAGCCGGGGGCATCCTCGTTTGGGGGACACGATGACGTTGCTGCGGATCGCCCTCGTCTGCTTCGTAATTGCCGCGGTCGCCTTGCTGTTCGTTCCCTTCGCCGTGGGGAAGATCCTCGCGGGAGTCTGCGCCGTGCTGTTCGTCCTGTTTCTGGTGACGGGCCTGGCCACCGTAGAGAACCTGACGGCCTGACTCGGATCTAGCTCGCGACCTCGACTTCGCGCAGCGACGCGAGAAGCAGAGCGACGTTGACCGGCTTGGTCAACACCTTTCTCACACCCGCGGCCACCACCCGGCGTGTGTCCTCGTCCGCCGTCACTCCCGTCAGCGCGATGACCGGCGGAAAGTCGGAGGTTCGATCGAGTCGGGAGCGCAGCCATACCGCCCCGTCCCCGTCGGGAAGCGTGATGTCGAGCACGATCGCGTCCGGACGCCGGGCTTTGAGCAGGATCTCGGCTTCTTTGAGAGTGCTCGCCTCGTCAACGTCGAAGTTCTCGGACTGTAGCAGCTCACGGAGCCCGTAGCGCGAGGCCTGGTCGTCCTCCACGATCAGCACCGTCTGCCTCTTGCCAACGGGGCTCGCAGGCCTCGCAGGCGGCTCGGCCGTCTGGGGCGAATCGGTCACCGCCGGGAGGGTCGGAAGCGTGAACGTCAGCCGGGTGCCCTGCCCCTCACGGCTCTCGAGAAAGAGGTCCCCTCCCATGATCTCGACGAGCTGCTTCGAGATCGACAGGCCGAGGCCCGTTCCCTGCGCGGAGGGGCCGCTGCTCGGGCGGATCTGCCGGAAGGGCTCGAAGGCGGCGGCGATCATCTCGGGAGCGATTCCGCAACCCGTGTCGCTCACCTCGAAGGTCGTCGAGCCCTGCCAGGGCGCGGCGCGTACGGTCACGCCGCCGGCGCTCGTGTACTTCACGGCGTTGGACAACAGGTTGACGAGAACGCGGGACAGCTTTTCCCGATCCAGATGTGAGATCCCGGGGAGCTCCGGATGAGCCTCGACAGAGAGCTCCAGGCCTTTCGCCCGAGCCTGCGGCTCTACGAGGTTTGCGTTCTCCCGAAGAAGCTCCGGAATCGACACGGCTTGTGGATGCAGATCGCGCTGACCTGCCTCCAGCTTGGCGAGGTCCAGGATATTGTTGACCATCTGGCGCAGGGCCTCGGCGGCCTCCCGAAGCACGCGCACGTTGCGGGTACGGCGCTCGAGGTCCTCTTCCGGCGAGCCGTCTTCCTTCTCGAGCTGGTGGGCGAGCAGGATGATCGTGTTGAGGGGCGTCCGCAGCTCGTGCGACACGGTGGAGAGGAAGTCCGACCGCATGCGGTCGAGCTCGGTGAGCTTCCGATAGGCCTCCAGGCGCTCGCGCCCGACCCGGCGGTGCTCCCGAACCAGGCGTCCGACCCGGATCAAGGAGCGGACGCGGGCGCGAAGCTCGACGGTTTCGATCGGTTTGCCGATGAAGTCGTCGGCGCCGGCGCGGAAGGCCTTTTCACGGTCGATGGTCCCCGCCGTGATGAGCAGCACAGGGAGGTACTCCTCGGACCGTTTCGCCAGGGTCTCGGTCAGCGCGTACCCGGAATCCGTTCCCAGCATTACGTCGATGACACAGAGATCGAAACGGTCGTCTTTCCCGATGAGTCGGAGGGCGGGAGCGGCTCCGGTCGCAACGCTGACCTCGTGCCCGTCCGCTTCCAGATCGATCTTGATCAACGCCGCGACCTCGGGCTGGTCGTCGACGACGAGTATGCGGCCGGGTTGGCTTTCTACAGGGCCTTTCTCTCCGGCTGGCTCGGAGAGCGCGGCCGGCCGCACACCCAGATACGAGGCGACGCGTGAAGCAAACGTCTCTTCGTTGATCGGCTTGGGGATGAAGCCGTCGCAGCCGGCGGCCAGGGCGCGTTCCCGGTCGCCCTGCATCGCGTGCGCCGTGACCGCCAGAATCGGGATCGCGGCGCTCGCGACGTCGGCGCGTATCTGGCGCGTCGCTTCCCAGCCCGACAGGATCGGCAGCGAGAGATCCATCAGGATGAGGTCGGGGCGAACCGCGCGCGCCTGCGCGACCGCCGCACGGCCGTCGTTGACGGCCACGACCTCGTGCCCCGCGGCCTCCAGCAGCATCTGGATCAATGCCCGGATGTCGGGAGAATCTTCGGCGATCAGGATCCTGGCCATGGTTTCGCGCGTGCCCGCTCAGGCGTTCAACTCGGCGCCCCTTTCCTGCCCGATGCTCCTCAAGACGTCGCTGACGAGACGCGTCATGTCCGCTCCCTTCCCGAGAATTCGCTGTGCCGCGCCTTTCAACCTGTCAGAGTCCTCCACGGTCAGTTCCTTGGCGGTCATCACGACCACCGGGACGGCACGCAGGCCCGGATTGTCACGCATCCGGTAAATGACTTCAAAGCCATCGGGGTCCGGCATGAGCAGGTCGAGCAGGACCGAGGAGGGCGTCTCTTCGGCCATCTGGGCCAGCGCTTCGGCGCCTCCGGGCACCGATACGGTGCGGAACCCGGCAGCCTGAAGCTCCCGCTCCAGGAGCTCCCGGATATCCGCGTCGTCGTCCACGATGAGAACGTACCCGGGGAACCCGACGACCCCCGCCCGGGACAGGACCTCGAAGAGCCGCCCCGGCGTGACGGGCTTGATCAGGCAGTCGAAAGCCCCGAGCGAGAAGGCGAAGGGGCAGTCGTCCACTACGGAATGGATGACCACCGGGATCGAGCGCGTCTCCGGAGATTCCTTGAGCGCGCGCAATACCGTCCAACCGTCCAGGCGCGGCAGCAGGACGTCGAGCAGGATCACGCTGGGTTGGCGGGTGCGGGCGATCTCGAGCGCCGTCTGTCCATCCGCGGCCTCGAGTACGGTGAACCCGAGGGGCTCGAGCTCGAGCCGCAGGAGCCTGCGCGTGCTCTCGTCGTCGTCCACGATCAGGGCGCTCCGGGCGCCGCCGGCCGGTGGGAGCGGGGCGGGGACCATGTCGAGCTCGCCTCCCGGCAGCTCGCGCAGGAGCATGACCGTGAACGTGGATCCCTTGCCGGTGGCGCTCTGCACCGACACGGTCCCCCCGAGCAGGAGAGCGAGCTTGCGGACGATGGCGAGGCCGAGACCCGTTCCGCCGCGGGCCTCACGGCTCGTCGCTTCGCCCTGCCGGAATTCCTCGAAGATGGCCTCCTGCTCCGCCGTAGGGATGCCGATGCCGGAGTCCGTCACGACCAGAGCCCATTGGTCGCGGCCGCGCTGCTCGGCGCGCACCTCGATCCCGCCGGACTCGGTGAACTTCAGAGCGTTGCCGACGAGGTTTGTGAGGATCTGCGCCAGCTTCGCCGGGTCGCTGATCACGGTCTCGAGGCCGGGCGAGACGCGGGTCGTCAGCTCCACGCCTTTGTGTCGGGCGGCGTCCTCGAAATCCGCCTCGACCTGGCGGAGCAGCGTCTTGATCGAGACGACTTCCCGGTGGATCTCAGTCTTTCCGGCTTCGATCTTCGAGATGTCGAGCACGTCATTGATCAGGCCCAGAAGGAGGCGGGCGTTGCGCTGGACGCGCTCGAGGCTCTCCTTCTGCTGCGGATTGAGCTCGCCCTGCGTGCCGCGCAGGAGCGTTCCCGTGAAGCCGAGGATCACGGTCATCGGCGTGCGCAGCTCGTGCGAGATCGCCGCCAGGAAGCGGTCCTTGAGCGCCGAGGCGCGCTGAAGCTCCTGGGCGGTCCGGGCGATGCGGCTGCGCTGCTCCTCGAGTAGCTCGTTCTGCTCCGCGAGCCGGCGGGATTGCTCAGCCACCCGCTCGTTGGCGGACGCGTTCGCCAGCGCGACGGCCAGGCTCGGGGCGATCGCCGCGAGGGTGGTGCGGGCTCGCTCTGTGAAGGGCTCCACCGCGCCGAGCGCCAGAACGCCCACGGCCTGCCCGAAGTAGAGGAGAGGCAGATGGAGACTCTCCCGCGGGAGGATCCTCCCGTCGTAGAGATCGACGGTGGGCGTCTGCGCGTCGACGGAGACGAAGATGGGTTTCCCCTCGCGGGCGGCGCGCCGGGCCTCGTCGTGCGCGCGGTTCTCGCGGACCCCCGGAGAGCCTCCGACGGCGGCGGCCGGGACGAAATCGCCGCTAGAGTCGGCGAGGTACAGGACGGCGCTCGACGCCCCGGTCACTTCCAGGACCTTGCCGAGCAGCGTCGAGCCCACGCCCGCCAGGTCGTTGATCGTGGCGGCCGCCGTGAGCACTGCGTTCACGGACGACTCGATGTCTCGCGCCTCGAGAGTCCTGCTCCGTTCGGCGTAAAGCCGCGCCGCCTCGTTGAAGTTCTGACCCAGCACGCCCATCTCGTCGCGCGAGGTGTCGGAGAGGCGCGGAGGCTTGCGACCCTGTACGAGATCCCCGAGCGCGCCCGAGGCTGCCGCGCAGGGCTTCAGGATGCGCTGGTTCACGTCGGCCAGCAGCCAGAAGACGCCGATCAGGATGAGGCCGGCCAGGATCACGATCGCGGTCGTCGCGGCGTCCCGGTTGCCCTTCAACTGTTGTTCCGCGAATAGCTCGCTGCGCCCGAAAACGTTGTGGAGCTCCGAGAGCGCCTCTTGCAGCGTCGAGCCCGCGGGGCTCGCCTCGTTGTCCCGCACCGCGAGGACATCCCCGGGCTCTCTGCCGGAGCGCAGCGCGATTGCCTTTGCGGCGGCGGCTCCGTAAACCTCGGCCGCGGCGTCGGCCTGGCGGAACGCGCCGAGGGCGATTTCGGTCAAGGCGTGGCGGCCGATGGCCGCGAGCGAAGCCTTCAACTCGGTGCGCCCCGAGTAGTGCTGCGAAAGGTCGTAGCCCTCTCCGGCGCGGATGTAGCGATCGAGGCTGTCCGACGCCTCCGCGAGCGCCGCCTGGGCGTCCGTCACTCGCTCGCGCAGGTCGGTGTAACGCGAGATCGCCAGGGTGGAGTCGTACAGGCCCAGGACGGCGTTGATCGTGTAGTAAAACCAGGCGCCGACCACCAGGAGGCCGAAGAAGGCATAAAGGCGCAGGCGCGCCCGCAGCGAGTTGGCGGCGGGAGCTCGGTCGGCGCCGTCGGGAGGCCCGAGACGGGGGGAGGTAGCTTCTGTCATAGGA
>JBKJWL010000068.1:0-8433 GCA_046716885.1 Thermoanaerobaculia bacterium | reverse complement strand
CTCGAACCGGGCCAGCCGACGCTGCTGTTCCGCGTGGAGGGTGTCATCGTCGACTGGGACGCCGCCGCCGACGGACAGCGCTTCCTGATCGACATCGACACGCCCGATCCCGCTCCGATTTCGCTGCTTCTGAACTGGCCGGCGCTTCTGAAGGCGAAGCCGGACTAGCGGGAATCCCCCCTGGCGGTGTCCGCCTCTCCCGTGGACCGCCGGTAAGCGGCACCGAGCGCCTCCGCGGCGAACTGCTTGGCCCCTTCGAGCCACTCGAGCCGCTGCTCCGCGGTCAACCGGAGCCAGGAACGCGTCTGCTCGTCTCTGTGTTGTTGCCAGCCGTCTGGCCGGGACTCTTCAGGCCGGTCCATCTCGCTTCAAGGATAACGCGATCCGTTCCAGGGCCGCGATGTCCTGAAGGTCTTCGGGCCGCCCCGCCGTCCGCTTCATCGCGATGAGATCCGGGATTCCCGCGATCGGCACGGAGACACCGTAGAGCTCTGCCAACCGGGCGCGTTCGCGCAGCGCGTCGAAAGGCAGGGGCTCCTCCGCGAAAAGGTCCACGTCCGTGCCCGGATACGCGGGGCTCCAAAGCGAGAACACGGTCATTCCCTTCTCCCGCACCCATGAGGAGCGGATCTCTGGATCCGCGAATTGCCGTGCAGAGACGAGAGGCCGGGGACGATAGCCGAGAGCGCCGAGGGCCTCAACGGCCGCGAGGACGTTTTCGCGGTCGAGCGCGATCACCAGGTCCAGATCGGCAGTCAGGCGAAGATGCCCATGGAGAACGACCGCCACGCCTCCGACGACCACGTATCGCACGCGCGCGTCGGACAGAGACTCGAGAATCGAGGCGATGTCGCGGGCGGCCACGGCCGACAGTGTATCGTCGGCCAATCGCAGCTCCTCTGCGCGTTAGAATCCCGACGGCGTCTCCCATGACACTCGCAGCCGGCACTCGACTCGGTCCCTTCGAGGTTCTCGCGCCACTCGGCGCGGGCGGAATGGGGGAGGTCTATCGGGCGCGAGACACCCGGCTCGGCCGCGAGGTGGCCGTCAAGGTGCTTCCCTCCGGCCTGTCGTCCGACCCGGAGCGATTGAAGCGTTTCGAGAAGGAGGCGCGGTCGGCCTCCTCGCTCAACCATCCCAACATCGTCACCGTGTACGACATCGGAGAGTCGGGCGGCGCCTCCTTCATCGCGATGGAGGTCGTGGACGGTCAGACTGTGCGCGACATCCTGGCCGAAGGCGCGTTGCCGCCGAAGCGGCTTCTGGCGATCGCGGCGCAGGTGGCCGACGGCCTGGCCAAGGCGCACGGCGCGGGCATCGTGCACCGGGACTTGAAGCCCGAGAACGTGATGGTCACGCGCGACGGTCTCGTGAAGATCCTGGACTTCGGCCTCGCGAAGCTCACGCATCCCGAAGATCCCAGCGGAGCGACGCAGTCGCCGACGGTCTCCGGCGCGACGGAGCCGGGGCTCGTGATGGGGACCGTCGGCTATATGTCGCCGGAACAGGCTCTGGGCAAGCCGCTCGATTTCCGGTCGGACCAGTTCGCCTTCGGATCGATCGTGTACGAGATGGCCACGGGGAAGCGGGCGTTCGCGCGTGGCAGCGCTCCCGAGACGCTCACGGCGATCATCCGCGACGAGCCCGAGCCCATCGGAGCTCTGGCGCCGCTGACGCCCGCGCCGCTGCGCCGGATCGTCGAGCGGTGCTTGGCCAAGGGCCCTGACGATCGCTACGCCTCCACGCGCGACCTGGCGCGCGATCTCCAGGATCTGCGGGATCTGACAGCGGGTTCGCAGGCGGATGCGTCCTTGTCCGGAACATCGCCGGTCGCCCTCCCCGCGAAGCGGTCGCGGCCGGTGCTTTTGGCGGCCGGAGCCGTCGTCCTCGCCCTCCTCGCTCTCGCGTCCTGGAAGCTGCTGCGTCCCGGCGCCCGGCCGTCGGAGGCTCCAGGACGCGCTCGCTCGATCGCCGTGCTTCCCTTCCAGAACTTCGGCGTCAAGGGCGAGGATGACTATTTCGCCGACGGGATGACGGAGTCGCTCATCACCGATCTCACAAAGATCGAGGGAATGCTTGTCATCGCGCGCAACAGCGTCTTCCAGTACAAGGGGCGCGTGGTCGACGTCAAGACGGTCGGCAAGGAGCTCGGCGTCAGCTATGTTCTCGAGGGGAGCGTCCAGCGCTTCGGCGGCCGGGTCCGCTTGAACGCCCAATTGATCGATGTCGCGACGGGATACCACCTCTGGGCCGACCGTTACGACCGGGAGATGAAGGACCTCTTTGTCCTCCAGGACGACATCTCCGGAAACATCCTGGCCGCGCTGAAACTGAGGTTGACGGACACGGCCTCCGGCCGCTCCAGGGCGGCGCCGACGCAGAATCTGGAGGCCTACGACGCGTATCTGCGGGCCATGCACCTCTACCATAGCTTCGGGGAGGGGGAGCCGGACCAGGCCATCCCGCTCTTCGAGAAGGCCATCGCGCTCGATCCCCGCTTCGCGCTCGCCCGTGCCGGCCTGGCGCTGGCATACCGGGACAGGCTCTTCAATCGGGACCCCCGGAAGGAGTGGGAGGAGAAGGCCCTGGTCGAGATCGAGAAGGCGCTTTCCCTGGATCCGAATCTGGCGGAAGCCTACTCCGCCCGCGGCCAGCTCGCCTGGACGCGGTTCAACAACTATCCTCACGAGAGGGCCGTGCACGACTACCGGCGCGCCATCGGCCTCAATCCGAATCTCGCGGAGGCGCACCTGTGGCTGGCGGTCGTGTACTGGCATGTCGGACTCTTCGAGAAGGCCCTCGAGGCCGCGGCCGTCGGTGGGAAGCTCGATCCAGGGCAACAGTTTTTCAGGACAGGGCTAATCTACCTCTACTGGCAAAAGTACGATCTCGCAGTCCAGGAGTTGGATAAGGATCCTGATGGGGTTACCAATACGTGGAAGGCCCTGGCGCTCTTTTACCTGGGAAGAGATCGGGAAGCCTCGGCCTTGATCGAGGAGGTGCTCAAGACACATGCTCGGGGGTCCAACCCGCGGAGCATCAACGCGCTTCTTGCGGCCAGAAGCGGCCAGACCGCGAAAGCCGAGGAGCAGATCGCGCTGGCTATCCAGTACGACCGCGGCCTCTCCCATTTCCATCACGTCGAGTACAACATCGGCGTGGCCTACGCACTGATGGGCAGAATCCGGCAGGCGGTGGAATGGCTCGGGAAGGCGGCCGAGCACGGTTTTCAGTGCTATCCCTTCTACGCGGCGGACCCGAACCTCGCGTCTCTTCGCGGCGACCCGGGGTACAAAGCGCTCCTGAGAAAAATGAAGGCCGAGTGGGAGCACTACCGCGACACGCTCTGAGGGCCGTTCCTACCGGGCGTTCTTGTAGACCTTCCCTTCCTTCATCACGAAGGAGACGTTTTCGAGGACGCGCACGTCCTGGAGAGGGTCGCCCTTCACCGCGATCAGGTCGGCCCACTTGCCCGGCTCGAGCGAGCCGGCGTTGTTGTCGCGGCCGATGAGGTCGGCCGCTCCGACCGTCGCGGAGTGGATCGCTTGCATGGGCGTCTGGCCGTACTTGACCTGCCACGCGAACTGGCGCGCGTTCAACCCGTGGGGGTAGACGCTCGCGTCGGTGCCGAAGGCGATCTTCACGCCCATCTGCACGGCCTTCTTGAAGTTCTGGCGCTGGATCTCGTCGCCCTCGGGCTGCTTGTCGGCGAAGTCCTGCGGGAAGCCCGCGGCCTTGCCCTGGCGGATCCACTCGGCGTCGTAGATGTCGGCCACGAGATAGGTGCCGCGCTCCTTCATGAGGCGAAGCCCTTCGTCGTCGATGTACGTGCCGTGATCGATCGAGGCAACGCCGGCTTTGACCGCGAGCTTGATGCCCTCGGTCGAATGCGCGTGGGCCGCGACCTTGAGTCCCTTGTGGGTCGCTTCCTCGACGGCCGCGCGAAGCTCATCGTAGGTGTACTCGACGGCGTGCGGGTTGGACCCGTGCGCCAGGAACGCGCCGGTCGCGAGCAGCTTGATGACGTCGACACCGTGCTGGGCGATGTCCCGCACGCGCTGGCGCACCTGGTCGAGACCGTCCGCGATCCCGAACTTCAGATCCCAGGGCAGGCCGATGTCCGGGGCGAGGCCGCCCGACATCGCGCCGCCGCCGCCCGTGATGGTCAGGTACGCGCCGGCGACGAACATCCGAGGGCCCGGGAAATACCCCTTGGCGATCGCGTCGCGCATCGCGACGTCGACGAACGCCCGGTAGGTGCCGACGTCGCGCACCGTCGTGAAGCCGGCGTCGAGGGTGATCTTCGCATTGGGAATGGACTCGAACGCCCGCTGCGCGGCCGACGTCTTGAGCTCGGTCAGCGGATCCGCGTCGTTCACGTAGTCGCCCACGAGGTGCGTGTGGCAATCCATCAACCCCGGCAGGACCGTCATGTCCGACAGGTCGATGACCTGCGCGCCGGCCGGGACCGCGACGGACGGCCCGACGGCCTTGACCTTTCCGTTCTCGATCACGATCACGGCGCCGGAGGCGACCGTGCCGGATTTCGGGTCGATCAGCTTCCCGGCCCTGACCGCGATCACCGGAGGCGCAGCGGGCTCAGCCAGGCGAAGGGCGAGCAGGAGAACGGAGAGAGTCGGCATGGCGGCAAGGCTATCGGCGGCCGCGTGCGGACGCAAGCGAGCCGCTTGATCGCAATTGGTTAGAATGCCCGCCGACTCGATGCCGCTGCAACCCGGAACGCGTTTGGGCCCGTTCGAGATTCTCGCGCCCCTGGGCGCGGGCGGAATGGGGGAAGTCTACCGCGCGCGCGACACACGTCTGGGTCGCGAGGTCGCGGTCAAGGTGCTGGCGCCGGAGTTCGCGGCCGACTCGGACCGCCGCCAGCGCTTCGAGCAGGAAGCGCGGTCCGCCTCGGCGCTGAACCATTCCAATATCGTCACGATCCACGACATCGGCTCGGAAGGCTCCACCATCTACATCGCGATGGAGCTGGTCAACGGAGACACCCTGCGCGAAGTCCTGCACGCTGGGCCTCTGCCGACGAAGAGACTGCTCGACCTGGGGTTCCAGCTCGCGGACGGGCTCGCCAAGGCGCACGCGGCCGGCATCGTCCATCGGGACCTGAAGCCCGAGAACGTGATGGTGTCCAAAGACGGTGCCGTCAAGATCCTGGATTTCGGCCTGGCAAAGCTGATCAAGCAGCAGCTGGACGACGTCTCGAACGTTCCAACCGCGCAGGCGACGCAGGCCGGCATGGTCCTGGGCACGATCGGGTACATGTCGCCCGAGCAAGCGAGCGGGCGACCTCTCGATTACCGCTCGGATCAGTTCTCCCTGGGATCGATCTTCTACGAGATGGCCACGGGAAAGCGTGCGTTCCAGCGGGGCACCACCGCGGAGACGCTCACCGCCATTATCCGCGAGGACACGCAGCCCGTGGCCCAGGTCAACGCCGGCGTGCCGGCGCCTTTTCGCTGGATCGTGGAGCGCTGCCTGCAGAAGGATCCGGAAGAGCGCTACGTGTCGACGCGCGATCTCGCGCGGGACGTGAAGAGCGTCCGCGAGCGCACCTCCGAGGCCTTCGTGACGGGCGAGGTGTCGGGGAAGGCCGTGGCTTTCGCCGCGCGGCGCCGCCGGCCGTGGGTCTCCCGGATCGCGATCGCGGCGGCGCTCGCCGCGGCGATCGGCGCCGGGGCCTGGGCGCAGAAGCGGTTTGGAGCCATATCGCCGCCCTCGTTCCAACAGATCACGTTCGGAAGCGGCACGATCCAGTCCGCGCGCTTTGCCCCGGACGGCCAGACCATCGTCTACAGCGCCTCGTGGGACGGCAATGCCCGCAAGCTCTTCCTGAAGCACCCGTCGAGCCCCGAGGCCCTGCCGCTCGAGCTGCCGAGCGCCAACCTGCTCTCCATCTCTCCCTCGGGCGAGATGGCGATCGCCGTGGACTGCCGGGGAACGCATCCCTCCGTATGCGCGGGCACGCTCGCGCGGGCGGGCCTGACGGGCGGGGCTCCGCGCGACGTGGCCGAGGACATCCAGGAAGCGGACTGGGCCCCGAACGGAGCGGACCTGCTCGTCGTCCGAGACCTGGGCGGGAAGGCGCGGATCGAGTTCCCGATCGGCAAGGTCCTTTACGAGACGACTGGCTACGTGAGCGACGCGCGGCTGTCTCGCGACGGCCAGCAGATCGCGTTCGTGGACCACCCGTTCTCGCAGGACGACGCGGGAACCGTGGCGACCCTCGACCTGAAAGGCGCGAAGAAGACGCTCACTCCCCGGTGGAACAAGGTCGGCGGCCTCGCGTGGTCGCCCTCCGGCGACGAGATCTGGTTCACGGCGACGGATACCGGGGCGAACCTCTCGCTCTACGCCGCCACGCCTTCGGGGCGGGTGCGGGTGCTGGTGCGCGTGCCCGGAGGCATCCGGCTCCAGGATGTCTCCCCCAACGGCCACGTCCTTCTGGCGCGCGGGGGATCGCGGGTCGGCACACTCGGCCTGCTCCCCGGCGACACGCGGGAACGGGACCTCTCCTGGCTCGACTACTCCTTCGTCGCGGACATCTCGGATGACGGCCGCACGCTGCTCTTCGACGAGGAGGGGGAGGCGGGCGGCACCAACTACACCGTCTATCTGCGCAAGTCGGGGTCCCCGGTCGTCAAGCTCGGCGAAGGCGCCGCGCTGTCCCTGTCGGCCGACACGCAGTGGGCGCTGGCAGCGCTCTCGTCTCCGAGCCCCTTGCTGATGCTGCTCCCGACCGGCGTAGGGCAGCCCCGGCGCCTCGAGATTTCCGGCGTGACGCCTTCCCAGTCGGCGGCGTGGCTTCCGGACAACAAGAGCGTTCTGCTGGCCGGCAACGCGCCCGACCGCGGGGTCCGCCTCTACGTGCAGTCGACCGACGGCGGCTCCGCGAGGGCGGTGACCACGGAAGGAATCGACACCGCGTTCCCCGGATTCGCGATCTCTCCCGACGGCAAGGTGGTCGCCGCGATCGGGCCCGATCACAAGGGTGTTCTCTTCCCGATGGACGGCAACGGCCCGGCGCGGCCGATCGCGGGCCTCGTCAACGGGGAGTTCCCGCTCCGGTTCAGCCAGGACGGCAAGTCCCTGTTCGTCTGGAAGCGCGACCTGCCGGCGCGCGTCTACACCATCGACCTTCAGTCCGGCCGACACGAGCTCTGGAAGGAGCTGATGCCGCTCGACCCCTCGGGAGTCGAGCGCATCTCCAACGTCGTTGTCACGCCCGACGGGAAGTCCTATGCCTACACGTACAGCCGCCTGCTTTCCGACCTCTTCGTCGTCGAAGGGCTGAAGTAGGCTTCTCGTGACGGACGAAGCCAAGCCGTTCTCGCCCGCCTATCCCACGGTCGAGTCGCTCCGAGCGCTCGGCGACATGTGGAACGCCTCGCCGCCGATGAAGCATTTCGGCGCGAGCCTGGAGTTCGAGCGCGTTGACCGGGTGCGCGCGGTGATCGACCCGGTGACGCACGTCCACCGCGGCGGGCTCGGCACCGACGCGGTCAACGGAGTGGTGCTCGCCGGGCTCTTCGACCTCGTGATCGGCACAGTGGGCTGGCTGACGCGCCCCGACACTCGCTCGGCCACGGTCAGTCTCGCCATGTCCTTCTTCCGGCCGACGCGCGGAGATCGGATCGTGGCGGAGGCGCGCCTGATCCGATCGGGGCTGAACCTGGTCTTCGCGGCGGCCGAGATCTTCGATGGCGAGGGCCGCTCCACCGCGCGCTGTGACGGTACCTGCGCCGTCGCCCTCGGCAAGTCGGACAGCCAGGAGATCTACGAGCGGATGCGCGGCGGAGGAGTCGCGCCCTAGAAAGTCCCTGCGGGGTCTGACCGAGAAGTCTTCGCGGGGTCCGAGCCCAAGTTCTCCGCAGCAAACTCCGAAGAATGAAGACCTGACCCCTAAAGAGGCGCGAGCAGCTTCGTCGCCTCGCGCACCTGAGCGGCCGCCTTCTCCAGGACGGCCCCGGTCGCCGCCGCCGCCGCGTTGACGTCCGCCCACCGCTTCTGCTCGAGCGCCTCGCGCACGGCGGGCAGCGTCTTGACGCCATAGCCGGTGTAGGCGCCCGGCGCGTAGACGAAATGGCGGTACCAGGACCGACCCGGGAGCCCCGCGTCGGACGTCAGGCTCCGCTCGAAGCCGCGCAGGACCGCGTTCAGCCCTTTCAGGCGCTCCGGGGAGATCGCCGGCGCGCCGGGCGCGAAGGCGGCGTCGAATGCGCGCGCGTAGGTCCCCGCGGCCGCCGTGAGCGCGTCGGAGGCATTCTGAAGGCGCGAGAAGTCGAAGTGCGGCACGACGGGCTCGGGCTTCGGAGCGACGAAGGGCTTGCGCGGGTCGGCGACGGCCCACGGCAGGTTCTCCTCGATCCGGCGATTCGCTTCGTCGGCGTCGCGGCGCTTCCCGTCCGCGAGATC
>JBKJWL010000067.1:0-2628 GCA_046716885.1 Thermoanaerobaculia bacterium | reverse complement strand
CCGCCGGAGCCTACGCGGAGATCCGCCTTCAGCTCGAGAGAGCCGGCCAGCCGATCGGAGAGCGGGACTTGCTCATCGCCGCGACGGCGACGTCTCGGCGCCTGACCGTCGTCACCCACAACGTGCGCGAGTTCTCTCGCGTCTCCGGTCTTGAAGTCGAGGACTGGCGGTGAGATTCCTCGTCGCTGCGCTCCTCGGAATGACAACCCCTGTCATCCCGAGCGCAGCGAGGGATCTGGGACCAGATTCCTAGACCTCCGGCCTCGGAATGACAGGGAAGGATGGAACCTTGTCATCCCGAGCGTAGCGAGGGATCTGGTTCCCTCATGACAACGCTGAGGATGGGTGCCTCGCGACTACTTCGTCTACATTCTCGCGAACTGGTCGAGGACGCTCTACGTCGGGGTGACGAATGATCTCGAGCGGCGCCTTTTCGAACACAAGCGCCAACTTGTTGCAGGATTTACTCGAAAGTACCGAACGACCGGCTGGTGTTTTTTGAAGCCACGCCCAACGTTTTCGCCGCGATCTATCGCGAGAAACAGTTGAAGAGTTGGAGAGGCAGCAGGAAGTCGCGTTGATCGAGTCCACTAACCCCCGTTGGGAGGATTTAAGTCATGCGTGGAGTACCAGAGCCCAGATTCCTCGGCCTTCGGCCTCGGAATGACAGGGAAAAGGAAGCCCCCTTGTCATCCCGAGACGAGGCCGCTTTGTCATCCCGAGACGAGGCCGCTTGTCATCTCGAGCGCGGCGAGGGATCTGGTGCCCTACTGCGGAACCCCGACCTTCTTGACGAGATCCTGGAACCGCGGGTCGGAGCGGACGTCGTCCCACACCGAATCCACGCCGACATAGACGAGCAGCCCGGTCCGGCCCTGATACGCCTTCTCCAGCCACTTGACCGTCTCCTCGGGATTCCACCCGGAGTACGCCACGGCGAAGTCGTGCTCGGAGATGAACCTGCGCTTCGAGAGGTCGAGCATCGCGGCAACCGCCTTCTCCGCCTCGCCCCGGTTGCCCATCACGCCGTAGGCGCGCGCGAGCGCAGACCGCGGCAGCATCTCGGTCGGTGACGCGGCGCTGATCCGCTTCGCCGTCGCGATCGCTTCCTCGAACCGCCCCTTCTGCTCGTACGCAAAGATCGCGAACGTGCAGAAGCCGGCGACCGTCGGATCCGCTCTCCGTGTCAGCTCGTACTGCGCGATCGACAAATCGTACTGGCGCGCGTAGTAGAGGAGTCGCGCTCGCAGACAGCCGGAGCTGCTGCTGACCGGATCGAGCTCGACGACTCGTTTCGCTTCCTCGAGCGCCTCCTTCGTGCGCCCACGCGCGGCGAGGAACAGGCCGTTCGTGCTGTGTATCAGAGCCGACCCCGAGTTCCCCTCGAGCGCGCGTCGATACGCGGTCTCGGCGCCCTCCCAGTCGAATTCGTAGAACAGCTTGACCTGGCCGAGCGACGCGTACCCCTCGGCGAGATCGGGGTCGAGCTCGAGCGCCCGCTCGATCGCCATCTTCGCCTTCGGCATGGCTTCGCGCGGCGGACGCACGCGGCCGGCGAGCTGGATATAGCTGTCGGCCAGGCCCGCATTCGCGAGGGCGTACTTCGGGTCCTTCGCGATCGCCCGGTTGAAATACTCGGCCGCCTGGGTCAGGGACTCCGGAGTGAAGCGCGAAAACGAGACCCTCCCCTGCAGATACAGCTGATAGGCCTCGGGGTCGACCGGCCCCTTGCTCGCGAGTCGCGTGTTCTCTTCCGGCGCGACCTTCACGCGAATCTCGCGCGCGATCGCGCTCGCAACGTCGCTTTGCAGCGAAAGGATGTCCCGGAGGTCGCGTTCGTAGCTCTCCGACCACATCTGCCGCTCGGTGGCGTCGATCAGCCGCGCGTTGATGCGGACGCGGTCGCCCGATCGGAGCACGGAGCCCTCGACGACCGCGTCCACCTGTAAGTCCCGCGCGATCTCCGGAAGCGACTTCTCGGACCCCTTGTAGCGCATCGCCGACGTGCGCGAGATGACGCGAAGCGCCGAGATCCTGGAGAGCCGGGCGATCAGCTCGTCCGTCATCCCGTCGGCGAAGTAGGCCTGAGCGGGATCCCGCGAGAGGTTCTCGAGCGGCAGGACGGCGAGCGATCGGATCTCGGGAGGTCCGTTCGGCGCCGCCTCCGGCCTCTCCTCGTCCTTCCCGGACTTCCAGATCGCGAGGCCCGCCAGGAGCGCGCCGATTCCGATGCCGACGATCCAGTGCCACGGTCGTTCCGTCTGAAGCGGCGCCGCGACGCCCGTGACCCGAGGGTAAGAGCCGGTTCCGATCGCCGCCCTCACGCCCGACGAGCTCGTGATCGCGCCGCTGTCGATCTCGCGCAAGAGGCGCCGCAGGTCCACCGCCATGTCGCGCGCCGTCTGGTACCGCTCTTCGCGGTCCTTCTCGAGCGCCTTCAGGATGATGTCCTGGAGCCGCGCCGGCAGGCCCGGAACCACTTCCAGAGGCGGCACCGGATTGCGTTCGAGAATCCCGGAGAGCTTCACGGCCGGCGTCGCCCCGCGGAAGGGCGGCTCGCCGACCGCCATGTCGTAGATGAGAGCGCCGAACGAGAAGAGGTCCGAGCGCGCGTCCACCTCTTCCCCA
>JBKJWL010000066.1:0-13596 GCA_046716885.1 Thermoanaerobaculia bacterium | reverse complement strand
GCGGCGAGTTGTTCGATCCAGTCGGCGAAGGTCGAGGGACACGGGACGTCCGCGAAGTCCCCCGTGCACGCAGGCGGGACATAGGTCGAGCCGTGCTTGGACTTCAAGAGGAAGACGGCCATCTGCTGGCGCGTCACGTTGGAGAGCGGGCAGTAGTTGCCGCCGCCGCAGCCGCCGGTGATACCCGCGGCCGCGAGGGCCTCGATCCAGGGCGCGAAGTTGCTGGAGCACGGAACGTCGGGGAAGACGCCGGTGCAGGGGGGCGGAACGTAGCAGAGGCCGTTCTTCGACTTGAGCAGGAAGACGGCCATCTGCTGACGCGTCACGTTGGAGAGCGGGCAGTAGCTGCCCCCGCCGCAGCCGACGGTGATCTGGTTGGCCACGAGCTTGGTGATGTGGAAATAGAACTGCTGGGCCGAGGAGACGTCGAGAAAGTCGGCGATCCAGCCGTTGGGCAGGGTACCGGCGGTGCCACTGGGGTTCGAGACGGTGATCGGGTTGAGCGTGCCCGCCGTCAGCGCCGGGGAGGTTGCTGTCAGGGACGAGGAGCTCGCGACGTTGACGTTGGTCGCAGGCAAGCCGCCGACCGTCACCGTCGCGCCGTTCTCGAAGAGCATGCCGGCCAGGGTGAAGTTAGTCCCGCCCGCGGCGGGTCCGCCGCCGGGGTTCGACGAGAAGATCAGCCGCTGCGAGAACTCGGACGTGTTGCCGCTCGGGTCCGTGGCCGTGGCGCTGATCCGCGCGCCGTTCTCGACGGTGGCCGGCAGCGTGACGTCGAAGACGGCGTTGCCAGATCCGTCGGTCGTCACCTGGGTCGAGCCGAGGAAGTCCTCGCCCTCGAGGAACTCCTGCGGTCGGCTGGCACAGGCCGGGTTGGAGTAGAAGTCCAGGTCGAACGTGGTGGAGGCGGCGCTGTTCAGGACGCCCTGGATCCGCGTGCCGCTTCCCTGGGGAAGGGCCGGCCCCGCCGCGATCAGGATGGGATAGTTCTGGAGGCCGTTCGCTCCAGAGTCGCCGTCGCCCGGGTCGTTCGGCGTCACGCCGAAGTTGCCCTGATCGGGCAGATCGATACCGAGCCCGCCCGAGATGCCCGGCGAGACGTTGCCGTAGATCCGATTGCCACGGATCCGCACCTGCTGGCCGCTGACGACGATCCCCCCGCCGCCGAACGTCACGCCGTTGAAGGCGACCGTGTTTCCCTGCCCGGAGGCCGTACCGCCGATCGTGACATTGGTCCCCGTGGCGTTGATCCCGTAACGGTTGTTCCCGAGGTCGATCGTGCCCGTGACGTCGGTTCCGACGGAGTTGCCGTAGACGACGTGGCCGGATCCGTCCAGGAGAAGGCCTTCGTAGAACACGGCCGCGGCGATCACGTTCCCCTGGCCGGGAAGGCTGCCGCCGATCGTGTGGTTCGTGCCGAAGACCGAGAATCCGTGCTCTCCGAGCTGCCGCCGCAGTGTTCCGGTCACGTCGGTTCCGATGAAGTTCCCGCGGAACGTGTGACCGGAGCCGTTGACGCTGAACCCATTGCTGCCGCCGGCGATCACGTTGTTGGACATCGTGTTGCCGGACCCGTTGACGTTGAGCGCGAAGGTCGTGCTGGCGCAGGCAGGCGTCAGGAGGGCGTCGCCGACGGCCGTCAACCCGAGGACGTTGCCCTCCACGAGGTTTCCGGCCGCGGGCGCCACGAGCGTGATTCCCGCCCCGCAGGCGGCGATGAGATTGCGAGCCGCCGGCGTCGGCCCTCCGACCCGGGCGTTGGACTGCCAGACGTAGACCTGCGTTCCTCCGAGCTGGAGGTTCTGGGTTCCGGTCGGATCCGTCCCGATGAAGTTGCCCTCGACGCGGTTGTTCGAAAAAGCGCCGTTGGAGAGATGGATCGTGTCGCTGTTCGTACGATTGAGCACGAGGCCTTTGATGATCGTATCGCTCGTGCTGACGGTCAGGCAGTTGCCGCCGGCGGTGCAGTCGATCTCGATCCGGAGCACCGTGTTCAGCCCCTGACCGAAGGGCTGGGTGTTCGGAGAGGATCCCGCCTGCGTGTAGCCGTCGATCGTCACCGGAGAGGTGATGTCCGGCAGGGCTGAAGCCGGCGTGATCGTGTGCACGCCCGAGCCGACGATGTTGAACGCGATCGTGTCGGGCCCCGCGTTCGCATTGGCGTCGAGGATCGCCTGGCGCAGCGTTCCGGCTCCGCTGTCGGCGGTGGAGTTGACGGTATACGTATTCGCGAAGGCGACGGCGGAGGCGGTCGCCAGAACGGCGGCGACGGCGGTGATGCGGAATGGCGTCATGGATCTCCCCTTCTGGAAAGTCTGTTCGTCCTAGCCTACGGCAGGCTGAACGCCTTGACCAAGAACGCCGCCATCTGGCCCCGCAAGACGTTTTGCGTCGGGCAGTAGAGGCCCCCCCCGCAGCCTCCCGTGATCTGTTCGGCGGCAAGCTGCTCGATCCAATCGGCGAAAGTGCCCGGGCAGGGGACGTCGGAGAAGATTCCCGTGCAGGGCGGAGGAGTGAAGGTCGCGCCGTACTTGCCCTTCAGCATGAACACGGCCATCTGGTCCCGCCGCACGTTCGCGAGCGGACAGTAGTTGCCGCCGCCGCAGCCCCCGGTGATTCCCTCGGCCGCGAGCTGCTCGATCCAGGGCGCGAAGTTCGAGCTGCAGGGGACATCGGGGAAATCCCCGGTGCAGGGCGGCGGGATGTAGCAGATCCCGTGCTTGGCTTTCAGGACGAACACGGCCATCTGCTGACGCGTCACGTTGGCGTTCTGGCAGTAGTTGCCGCCGCCGCATCCGGCAGTCACGCCGGCCGCCACGAGCTGGGCGATGACGCGGTCGAAGATGGATAGGGCCACCACGTCCGAAAAGCGCGAGACGTATCCGTTGCGGAGGGTCCCCGAGAGCCCGCTCGGGTTGGTCAGCACGATGTCGTACACCCCGCCGGGGGTCAGGGCGGGGCCGATGAAGTCGCGCTGGAATTCGGTGTTCCCGGTCACCGGGACCGGGGTTGCGCCGAGCGTCATCGTCGCCCCCGGCTCGAAGAGGTGCCCGCGGACGGACAGTAAGCTGTTGCCTCCGGGCCCTCCGACGCCCCCTCCGGTGACGCGGAAGATGATCTCCTGCCAGAGCTCGGAGGTGTCCCCCTCGGGATTGGTCGCGGTGGCGGTGACCGGAGCACCCGCCGCGATCGGGGTCGGAAGGAGGACGTTGAACGAGGCGTTTCCCGAGCCGTCCGTCGTCACCTGCGTCGAGCCGATGTAGGTCTCCGCCTGCAGGAGGGCCCTCGGCCGCGCCCGGCACGCTGGATTCGCGTAGAAGTCGAGGTCGAACGTCGTCGATGAGAGGCTGTTCAGCGTGCCGATGACGCGCGTGCCGCCTCCCTCCGGGACGGCCGACGTGATGAGCGGGAAGTTCTGGAAGTCGTTGCCGAACTGAATTGTGCCGCTGTCGGCGTCACCCAGGTCGTTCGGGTTCTGGCCTGTGGGCGTGCTGCCGTTGCCGAGATCGATCGCCAGCGCCGTGCCGTTCGGGCCGACGCCGCCGTTTCCGTTGTTGAAGATCCGGTTGCCGCGGATGGGATTCTTCTGCGCGAAATCGGTCACGAGGATGCCGACCCAGCCGTTGAAGGCGATGACGTTGCCTTCGCCCGCGCCGAGGCCGCCGATCACCTGGCTGCCGGTGCTCAGGAAGATGCCCATGATGCGGTTGCCGAAGTTTTTCGTGGCGGTGGTGTCGGTTCCGATGAAGTTCCCGTACAGCGGGGTCCCGGAGCTGTCGAGGCTGATGCCGTAGTCGAAGCCGCCGATCACGTTGCCTTCGCCCGGTCCGGCGCCGCCGATCGTGCAGCCGACGGCGCCTCTGATGCCGATGAATCCGCCGGAGATGACTCCTGCCTGCGCCGCGTCGACCCCGATGAAGTTGCCCCGAACGGTTGCAAGGGAAGGAGTGACGAGCGAGATGCCGGTGTCCATCCCGGCGACGACGTTGGGGGCGTTCGGGGCAGCGCCGCCGATCGTGATGAGATCGGAACCCGAGGCCTGAATTCCGGCGCCGGCGCCGGCAGTTCCGGGCATTCCCCGGGCACCGGTAATGTCGGTGCCGATGAGATTGCCCTGGATGACTCCGCCGGACCCCATAGTCACGTCACTCCCCGCGACCGAGATCAGGTTGCGCTGGCCGGGTGTCAAACCGCCGATGCGTGCGCTGGGGCTACTGTTGACGACACCGATGCCGCCGGAATACCCCTGGAGCCCGTCCGGGCTCGCCCCGATGAAGCAGCCTTCGACGATGAGTCCGGTGTGCAGGAAAGACGGGCTCCCGCCGACCTGGCCCAGAGAGAACCGGTTGACCGCGATGCCCCGGAAGGTGACGCCGGGCGCGCGGGCCTCGAGACCGTTGCCGGTCGTTCCCGTGCCGGCGATCTCGATTCTCAGGACCGTGTTGAGCCCGAGGCCCACCGCGTTCGTATTGAGCGAGGAGCCCGGCTGGGTGTAGCCGTCGATCGTCGCGGCGTCGGTGATCGGTGGCAGCGGCGTCGCCGGCGTGATCGTGTGCACCCCCGAGCCGGTGATGTTGAAAGCGATCGTGTCGAGCCCGAGGCTGGCGTTGGCGTCGAGGATCGCCTGTCGCAGCGTCCCGGCCCCGCTGTCGGCCGTGGAAGTCACGGTGTAGGTGGTCCCCATGGCAGCGCCCGCCAGAGCGAGGAACGCGATGGTCAAAAGAGCTCGGTGACAGGTCATGGGTATCCTCCTGACCCAGTATCTCGACAAAACGGGGGAAGAGGGGACAAGAAAGAGGGGCCTCGTAGCCCCCCGAAGGAAGCAGGTAGGTCCATGCCCCTTCCTCCAAGCCCAGGGAAAAGGGCCACTTTCCGTCCGCTACAATTGCCCCATCCATGCAAAGCGATCCGCCCGGCCCGCCTGAAGGAGGGACGCCGGACCCGCGTCCGGAAGACGTCACCGGGCTGCTGCGGGCCGCCGAGGCTGGCGACCGGGAAGCGGTCGACCGCGTCTTCTCCGTCCTGTACGGGGAGCTGAGGGCGATCGCGCATCGCCAGCTCCAGCGCATCCCGGCCGAGCAGACGCTCTCGACCACGGCGCTCGTGCACGAGGCCTACCTCAAGCTCTCCCGCGGAGCGGGCTGGACCGCGCGCGATCGCTCGCACTTCTACTCGCTGGCGGCTCGCGCGATGCGCATGATTCTCATCGACCAGGCGCGCGCCCGCTGCGGGCCGCGGCGCGGGTCGGGGCTCCGGCCTCTCGATCTCGATGCGCTGGATATTCCGATCGAGGAGCGCGCGGCCGAGCTCGTGGCCCTCGACGAGGCGCTCGATCGGCTCGGGTCCCGCGACGAGGAGCTGGCTCGGCTGGTGGAGTGGCGCTTCTTCGCGGGCCTCTCGGTCGAGGAGATCGCCGAGATGTCCGGCCAGTCGGCGAGGACGGTCAAGCGCCACTGGCAGACGGCGCGGGCGTTTCTCTTTCAGGAGCTGTCCGGGCCGGGCTCGACGGCATGAGCTTCGAGCCCGGGCGCTGGACCGCCGCGCGGGCGCTCTTCGAGGAGCTTCTGGATCTGCCGGGCGCCGAGCGAGCGACTCGCCTGGCGGGCCTGGAGGATGGAGAGCTCCGCGCGGACGTCGAGCGCCTTCTGGCGGCAGACTCAGACGCGGGGGGCTTCCTGGAGTCCCCGGCCGTGGCGGTCGCAGGAGGCCTGCTCGACGGTCTCGTGGAAGCTTCCGAGCCACGGCTTCCCGATGCGATCGGGCCCTACCGGATCCTCTCGCGTCTGGGCCGCGGCGGCATGGGCGAAGTGCTGCTGGGCGAGCGAGCGGACGGCCTCTTCGAGCAACGGGTTGCGATCAAGCTCCTGCGGCGCGGCATGGACTCGGACGAAGTGCTCGCGCGGTTCTCTCGCGAGCGGCGGATCCTGGCGCGCCTGCACCATCCACACATCGCCCGGCTGCTCGACGGGGGAGCGGCCCCGGACGGCCGCCCGTACTTCGTCATGGAGCTGGTCGAGGGAGAGCCCATCACCGCGTATTGCCGCGAAAGGAATCTCTCGGTCGAGGACCGGTTGCGGCTCGTGCTCGACGCTTGCGACGCGGTGTCGGCCGCACACCGGAGCCTGATCGTTCATCGGGACCTTAAGCCCTCCAACGTGCTCGTTTCGAAGGACGGGGAGGTCAAGCTCCTCGACTTCGGCATCGCCAAGCTCCTGGCGCCGGACGAGGCGGAGAGCGCCGCGACGGAGACGCGCGCCGAAGCGCGCCGGCTGACGCCGGCCTACGCCGCCCCCGAGCAGGTGCTGGGCGAGCCGGTCACGACGGCGACGGACGTGTGGGCGCTCGGGGCGCTGCTCTACGAGCTTCTGACCGGAACCTTGCCTCAACGCCGCGACGCCCGGACAGCCGCCGGTCTCGCGGCCTCGGTCGACACCGAGACGCTCGAACGGCCGAGCGCGCGGGTCGCCAAGGCCCCGCTCGCGTCGCTGCCCGCGGCCACGCCGTCGGAGCCCGACCGGCGGCGCCTGCAGCGCCGGCTGCGCGGCGACCTCGACAACATCCTCCAGATGGCCCTGCGGCGCGAGCCCGAACGGCGGTACGGCGCCGTCGCCGCCCTCGCCGAAGACCTGCGCCGGCACCTTTCGGGCCGGCCCGTCCGCGCGCGGGCGGTCACGGTGGGTTACCGGCTCGGCAAGTTCGTGCGCCGGCAGCGGATCGCCGTCGCCGCGGGAGCTCTCGTGCTGCTCTCGCTCGTCGCCGGCCTCGTCGCCACGATCTGGCAGGCGAGGCGCGCTGAGAAGAACGCCGTGGCTGCCACCGCCGCAGCCCGGCGCGCCGAGGGCGTCACGGAGTTCCTCATCGGCCTCTTCGAGGTGGCCGACCCGGAGCAAGCCTCCGGCGGTTCGATCACGGCGAGCGAGCTGCTCGACCAGGCCGGCAGGCGCCTCGAGACGGAGCTCGCCTCCGAGCCGGACATCCAGGCGGACCTCCTCGAGGCCGTCGCCCGCATCGACAAGGGGCTCGGCCGGCTGGAGCCGGCGGAAAGTCTCGCGAAGCGTTCGCTGGAGATCCGGGAGCGTATCTTCCCGGCCGGCGACGCCGCCATCGGCCGCAGCCTCGCCACACTCGGCGCCGTCAAGATGTCCAAGGGCGAGCTCGACGAGGGGGAGAAGGAGCTTTCTCGGGCCCTCCCGATGCTCGAGGAAAAAGAGGGCCCGGACAGCCTCGCCACCGCGCGGGCGCGGAGCGACTACGGGCAGGTCCTCTTCTGGAAGGGCGAAGTCGAGCGGGCCGAGAAATACGAGCGTGGCGTCTATGAAACCTACCGCCGTGTGCTCGGAGACGACAACGCCCTGACGGCCACGCACCTGCGCAACCTCGGCGTCCTCCTCGATGACCTGGACCGGCTCGACGAAGCCGAGAAGGCGTATAGAGCCTCGCAGGCCGTTCTTACCAAGCGGCTCGGCCCCGATCATGCAAACCTCGGCTCCAGCTACGCGAACCTCGCCGTCCTTTTAGGGCGGCGGGGCAAGGCACAGGAGGCAGAGTCGCTCTACAAGCGCTCGCTGGAGGTTCGCCGCAAGACGCTCGGACCGAATCACCCGATGCTGGGCCAGACGCTGCAGCTGACGGGCGTCTTCTACCTGAACCAGGGACGGCTCGACGAGTCGGAGGCGATGTATCGGGAAGCGCTCGCGCTCTTTCGGGC
Organism: Thermoanaerobaculia bacterium; assembly: GCA_046716885.1. GTDB lineage: Bacteria > Acidobacteriota > Thermoanaerobaculia > UBA5066 > Gp7-AA6 > DAHUXD01. Next base: position 5,888 of record JBKJWL010000066.1, on the reverse strand, counting down.
GATCAACCCCAAACACTTCGAGGTCGGCAAGTGCTTGAACGGCTTCGCGCTGATCGCCTCGCGCCGCGGCAGGCACGCGGAGGCGGAAAAGACGATGAGCGAGGTCGAGGCTCTCTTCCGCGAAGTCCTCGGCGAGAAACACCCGTTCACCTGGCAGATCCGAGGCAACCGCGCCACACAGATCGCGCTGCAGGGCCGGTTGGAGGAAGCTGAGAGGATCGAACGCGAGGTCGCCGACAAGCTCGCCGAGCTGAACGGCAAGGACAGCGGCGAGGCCGTCGACGCGCGCTCGCGTCTGGGAGAGACGTTGCGAAAACGCGGCCGGACCGATGAGGCCCTACCTCTTCACCGCCAGTCGCTGGAGGTCGTGCTCCGACTGGAAGGGGAAACGAGCCCCGGGGTCGCGTTGGAGCGTTACCAGCTCGCGGCGGATCTCATCGCCCTCGGGCGCCCGGAGGACCGCGCCGAGGCTCGACGCCTGCTCGATCAGTCTCTCGCGACGTTCGAGAAGCAGTCGCCGCCACACCAGAAGCTGGCCGAGATTCGAGCCGCGAGCGCGAAGCTGCGCTGAATACCCAGCCCGACGCTATACTTCCGGAAAAACAAGGAGCTCCCGATGTCAAAAGCCTTTCGCTCGGCCGCGCTGCGGATTCTCGTCCTGCTTCTTCCCGCGAGCTTTGCCCTCGGACAGGAGGTCAACCTGCGCACACCGTCTGAGAATGCAGTCCTCGCCCCCCCGCAGACCGCACCGGACACGTATGGCACGACGGGCTCCGTCGTGTACACGATCTGGGCGACGGAGTTCCAGCTCTTCGCCGGCGATACAGAGGGGATCCAGGACGGCAACACGGGCGCGCGGACGTGCGGCCAAGTGACTTGCTCTTTCCTGGGCACTGCTCACTTGCCCAGTGGCGCGGCCATCACCAGCATCGAGTTGGAGGCGTGCGACGGCAGCGCGACCAACCAACTGCAGTTCTTTCTGTTCCGCGGGGTCTCGCCGGTGCAAACTATTGAGCTCCTCTCGGCCCCGTCGGGCACGGGAGCCGCGGCGACTCCCGGCTGCGCGCTGTTCACGGCTTTGACCATCCCCCACACGGTCGACAACAACGCCGGCGCCTATGCGGTCGATGTCATCGTCCCCACGGACCCCGACATCGCTTTCGCCGCGGTTCGGATCCGCTACAACCTGCAGGTGAGCCCGGCTCCGGGGACCGCGACGTTCAATGACGTGCCGACGGGCCATCCGCAGTTCCAGTTCATCGAGGCGCTCGTCGCTTCCGGGGTCACGGCGGGCTGCGGGGCCGGCAACTACTGCCCCGACGCCAACCTCACCCGCGGGCAAATGGCGGTCTTCGTGGCGAAGGCGCTGGGACTGCACTTTCCGAACTAGCCCGGAGCGTCGCGTCTCCGACGGCCCGCCCTTTCGAAATGCGCGTCTCGAAAGAGCCCGAGCCGACTCAGGGAAGGGAAAACGTCTTGCCGATGAACGCGGCCATCTGTCCGCGAGTGCTGGTGGCGAGCGGGCAGTAGTTACCGTTGCCGCAGCCGCTCGTGATCTGTTCGGCGGCGAGTCGCTCGATCCAGTCGGCGAACGTCGAGGGACAGGCGACGTCCAGGAAAGTCCCGGCACACGGGGCGGGAACGAACGAGGGGCCGTACTTCGCCTTCAGAAGGAAGACCGCCATCTGGTCCCGCCGTACCGGGCTCGCGGGGCAGTAGTTGCCGCCGCCGCAGCCTCCGGTGATCTCCTCCGCCGCGAGCGCCTCGATCCAGTCGGCGAAGAGAGAGGGACAGGGGACGTCGCCGAACACGCGGGTGCAGGGCGGGGGCACGTAACAGATCCCGTGCTTGCCTTTCAGCAGAAAGACCGCCATCTGCTGGCGCGACGTGCCGTTGTCGACGCCGAAAAGGCCACCGCCGATGCCGGCGGCCACGCCGTTGGCGACGAGGCGAACGACGAAGTCGTGGAACGGGTTGTCGGCGGGAACGTCCAGAAAATCTGCGACCCAGCCGTTGCGGATCGCCCCGCTCGACCCGCTCGGATTCAGCACCGTCACGTCGTTGACGCTGCCCGCGGGCAGCGCCGGCATCGTCGCGGAGATGAAATACGGGTCCGCCACGGCGACTCCCGTGGCCAGGACGCCTCCGATCGTCACCGTGGCTCCCGCTTCGAAGAGCATGCCGGTCAGACTGGCTGGCGTTCCGCCCCCGGCCGGCCCGGACCTCGGGGACGTCGTGAAGAGGATCCCCTGGGTGAACTCCGACGTCTTGCCGGAGGGATCCGTCGCCGTCGCCGTGACCGGCTGGCCCGCCTGGAGCACGATGGGGACGTCCATCGCGAAGGTGGCGTTGCCGGACCCGTCCGTCGTGACCGGAAGCGATCCCAGGTAGTTCTCGCCCTGGAGGAACAACCCCGGGCGGGGCGGACAGGCGGGGTTGGAGAAGAGGTCCACGTCGAAGGTCGTGGACGGGAGACTGTTCAGGGAACCCTCGATGTGCGTCGTCCCTCCGCCGGGGATCACGCTCGTGATCATCGGGAAATTCTGACTGTCGTTCGGGCCGCCGTCCAGATCGCCGGGATCGTTCGGCGTCACGAGGCCGCCGGAGCGGCCGCCGTTGTCCAGATCGATGCCCAGCAGCACGTTGTCGAAGATCCGGCTGCCGCGGATGCGGACGTTCGGACTGTCGACCCGGACGCCGCCGATGACGGCGAAGGCGAGTTGGCCGTTGTGGGCGATCACGTTGCCCTCGCCGGGCGCCGTGCCCCCGATCGTGATGAGACCGTTCTCCTCGGTGGCGTGGATTCCGCCTCCCGGGTTGCCGAGGCGGAGCGTCGCAGTCTCATCGGTGCCGATGAAGTTCCCCTGGATGATCGAGCTCGACATGGTGAGTCGGATTCCCACGCCGGACGCCGCGATCACGTTGTCCCGGACGAACGGCGACGCGTTCTCGATCTCGATCCCGTGCCCGTTCCTCGGGAGAGGCAGTGTGCCCGTCACGTCCGTGCCGATGAAGTTGCCCTGGATCGTGCTCGAACCGTCCGCGAGCAGGAACTCGATGGCCGTCTCGCCGAGGGCCGAGAGCACGTTACGCGCGGCGGCCGTGGACCCGCCGATCGCCACGTTCGAGCTCACGCTCACGCGAACGCCATCGCCGAAAACCTCCTCAGAAACCGGCCCGGCGCCCGCCGCGTTCGTCCCGATCAAGTTTCCTCGTACGGTCAGGAGGCCGGCGTTCTCGGCGATGACCCCGGCATCGGAGTTCCCCGAGATGAGGTTGCGCTCGAACGGCGTCGTGCCGCCGATCACGACGCCCGCCGCACCCTGGACGCGGATACCGAATGACTGGGGTCCCGGCACCGAGCTCCCGGTCGGGTCGGTGCCGAAGAAGTTGCCGATGAGTAATGCGCCGTCTCCGCCCCCTCCGACGTGGATCGCACCGCTCTCGCAGCGGTTGATGACCAGTCCCTGGATGATCATGACGAGGAGATCGTCGTTGCCCGCGAGGACCTGCAGGCAGGGATTCAGGCCGGCTCCCGTGCCGTCGATCTCGACCTGCAGGGCCGTGTTGAGCGGCTGGCCCGTCGGGTTCGTGTTCGAGGAGGAGCCCGGCTGCGTGTAGCCGTCGATCGTGACGGCCTGAATGATCGGGGGCAGGCCCGATGCGAGCGCGATCGTGTGGACTCCCGCGCCCGGAATGTTGAAGGCGATGTCGTCGTTGCCGAAGGTTCCGTTGGAGTCGAGAATGGCCTGACGGAGGGAGCCCGGGCCGCTGTCGTTGACGTTGGTGACGGTGAACGTCGCCGCAGCTGCTGAGGCGCCGGCAAGCGCCACCGCGATGACGAGACTCGCGCACCGCCTCATGAAACCTCCGTCGGGCCGTCGTGGTTTAGAAAAGCTCGAACAGTCACTGGAGGTTGAACGTCTTGATTATAAACACGGCGGCCGCCTGCACGCCGATCCCGATGACCGCGGCGAGAAGTCGTTTCACATGTCCTCCTCTATTGGAGCGAAAAGGTCTTGACGATAAACACCGCCATCTGCCCGCGCGTGTTGTTGGCGAGCGGGCAATAGTTGCTGCCGCCGCAGCCTCCGGTGATCTGCTCGGCGGCGAGCTGCTCGATCCAGTCGGCGAAGGTCGACGGGCAGGCCACGTCGGGGAAGACGCCCGTGCAGCCGGGCGGTGTGTAGGTCGAGCCGTGCTTCGCCTTGAGCAGGAAGACCGCCATCTGGTCGCGCCGGACGGGATTCTGCGGACAGAAGTTGCCGCCGCCACAGCCTCCGGTGATGCCCTCGGCCGCCAGGGCCTCGATCCAGTTCGCGAAGGTGGACGGACAGGGAACGTCCGTGAACGTCCCCGTGCACACCGGCGGCACGTAGCAGAGACCGTGCTTGCCCTTTAGCAGGAAGACCGCCATCTGCTGTCGCAGCGTCGGCTGGTCGACGCCATAGTTGCCGCCGCCCACGCCGACGGTGATCTGGTTGCGCACGAGCGTCGTGACGAACAGGTAGAACTGCTGCGCGCTCGGCACGTCGAGGAAGTCGGCGACCCAGCCGTTGACCAGAGTGGACGCGCTTGCGTCCGTGTTGGTCACGGTAATGGGGTTGACCGTGCCGGGTGGCAGGGCCGGTGTCGTGGCGTTCAGCGAGTTGTAGTTGGTGACCTGGACGTTGGTCGCGGGCAGGCCGCCGACCGTCACCTGGGCCCCCGGGAAGAAGTGGAAGCCCGTGAGGGTGGTGACGATGCCGCCGGCGGGGCTCCCGGAGGCGGGATTCGACGAAACGACGAAGCGCTGGGAGAACTCGGAGGTGTTGTCGAGAGGATCGGTCGCGGTCGCGGTGACCCGGTTGTTGGGGCCGAGCACGATGGGGAAAACGCTGTTGATGTCGGCGTGGCCGCTGGCGTTCGTCGTCACGGTGTCCGTCCCGAGATAGGTTTGCCCCTCCCGGAATCCCTGCGGACGCCGCAGGCATGCGGCATCCGCGTAGAAGTCGATCTCGAACTGGGTGCTGGCGGTGCTGTCGAGCGTCCCCAGGATCGTGGTGTCGCTTCCGGAGGGAGTGGCCGACGCAATGAGCGGAAAGTTCTGATGGCCGTTGGGCCCGCTGTCGCCGTCTCCCGTGTCATTCGGTGTGATTCCGCCCTGGCCGGTGGTGCCCGGATCCCCGAGATCGATCCCGAGCGTCGAGAGGCTCCCGCCGTCCCCGAGGCCGTTCGAGTAGATCGCGTTGCCACGGATCGGACACCGGAGTGGCTGCGGGGTGTTGTACACGACGAGCACGCCCGCACCCCGATTGAATGCGATGACGTTCCCTTCGCCGGGGCCGAGGCCGCCGACGGACACTTCGTTCGTGCTGACCCAGATCCCATTGCGGAAGTTGCCGAGTTCGACGGCGCCGGTCGCGTCGGTTCCAACCCAGTTGCCCTGGACCGTGACGCCGAACACCGTGTCGGACCCGATCTCTCCGACCTGGATCCCGTCGCTGCCGGCCGCCGCCACGACGTTCCCGCGGGCCACGGTGCCGGGGCAGTCGACGCCGATGCGCAGACCGACGACGCCCGCACCGATCGCCGCCGCTCCGGAGGCATCCGTCCCGATGAGATTGCCCTGCACGAGGCAGTTCGAGCAGCGCTCCAGTCTGACGCCGTAGTCCGTGTTCCCGGAGAAGAGGTTCCGGTCGGCTGGGGCGGGGCCGCCCACGGCGAGGCCGTCCCCGAGGAAGCCGTTGAAGCCCGTGAAGCTCGGGACAGCCGCGGCGCCGGCGGCGTCGACGCCGACGAAACATCCGCGGACCGAGACGTTGTCCGACGAGCTGGAGCCGATGGCGAAGTTCCAGGGTCCATTAACGACCAGTCCCCGCACGTTGACGTTGTCGGCTGTGATGACG
>JBKJWL010000065.1:0-40337 GCA_046716885.1 Thermoanaerobaculia bacterium | reverse complement strand
GCCGCTCCTGCACCCACGCGAGGTTGACGTCGAGACCGACCAGCGACTCCGGCGCGACGCGAGTGTAGTGAACCTGGTGAGGGTGCGTCTTGTAGGTGAACGCCGAGCTGTAGATTTCACCGTCGCGCAGGGAAGGGGGTGCGCGAAAGCGCTCCTGGAGGGCCCGGGCCAGCTCGAGACGCCTCAGGTACCCCGTCTCACGATCGGGTTCGGGCAACTGCGGGGCGCGTTCTCGCAACTGTGCCAGGAAGTAGTCGGCTTGGTCGGCGCTGACCTCCCATCGACCCGCGGCGAGGTCGGCCTGAAGCGCCGCGAGACGGCCGCTCTCGTCTTCGCCGCGCGCTTTCTTCAGGTCGTACAGCTCGAGCCCGGCGACGAGCGCGTAGGGCCGGTGAAAGCCGTCGGAGAGGTTACCGTACCGCTCGGTGAGCCGTTCGTAAGCGGCCTCGGCCGCCTGCCGCTCCACGAGCTTGCGAGCGCAGCGGGCGACGCGAGCGAGCGCCGCCGCCTTGAGCCGATCCGAGACAGACAGCTCGGAGCACTTGCGATAACTCGCGAGAGCCTCCCGGGGACGACCCTCGAGAAGCTCGAGCCTTTCGCCTTCGGCAAAGAGCGTCCCGAATCGCCGCCCGGCCACTGACGCCTCGAAAGCCAGATCCTCCTCGAGCGGCCGCGCCTCCGCCGCCTGCAGGATCGGATAACGGACCGTGTCTGCCTGGATGACGAAGAGCTGGTCGGCAATCGGGTGCCGTTTCTCGATGCCTTCCAGCAGGCGTCGAAGCCGACGCGCCTCGTCCGTAGCCACGGGCGAGCCGGCAGAGTCGCGTGTCCGGACGATTTCGCTGTCGCGCAGACATGTCTCCGCGAGTTGGCTCACGCGGCGTTCGAGCTCGGCGACAAGCCTTTCTCCCGAGAGGCGCACGTTGGACGCAGTCAGGCTCGCGACCGCCTGCCGCTGACGCCGTACCGATTGAAGTCCGAGGAACAGGAGGGCCAGCGTGGGGCCCACGATTGCCAGCAGATACAGCAAGATCGCCCGCCGGTGCGAAAGGCGGCCGGAGCGAGGCTCGGCGCTCTTGCTACCCATTGGGCCGGATCTGCTATTCCGAAAGGGCTCAAATTCAGCCTACCACGCGTGCCAGAGTGTTGTTTCCGGAGCCCGCAAGTCCATCAGCCACTCGAACCGGCCACTGAGAACAGGATCGCGGTCGGCGAAAGCTACGTCGCGGGCGGGACGGCCCTGAACGAACTCATGGCCGCCTCCAGGATTTCCCGGGACATCGATCTCTTCCACGACACTGAAGAGGCGCTCGAGACGAGCCGGAGGAAGGACCGGCTCCTGCCCTTTCTCTCCATCCAGGCGCTCGCTTTCGTGCTAGACTTGGTCGAGCTTGACCAAATGAAGAGGAAAGAAAAGAAGCCCAGGATCGTCAACCTCTACGAGGCCAAGACGCACCTGTCCCGTCTCGTCGACCGGGCCTCCCTGGGGGACGAAATCGTGATTGCGAAGGCAGGCCGGCCGATGGCCCGGCTCGTTTCCCTGGAGCGGACCGCCGCCCCGAGGCGGCCCGGCCTCTGGAAGGGCAAGCTCGTCGTCCATCCCGATTTCGACGATCCCCTTCCGGAAGAAATCCTCGCGGCCTTCGAAGGACGAGAAGCCTGAGGCTTCTGCTCGACACACACGTTTTTCTCTGGTGGTGCTCGGACGATTACCGCCTCCGCGCTGGGGAGCGCGCAGCCATCGCCAACCCGGAGAACGATCTCATCTTGAGCGCGGCCTCCGTGTGGGAGATCGCCATCAAGGAGTCGCTCGGCCGGTTGAGGCTCCCGGAACCCGTGTCTGCCGCAGCCTCCCGGTTGGGATTCCGGCCGCTGCCCGTCACCTTCGCGCATGCGGAGGAGGCCGGTCGTCTTCCTCGCCTCCATCGGGACCCATTCGATCGGATGCTCATCGCCCAGGCGCGGATCGAGAGCCTGACTGTCGTGACGTACGATTCCGCTCTCCTCGCCTACGAGGGGGCGGCCTTCCTGAGGTCCTGAACTCGACGGCCTTGGGGACGAGCTACCGGCTCAACCTTGTCCCGAAGCACAGCTTTGACGCGCTTGGTTTCGCGTCGGGAGAGGGCGTGCTCTTGCCCCCGAGGACTCGGGTGGACGGGAGCTGGGCGGTCCACCGGGCCCCGAGCGATCGGTATTACCGGTGTGGGAAGGGGCCGGAATGGCTCGACCTCGACGTTGTCCTTCCCCTCTTCGGGCACGGGCGCAAGATCGCAGTGGCGAGTTACCGGCGGTTCAAGGGGGAGCAAGAGGCCGAACAGTGTGTCGTTTTCGATGGCCTCGAGCAGTTTCGTCGAGGGCCAGACGTCGATCCCGCAGTCGGTCTGGAGCTGACTGCCATGATCACCGTCATCTTGCGCCGACAAATGACGGCACTCGAGGCACATTGCGGTACCTGGCACATGGCGGGGATAGGCCGAAGAGGCGCTGCCTGGTCCCCATCCGGACCCAGGGTAGGCCGCGGCCAGCCCTTTTTCTCGCGCAGGCGCCGCATAATCCTGCCCTGATGCGCGACATCCTCTCCGACATCGAGCGGTGGCGCGCCGAGGGCCGCCCGATCGCGCTGGCCACCGTCGTCGAGACCTGGGGTTCGGCGCCGCGGACGACCGGCGGCAAGATGGCCGTCAGCGCGGACGGGAGCATCGCGGGCTCGGTATCGGGAGGCTGCGTCGAGACCGCCGTGGTGGAGGCAGCGCAGAAGACCCTGCGATCGCGGGTCCCGCAGCTGCTCCACTTCGGGATCTCGGACGACACCGCGTGGAGCGTGGGCCTGGCCTGCGGCGGGACGATCGACGTGTTCGTCGAGCCCCTCGGTGATGAGATCTTCGACCCGGTGCGGGACGCGCTGCTCGGGGAGCGCCCCGCGGCCATCGCCACCGTCATTCGCGGATCGGACACCGACCTCGGAAGGAAGCTCGCCCTGTTCGCCGACGGAAGCACCGCGGGCACCGCCGACGCCGCGGTCCTCGCCGCGGCACGCGGGGCTCTGGCGGAAGGAGTGAGCCGCCGCGTCTCGCTCGGCGAGAGGGAGCTCTTCGTCGACGTGCTTCTCCCCTCGCCCCGCATGGTCATCGTGGGCGGGGTTCACGTCGCCATTCCGCTCGTCACGCTCGCGAAGACCCTCGGATTCCGGACGATCGTCGTCGATCCGCGGGCGTCCTTCGCCAACGCGAAGCGGTTTCCACACGCCGACGAGATCGTGTCCGAGTGGCCTGACGCCGCGCTCGGGACCCTCGAAGTGAACTCCTCCACGGCCATTGCCGTCCTGACCCACGACCCGAAGCTGGACGATCCGGCGCTGACGGCGGCTCTGCGCAGCCCCGCCTTCTACGTCGGGGCGCTGGGCAGCCGCCGGACGCACGAGAAGCGCCGCGAGCGCCTCCTGGCCGCGGGAGTCACCGAGGAGGAGCTCGCGCGTCTCCACGCCCCCATCGGCCTGCCGCTCGGCGGCCGCTCGCCCGAGGAGATCGCTCTGGCGATCGTGGCCCAGGTCGTCGCGCTCAAGAACAAAGTCGAGTAGGACTCAGCGGCTCCCGAGCCGGATCAGGGCCTCCCGCAGCCGCGGATGCCGCTGCATCCGCCGCAGGTAAGCGCGCTCGTGCCGCTCGGACTTGGCACGGACGATCGCGCCCACGTCCCGGCGCTCGCCGCGTGTCCAGCGCGCCAGGTCGGGGATCAGATCCAGGACCAGGGCAAACTCCTGAAACGCCCGGCGCTCCAGAGCGGAAAGGGACGACGGCTCGAGGTCGAGCGCCTTCGAAACCCGCCTCTCGGCCGACCGGCGCAGCCGGGCGGGGTCGCCGCCGAACTTCCGCGCCATCCGACGGTTCACGGCGAGGCCCAGGTTGCGGATGTGGAAGCGATCCCAATCCCCGCGCGGTGAGTCGGGAGCCTCCCAGAGCAGGTTGTGGGTGACCAGGCGCTCGAGCGTCGCGGTCGAAGACCGGTACGCGGGGTCGGCCGCGATGCGGCGCTCCTCGCGTTCGAGCAGCCGGCGCACACCCGCGTCCGTCGGCCGGAAGCCGAGCTTGCGGTAGAACCAGAAGGCGCCCGACTCGAGCGCTTCCTCGTTCTCGAAACCGAGCTGGTAGGGGTCGATCGAGAAGGACGTCACGCCGAGCGCGTCCCGGTGCAGCTTCAGCACCTGGGCATAGATCCACGCGGACTCGCCTTCCCGGAAGGTGTAGTACATGTTGAAGCCGATCTCGAGGCGCTCGAAGAACACGAGGCCTTCGATGTACCCGATCGGCACCCCGTTCTTGACGACGAAGCCGCCGTATGCGGCGCGGAGCGGCAGCCTCCGGTCCGGCCGGATGCCGACGAGGAACAGCTCGACCCCTCGGCCCGGCCGCGCGGCGACGACCGACGACGGGTCCGCGTGCGTGAACGTGTAGAACTCGCGGTAGCGGGCAGTCGTCGCCTCCCGCAGCATGTCGCAGAAGCGCTCGCCCTCGGACCGCGAGAGCCTTCGCAGCTCCAGGGGCGGCCTCGAGAGCTCGGCGTCGAGCGAGACGTCCCGCCGCGCGAGAAACGGCGCGTCGTGAAAGAACGGAGCCGGCCCCGGCCGGCGCATCTTCGTGCGCGACGCCCGCGAGCCTCCGAGGTCCCACGCGATCGGGAGACCCAGGGCGTCGAAGTGCTCCGCCCGGTCGTCCGCCGGAAGCGGAAGGCGGTCATAGCGCCGCAGCAGCCAGGCGGGATCCGCTCGGCGCCTCCCGGCGGCCGCCCCGAGCCAGTCGAGGTACGGCACGTTGGCGTCGGCGAGCGCCTCTTCCTCGAGGAGCGGCAGGAAGGCGGGCCAGGTGGCGCGCATGCGGTCGCTCTCCTCGCCCGCGTCCCAGTCGATCCGCACGCGACGCGGGTAGCGCAGCGCCAGCCACCGCGCGACCTCGAAGGAGAAGTCGGTCCCGACCTCCGTGCCCGCGATGCCGGCCACCTCGGGCTCATCGAAGGGTGTCAGGTCCTCGCCGGCGGCGGCGAGCGCCGCAACGCGTTTCTCGAAGCTCGCGAGCAGTTCCTCCGCCAGGCGGAGGACATCCGCGCTGTGGGGATACGCGCGCAGGAAGAGGGTCGCCTCGTGCAGCCGGATCACCCCGCTCGGGTCCGGGAGGCGAAGGCGCCGGGCCGCGCGCAGGAGCCGCTCGGCATTTTGTGCCCCGGGGCGGCGGTGGCGTGCCTCCTCGAGGCGGGTCAGCAGCGAGTCGCCATGGGGGAACGGCACGGCGCGCATGCTACTTCGAGTCAGGCGGCCCGCTGATAGGCTTCTGAGATGCCGAGGTTCTCCGAAGCGGACCGTACCGAATATACTTTGTCAGCCATGATCTTGGAGAGCCGGCTCACGTTCACGTCGACCGAGACAAGGCGTCCGCGAAGTTCTGGCTCGAGCCGGTCTCGCTGGCCCGAAATCTTGGATTCGGCCCGCGCGAGTTGCGCTCGGTCGAGAGGCTAATCGTTGAGAACGATTCTGAGTTGCTGAGGGCGTGGAATGACTATTTCGGACATTAGGCCTGGCGAGGCTGTGCGCGACCTCCATTTTTCCGAGGACACGCTGAGTGTGGACCTCGTTGACGGGCGGCGCACCATCACGGTTCCGCTCGTGTGGTACCCGACACTGCTCGATGCGACTCCGGAGCAGCGGAGGAACTGGCAAATCAGTGGCGCAGGGTATGGAATCCACTGGCCGGATGTTGACGAAGATCTCAGCTCGGAAGGTCTCTTGCGGGGCGCCCCCGCGCCGCATATGGTCACTGGTGTCAGGTAGTCAGGCGCCCACCCGCACGTGCAGCGGACTCGCTCCTTGCGTGGCGTCGTCGCTCGCTGCTGACGCGCCGCTCGATATGCTGACGCGCTTGGAGGAACCATGAGACCGATTCTTTCCGGCCGCCTTCTGGCGGCCGCGATCGCCGCGACCGTCCTGCCAGCCGTCGCTTTCGCACAGACTCCGCCGAGGACGCCCGCGCCGCCGACGCCCGCGAGACCGGCGCCGCCGTCGGCCGAGGCGCGGACGGCCGGCAAGGCCCTCTTCGCGAAGGTTATCGACGGGCTCGGCGGGACCGCGAAGGCGCGGGGCGTTCGCGACGTCCAAACCCGGGGCCAGATCACCGCGAAGACGCCGCAGGGCGAGATGACGATGGAGATCCAGACGGCCATGATCTTTCCGGACCACCTCTCACAGCAGGTGGACGCCCCGTTCGGCCGGCTCGCCATGATCGCGACGCCAGCCGGCGCTTTCGTCGTGGGGCCCAACGGCAGCCAGGACCTCCCCGACCACATGCGGGACGAGCTGCTCCGGCAGATCCAGAGGGTGCCGCTCCTTCTCGCGCAGAAGACGGACGATCCGAAGCTCGTCGCGACCGCCGCGGGGACCGAGAAGATCGCCGGCATCGAGGCTGCCATCCTCGACCTCCGCGAGGGCGACATGGCGGTCCGGTGGTTCGTGGATCCGAAGGCCGGCAGAATCCTCCGGACGGCGCACACGGCGGTCGGGCCCGACGGGAAGAACGCGACCGTTGTCTCCGACTACTCCGACTACCGGAGCGTGGAGGGCTTCCCCGTCGCGCACCGCCTGGAAGTCACGACCAACGGAGAAAAGGACCAGACGCTCGTGCTCGAGGAGTGCCGGTTCAACGCCGGAGTCGACGCGAAGCTCTTCGAGAAGCCCGCGCCGCCGCCGCCGACTCCGGCCGTGCCGCCTCCCGGGAGCTAAGCCCCCCCGTTCGCCCTCAGCGGCGGGCGCAAGTGGACGGCGCGCGGACGCCGTCGAAGCGGTCGCGCATCCACTGGATCGCGGCGGTCGCGCTGACCCGGTCCGCGCGCATGTGGCCCTGCCCCGGCAGGACGTCGAGCTGGACGGTCTCGCCGCGCCGGCAGAGGTCCTCCACGAAGTCGGACGTCACCGAGGGACGCACGATCGGGTCCGCCGTTCCCTGCGCGATGTAGACGGGCGCGCCGATCGGCGTCTGGCCCGGCCGGTTCTCCGCCAGGAGCCGGCTCCACGGCTCGGCGGAGAACGTCTCCGGGGAAAGAAAATCCCCCGGCAGAGGAAGCGAGTCGAAGCCCGCGTGATACGCCTCCCCTTCGGTCTCGATGCAGTCCCGCGCGATCCGGTCGATCGCGGGAACCCGCCCCGCCGCGACGAAAGGCTCGAGCGGCGCCCCGTACACCCGCGACCACGACCACAGGGCATAGGCGCCCAGGACCCGGCCGGCGCGCTCCGCGAGATCGTCCCGGAGGAGCACCGCGAGATCCGTCGGCGGCGCGATGGCCGCGACACCGGCCAGCGTCAGCTCGGGCGCATAGGCCAGGGCGAGCTGCCCGGTGAAGAGCGCGGCGTGACCGCCCTGGGAGTGGCCCCACGCGGCGAAGCGCTTTCCGGCGCCGGCCTCCCGGACCTCGCCTGCGGCGCGCACGGAGTCGAGCACCGCGCGCCCCTCGCTCGCGCCGACGAGATAGGGATGCGGCCCCTCCGCTCCGAGTCCCGGGTAGTCCGTGGCGACGACGACGTAGTCGAGCGCCATGAGCGCCGTCAGGTGCGGGATGGTCTCGAAGAACTCGTCGAAGTTCGAGGGCGCGCAGTTGCCGGCGATCCCCGTGGTCGGGTGCGCCCACGCGACGACATGCCGCCCCGCGATGGGCGCCGGCAGGTCCGGCGCGATCACCACGCCCGAGACTTCGATCGGCTCTCCCTCGAGGCCTGTCGAGATATACAGGATCTTCCACGCCGACGAGCCCGGCGGCGAGCCCTTCATCGGCTCGGAGCGGACGAGGCGCCCCGGCTCGGAGCGCCCTCTGGCGGGTGTCCCGTAGAAAGAGCCGGGCGCCGGCGGTCCCGAGCTGCAACGGAGCGTAAAGACGGCGAGGAACAGGCCGGCCCGGAAAGCAGAGCGCACGTTCGAGGAGTCTACTCTCAACGCTCCAGGAGCGCCTTCAGGCGTGCGTGCCCCTCGCGGCTGACCGGAACGCGCGACCCGTCGGTCAGGATCGCGACGTAGCTGCCCTTCGCGTAGGCTTCGAGGCGGGCGAGACTCTCGAAGCGGATCAGGTGCGAACGGTGTACCCGCACGAAACGCTTCGGGTCGAGCGAGGCCGCGAGGCTCGCGAGCGTCTGCGGCTTGAGAAACGTTTTCCCCTCGCTGCGGAGCCCGACATAATCGTCCTCTGCCGCGGCCGACACGAGCTTCTCGACCGGGATGATCTGCACACGCGACCCGTCCCGCACCACGACCCGCTCGAGCCAGGTTCCCTCGGGACGGGCGGCGGCGGCCAGGTCCTCCGGGCGCAGGGAAGGCTTTTTCCGCAGACGCTCCCGCGCGCGGTCCACGGCCGCGGCGATCCGCTCGGGCGGATAGGGCTTCAAGACATAGTCGACGGCATGGACCTCGAACGCTTTGACGGCCCAGGCGTCGTAGGCGGTCACGAAGACCGCGGCGATCGACGGATCGAGGAGCTCGAGGACCTCGAAGCCGTTCAGCTTCGGCATCTCGATGTCGAGAAACACGAGGTCGGGCTTCGATTCGCCGGCCGCGCGGACGGCCTCGAGGCCGTTGGCGCACTCGCCGAGGATCCGCACGCCCGGCACGCGGCCGAGATACTCGCGGAGGAGATTGCGCGCCGGCGCCTCGTCGTCGACGATCAGCGCGCCGACCTCGGAAGCGGGCGGCGACGTCACGCCGGGAGCTCCGCGGGCACCGAGATCACGACGAGAAAGCGGTCCTCGAGGCGCTTGGCGGCGAACAGGGCCTCGCTCCCATAGCGCGCGGCGAGCCGCTGGCGCACGTTCGCCAGGCCGAGGCCGCCTCCCGCTCGAGCCGGCGACTCGGGGTCGTAGGGATTCTCGACGAGGATCCTCAGCCGGCCCGCCGCGAATCGGACCGCCACGCGCACGGTGCCGCCGTCCACCCGGGTTGCGATCCCGTGTCGGATGGCATTCTCGACGAGGGGCTGGAGCAGCAGCGGAGGTACCAGGCATCTGTCTCCAAGGCCATCGAGGTCTTCCTCGAACACCAGGCGCGGGCCGAACCGCAGCTCCTCGACGGACAGGTACGCGCGCGACAGCGCCAGCTCGTCGGCCATCGCGATGCTCCGGGTCTGCCCTACCGCGAGGCTCTTGCGGAGGAACTCGGACAGGCGCACGCACATCTCCTGCGCCCGCGGCGGATCGCTCGAAGCCAGCGAGGAAATCGAGTTCAGGCTGTTGAAGAGGAAGTGCGGCTGGATCTGCGCCTTCAGCACCGCCAGCTCGGCTTCGCGAGCGAGGATTTGCATTTCGGCCTCCCGGCGCTCCGCCTCGCGGGTTGCCTCGAAGGACAGAAGCACGTAGTGCAGCGCCGCCGAGAGCACGTAGAGGAGCACGCCGGCGGCGAAGAGGGCGGGCACCTGGGTCGCATAGTGGGCCGGGAGCTCCTGGAACCGGGGCAGGGCGCCGAGCAGGCGCGCGAGCCCGCCTCCCAGAAGCACCCAGAGGGAGCTCGTTACGAGGGCGCCGGCAGCGAAGGTCGCCGTCATCATGGGAATCCGGGAACGGCCCAGCGGGAACTGCTTGCAGGGGTACCAAGCGGAAAGCCCGATGAACGCGTACGCCAGCGTCAGGGGCACGGCGAGGGCGGCCGCCTGCCCGAGCTGGAGGCCGCCCCGCCGGGCCAGCAGGACGGTCACGATCGCGGCCAGGGGCGCGCAGGCCGCCAGATACGGCAGGAGGCGGCCGCGGCGCGCGAGGATAGGGTGCATCAGAGTCCCCTGCCGCGTTCAGGGTCCCCCGCTGCGCTCGGGATGACAATGCTGCGCATTGTCAATTTTTCACTTCGACGCCGCCGAAGATCACGGCGCCGGTGATTGTAAGCGTTTTGCGCGCCGATCCCGCCGTGACGGGGCCTCCGGGCCGCGGCTTGTACTCGGAGCTCCCGAAGATCGGCGTGACCTGGTTGATCACGCTCCACTCCTCCGGGACGCGCAGATCCAGTCCGCCAAAGCACACGAAGACGTCGATCACCGCCGAATCTCCCAGCATGACGGCTTCGCGGAGGTCGATGTCGAAGCCCCCGAAGATCACGTTGACGCTGCCGCCGCGGAAGTCATCCGTCCGGATGACGCGGTCCCCGCCGCCGAAGACCGCCACCTCCTCCAGCGTGCGCGCGGCCGGGCTCCCCTCCCGCAGACCCCGCGTTGCCTCCAGCCCCGCCATCGCGCCATCGTGCGCGCGCTCGCCGATGCCGGGGCCGCCCGCGCGTCGATTGGACCACGCCTGCCAGATCAGGTGCGCGCCCGCGATCACGAGCATGGCCGGCCAGACCTTCCAGAAGCTGATCCAGAAGACGCCGAGCGTCCGCAGCAGAAAAAACAACCCGACCGCGATCTCGAGGACGCCCCAGGTCCTATGGCCCGGCTGGCGGGGACGGACCACGTGGTTGATGCCCACGAAGATCAGGATGAGCGGCCAGAATTCCCAGATCGAGAATCCGTCGATCCACCCGAGGTTCTCGAGCGCGAAGAGAATTCCGACGGCGATGAGGATGAGGCCGGCGATGGTTTTTCCGTTGAGCGGGAATCGGCTTGTGGCGTTCATGTTCTTCTCCCTCATCTCCAAGCTACGAGACTTCCGCTCGCGCCTCCCGGCTTTTTCGGCCAACGGCGTCTCCGCGCCGGCCAACGTCGACCGTCCGGCGGCTGATGGGGCCGGGGAAGCTACAATCGGGCCCGCAAGGGAGATGAAGATCATCAGTACCAGTCCGGGCCGCGCCGCTTCATGATCTGCCCCAAGTGCCAGACGCCCAACCCGGAGCCGGCGAAGAACTGCCTGTACTGCGGCGTCGGCTTCGCGGACGCCCAGCCGGCCGAGGAGCCCCACCCCGCCGAGCTGACGTCGGTGCCCACGATGGGAAGCCCCGCGTCTTTCAAGCAGTGGGCCAGTCAGTCCCAGCGCGGTGTGGCCTCAATCGTCCTGCCCGCGGGCCTCGAGATCGGCCACCGATACCGGGTCAAGAGCCTGCTCGGCATGGGCGGGATGGGAGCGGTCTACCTCGTCCATGACAAGGAGCTCGACCGGGACGTCGCACTGAAGCTCATCCGCTCGGAGATCGCCGATGACGCCGACGCCCTCGGGCGCTTCAAGCGCGAGATCCAGCTCTCCAGCCGCGTGACGCACCCCAACGTGCTGCGTGTCTTCGACCTCGGAGAAACCGACGGTATCAAGTTCCTGACGATGCAGTTCGTCGACGGTCGGGACCTCTCGTCGATCCTGAAGAAGCAGGGCAAGCTGCCGACCGAGCGATTGCTGCGCGTCTTCCGCCAGACCGCGGAAGGCCTCAAGGCCGCGCACGATCAGGGAGTCACCCACCGGGACTTGAAGCCCCAGAACATCATGCTCGACGCCTCGGACCGGGTCTACGTTACCGACTTCGGCCTGGCAAAGTCGGCCGAGCAGTCGGGCATGACGCAGACGGGCGCCGTCCTCGGGACTCCGTTCTACATGTCGCCCGAGCAGGTCAAGGGCGAGCCGGTCGGCCCGCAATCCGACATTTATGCGCTCGGCGTCATCCTCTACCAGATGGCCGCCGGCGTCGTCCCCTTCGGAGGCGCCACCCCTTTCGAAGTCATGATCCAGAGGATCCAGCGCCCGCCAAAGCCGGTCCGGGAGCTCAACCCGGAGCTTCCGGTTTACCTTCAGAAGATCATCGAGCGTTGCCTCGCGGTCGATCTGGGGCTGCGATACCAGAACGTTCAGCAGATCCTCGAGGATCTGGACGCCGAGTCGTTTCGGACGACGATCCGCTACCGGACGATGTCCCGGCCCTGGCTCCGGCCGGCGGCCGCGGCGCTCGCCGTCGCGCTGCTGCTCGCGGCGGGCGGTGTCTGGGTGTACCAGAAAGGCCGGTCCGAAAAGCGCCTTGCCCGGGAGACGCAGTCGGTGCTGGTCGCCGATTTTGCCAATCATGCCGGCGACCCTGTTTTCGACGGAACGCTCGAGCCCGCCTTCACGATCGCGCTCGAGGGAGCCTCGTTCGTCAGCTCGTACAACCGGAGCGCGGCCCGCAAGCTCGCCGCACAGCTCTCGCCCGGCGCGACCGGCCTCGACCAGACGCTCGCCCGTCTCGTCGCGGTCCGGGAGGGCATCAACGTCGTGACCTCCGGCTCCATCGAAAAGCGCGGAGAGGGCTACGAAGTCTCTGTCCGGGCGATCGACGCCGCAACGGGGAAGACGATCGTGGAGGACCAGGAGAACGCCTCCGGCAAGGACGTCGTCCTCGCTTCGGTGGCCCGGCTCGCCGCGCAGGTCCGCCGGGCGCTCGGCGACGCGACGCCCCGGTCCACGCAGCTCGCCGCCGCGGAGACGTACACGGCCGGGTCGCTCGAGGCCGCGCACGAGTACGCCGTCGCTCAGGACCTGCAGTGGGAAGGCAACTGGGCGGAAGCCATCCGTCGATACCGAAAGGCGCTGGATCTCGATCCGAACCTCGGCCGGGCCTACGCGGGCCTCGCCGCCGTCGAAAGCAACCGCGGACAACGCCAGGCCGCGGAGAAGAACTACAAGGAGGCCCTGGCCCGCATCGACCGAATGAGCGAGCGCGAGAGGTACCGGACCCGCGGGGGCTACTACCTGCTGATTCGCAACCCGGACAATGCGATCGAGGAGTTCAACGCCCTGGTCAAGCAGTTCCCCGCCGACACCGCCGGCATCGCGAACCTGGCCTTCGCGTATTTCGTCAAGCGCGACATGTCGAACGCGCTCTTGTGGGGCCGCCGCGCGATCGAGGCCTACCCGAAGAACGTTCCGCAGAGGAACAACTTCGGACTCATCGCGATGTACGCCGGCGATTTCGAGACCGGCGCGCGCGAGCAGAAGACCGTTCTCCAAATGAACCCGCAGTTCGTGCTGGCCTACGTCGGCCTCGCCCTCTCCGAGCTCGGCGCGGGACGGCCGCAAGAGGCCCTCGCGACCTGGAACAAGCTCGCCGGAACCGGCCCGGCCGGGGCCTCCGCCGCAGTAGCGGGGCTCGCCGACCTGGCCCTCACCCAGGGGCGACTCGCCGACGCCCGCACGATTCTCGAGAGTGCGATCGAGCCCGACCTCGCCGCGAAGAACTCCGACGAAGCCGCCCGCAAGCTGACGACGCTCGCCGAAGCCAACCTGGAGAGCGGCCAGACGGCGCGGGCGGTCGCGGCGGCCGAGCGGGCCACGGGCATGAGCAGCGAGCTCGCCGTCGTCGTGAGCGCCGCCCGCGTCCTCATCGAAGCGGGCGAGGAGAAGAAGGCGCTCGCCGCCGCCGGACAGCTCGATGCGCGGATCGAGCCGGATCCCCAGATGTACGCCGGGCTCCTGCGCGGCGAGGCGGAGCTCGAGCGACGGAATTACCGGGAAGCCATCACCCGGCTCAAAGAGGCCCGCAGGCTCGCCGACTCATGGCTGGTGCGGTACGCCCTCGGACGCGCATACCTGGAAGCGGGCTCCTTTGCGGAGGCGGACGCCGAGTTCGACGCCTGCGTGAAGCGCCGCGGCGAGGCGGCTGCGGTCTACCTCGACGAGGTGCCGACCTTCCGCGTCTTTCCGCCCGTTTACTACTACCTCGGCCGCGCCCGCGAGGGCCTGAAGAGCCCGGGAGCCGCCGAGGCCTTCAAGACCTTCCTCGCCTTCCAGACCGGAGAGGGCGGTCCGCTCGCCGCCGACGCCCGCCGCCGGCTCGCCGCCAGCGCTACTGGAGGCTCACGACCGTCGCCTTGATCCCGCTGCCGTCGTTGAGCCGCAGCTCGAGCTCGTAGCAGCCGGGGCCCGGTACGTAGGAGGTGTCCCAGTTGAAAATGAATTGGTTGGAACCCGCGTCGTACCGGAATGTGCTTCCGCCCGTCGCGCCGATCGTCGGCTTGTAGAGAACGAACGCCTGGCCGGTCGCCTGGCCGGAGCAGGCCCCGCCGGTGTAGGCGACGGCCTCGAGCAGCTGCGTCGTGGAGAGGTCGGAGAGGTAGTTGCCCGCCGAGTCCTGGAGCTTCCATTTGATCGGCATCGCCGACCCGTAGGTGGCGTTGCCCGAGAAGCTCGGCGCCGCGAGGGTCCCCGCCGGCGCCATCGGCGACAGAAAGCCCGTGAACGTGTAGAACACCAGGACCGTCTGGCTCAGGGAGCTCGAAGTGCCGCCGGCGAAGCTCGCGCTCCCGCCGTAGACCGCCGTGATCGAGTGCAGGCCGGCCGAGAGCCCCGCCGTGACGAAGCTCGCCGCACCACCGGAGAGCGTCGACGTGCCGAGCGTCGCCGCCCCGTCGAGGAAGGTCACCGTTCCCGCCGGAACTCCCGCTCCCGACGTCACGATCGCCGTGAACGTCACG
This sequence comes from Thermoanaerobaculia bacterium, assembly GCA_046716885.1. Taxonomy (GTDB): domain Bacteria; phylum Acidobacteriota; class Thermoanaerobaculia; order UBA5066; family Gp7-AA6; genus DAHUXD01. The sequence goes on along the minus strand of JBKJWL010000065.1, from coordinate 25,967 downwards.
GGCTGGCCGAGAACGGACGGATTCACGCTGGACAGGATCGCGATTGCCGTGCCGGCCGCGTTGACCGTATGCGCGAGAGCCCCCGACGCGCTGCCCGTGAAGCTCGCGTCCCCTCCGTAAACCGCCGTGACGGGGTGGATACCGCCGGAAAGCGCCGCCGTCGCGAAGGCGGCGCTTCCCCCGGCGGAAAGAGACGCCGTTCCGAGCGGTGTCGCGCCGTCGAAGAAAGTCACGCTGCCTGTGCGCGTTCCACTGCCGGGCGCCACCGCGGTCACGGTCGCCGTGAATGTGGCGGTCTGGCCAAAGACCGAAGGATTCGGATTGGAGGAAACGACCGTCGCCGTCGCCGCGCGATTCACCGTCAGGCCCGTCGAGGCGCCGCTGAGCAGATGCACGACCGTGGCGGAGAAGCTCGCCCCGATGGTCGAAGTGCCGGCCGACGTCGGAGTGACCGTCACCCCGCAGGCCGACGTCCCGGCCGTCGTCGGCGCCAGGACGCAACTCACGGCCGAGAGTCCGGGTCCGCTCAGGGCGACGGTGCCGGTCGGGCTCGCCGGAGTTCCACTGCCCTGCGTGTCCACGACCGTGACCGTCACGGAGGTCGCCTGGCCCACGACGACCGGATTGGCCCCGAAAGCGATCGAGGTCGCGGTCGCGCGGGCGTTCACCGAGAGGCTGAACGTCTGGGTGGCCGTCTGCGGCGTCCCCGGGGTCGAGTCGGAGACCTGCGCCGTGAACGTAAAGCTTCCCGAGCCCGAGGGAATGCCGGAAATGACTCCGCCCGACGAGAGCGTCAGCCCAGCGGGCAGCGCGCTTCCCGGGGCGAGCGTCCACGCCAGCGGCGCCTTGCCGCCGACCGCCTGCAGGGTGGTGCTGTAGGAAGTCCCGACCAGGGCGGCCGGAAGCGTCGTCCCGCCCGCAGTCTGGATCGAGAGGAGCGCCGCGAAGTCCGGCACGGATCCGTTCGTGTTGGTGCCGTGCGCGGTGACGACCGGTGTCAGGCTGCGGGTCAACTCCGCCATCTGCTCCAGCGTCAGCGCCGCGCGCAGCGTCACGAATGCCGTCTCGCCAGGCGCCAGGGCGATCGTCGCGTTCGAGAGGCTCGAGTCGGCGATGTTCGGGTTCGTGGCCGAAGCAAGGTCGGGCGAGATCACCGCGTCGTTGACGTTCGACACGACGACGCTCTGGGGCTGGTTCAGGAGTACGCAGCTGGCGCTCGCCGGCGTCGTGGAGTTTTTCGTCACGATGAGCTGGAGCGGCACGTTGCCGTACGGGTTGTTCCCGTAGAGCGCGACCCGGTAGGAGTGAGCGGTGTTGCCCGAGTTGACCACGGCGTACGTCGTGTCGCTCTCCGGGGTGTTCGAGATATTCAGGTTCGAAATGTTCAGGTTCGAGATGTTCAGGTTCGCGGCCGTCGTGTTCGAGATGTTGAGGTTCGAGATGTTCAGGATCGCCGGGTCGGGATTGGAGATGTTGAGGTTCGAGATGTTCAGGTTCGAGATGTTGAGGTTGGAGATGTTCAGGATCGCCGGCTCGGCGTTGGAAATGTTGAGGTTCGAGATGTTGAGGACCTCGTTCGGGTTGGAGATGTTCAGAAACGGATTCGGGTTGGCCGGGTTCCAGACCTGGAAGCCGGGGGTGTAGATCTCGAGCGTCCCGATGTCGGCGGTCGTGCCGTCGGGCTGCGCGAGCGGCGAGACCGAGCCCTCCGGGTTCAGCACGATCGAGCCGGAGAGGGATCCGCCGACCTCCAAGACGTTGACCGTGAAGCTCGCGGCCACGTTCGGAGACTTCGCGAACACGGGCCGGGCGGCGCCCGAGCGCGCGGCGATCGTGACGTCGAGCGTGGTCTGGGACGTGGTCTGGAGGAACGAGGCCTGTCCCCCCGAGGGCTGGGTGACCGTCAGGCGAAACGTGCGCTGCTGGCCCGTGAGGTTCTGCAGCGTCACCACGAAGGAGCGCTGGAGCGTCGCCGAGAGCGGCTTGACGTTTTGAGGCGATCCGACGACCAGCCCCTCGCTAATCCGGCTGCTGTAGATGTTTTGATTGCGCATGCCCTCCTGCCCGTTGACGCAGGCCGGGGTCTGCTGCGTCGGGTCGAGCACGCTCTGGTGCACCGGGCCGGTCGCCGTGTAGTTCGCCCAGTTGCCGTCCATCGGCGGCTTCACGTCGCGGTTGTCGGTCCAGGTGGCGTACGCGACCAGGGGGCTCGACGCGGACGTGTTGAAGGCCCAGCCGCCCGCGCCGTTCGCCTTGAAGTTCTGGCCCCCGACGTCGATGTAGTCCCCTAAGAACGGAGTCGTCCCCTGCGCGAAGAGCGGCAGGTTCGGGGGGTTGGACTGCAGCTGTGTGAGCCCGGACGGCAGTACCGTGTCGGCCGTGAGGCCGAAGCGGTACTGCGAAACGGTGGCCGACGTGAAGGCGGGCGTGGCACCCGCGAAGGCTCGGGCGACGCGCAGGTCCACCGTGTGCCGGCGGGTGGTCAGCGTCGAATCGTCGATCCCGAGCGTGAAGACCTGCTCGGGGTGGGCCGGCAGCTCCCCCTTCGGGTCGCGCCGCACGAGGTAGAAGCGCCCCTGCGCGTCGGTGGTGAACGGGTTGTTCGGGATGTGGAAGCCGAGCGTGTGATCGAGCCGCTGGTCGTAGTAGACGAGCACGAGGCGCCCGGCCACGAAGGTGAGCTGGGGCATGAACTGATGGCCCCGGGAGAAGGTGTTACCGAAGTCGTCGGTCATCGCGCCCGTGTCCACCCCGACCGGCGTCCCCCAGGTCGCGCCGCTCGACGACGTGGACATTACGATTTGTGCGTCCCCCGTCGAGGCGTTGCGCTGCGCCCACGACACGTGGACGCGGCTTGCGCCGGAGGAGTCGACCGAGGCCGCGATCGTGGGCAGCGCGTTCGTCCGAAACTGCGTCGCGGTCGTCCCCTGATCGAAGGGGGCGATCGTCGCGACCGCCTTCGTGTTCCGGGACGGAAAAGTCTTCCCGAAATCCGTCGACTTCGCGATCAGGATCGCGTCCGGCTGGCTCGAGGCCGCGAACCGGCGCCAAGTGACGTAGATCGCGCCCGAGACCGGGTCGATCGCGATGTTCGTTCCCTGATTGATCGAGTTCGACTCCGAGAGCTTGAAGGGGTTCGACCACGTCTTCCCGCAGTCGAGCGAACGGGAGAACATGATCTTGGTGCTCGTGCTGCCGGTGAATCGGCTCCAGACCAGGTAGACGTTTCCGGCCGGAAAGCTCTGCGGGGTCCCGAAGGGGCTGAACGTGCACATCGAGGCGCCCGCGCGGGGAACATCCACCGCGATCCACGGCTTGTCGATGAACTGGCCGGACGTTCCGGTGTCGACGACGACGGTCGAGATGTACTTGATCGTGTCCTTTCCGAGCGTCGCGTCGCCGTTTTCCTTCTGGTTGGCGTCGAGATAGCGCGCCACGAAGACCGCGCCGTTGTTCGTGCCGCGGTTGAAGGCGATGCCGCTGTAGTAGAGGAGGCCGCTCGTTCCGGCTCGAACCGTCGGATCGGCCGCCGCGCTGTAAGCCTTCAGGGGCGAGGCGAGACCCTCCGCGGACTGGTCCTGCGGGAAACCGGGAAGCAGCGTGCTCCGCCAGGACTGAGCGCCGTCGAAGGACTTGAACACACCGAGCCAGGCGTCGCCCGCCAGCGACCCGGGGACCGTGTCCGAAACCGGCAGGTCGACGGTCCGGTAGTCGTTCGCCCCGGCCAGCAGGTGGAGAGAGTTGCGCGAAGAAACGGCGAGCGACGGCTCGTTCTGGCGCTGGAGGAAGGGATCGCCGCCCGGGAACTGGGTACCCGAGACCATGTTGACGTTCTGGCCGGCGACGGGCTCCGTCTGGCCGCGGCCGGGCAGGGCGATAACGACGAGGGCGGCGAGCGCAACCCCGGCGGACCGCGAGAGAAAACGCCAGGATCGCCGCGGCGGCAGGCGAGGGTCATACTGAGCACAGGACATGAACCGCGGCATCTCGACCTCCGTCAAAATCAATGTGATCGGAGGCGCCAGACGCGCGCGCCTCATGATTGAGAAGGCTTATATATCGCGAACGGCCGGCCTGATCAAGGCGGCGCTCACCCGGTTCAAGGGATAGGCGACGCAGCGCGCTTCTCGATTTGGCGGCTTTGCCCTATGCTGTTCGGTGCGAGGGAGGATCCATGTCGACCGAAATCATCATGCCCCAAATGGGCGAGTCCATAGCCGAGGGCACCGTCACGAAGTGGCTCAAGAAGGTCGGCGACACCGTGAAACGGGACGAGCCCATCTTCGAAATCTCGACGGACAAGGTCGACGCGGAGATCCCCTCGCCCGTGGCCGGCACGCTTCTCGAGATCAAGGCCGCCGAAGGAGCGACCGTGCCGATCAACACGGTCGTGGGTGTGATCGGGGAGGCGGGCGAAAAGCCGGCTGCCGCCGAAGCTCCGGCGCCCCAGGCGGCGGCTGAGCCCGCTCCAGCCGCCCCGAAGGCTCCCGAACCGGCGCCGGCCCCGAAGGTCGAAGCAAAGCCCGCCGCCGCTCCTGCGCCGCCGCCCGCGGCGGCCGCGCCACCCCCTCCGGCTCCTCCCGCAGCGGCTCCCGCAGCCCCGGCGCCCGCGGCCTCACGGCCGACAGCCGTGCCGGCCGCCGCGCCGGCAGAAGCCTCGCAGGGGGCGCAGGTCGAGTCGATCGAGGAGCGCATCCGCCGCCGCTCCTCGCCCCTCGTCCGCAAGATCGCCCAGGAGCACGCGATCGAGATCCGCGAAGTCGAGGGCACCGGCATCCACAACCGCGTCACCAAGAACGACGTCCTCTCGTACCTCGAGAACCGCAAGGTCGCGGGGGGGGCTCCCTCGCGCTTGTCCTCGGCGCCCGCGGAGGCCCCGGGCCTCGCCGAGCCGGCCGAGGCGCCCGCCGGGCGCCCGGCGACTCCGGTCTCGGACCGCGACGAGGTCGTCGCGATGACGAGGATCCGCAAGATTACGGCCGAGAACATGATCCTCTCGAAGCGCACCGCGGCGCACGTGACGACGGTCTTCCAGGTCGACTACACGAACATCGCGAAGATCCGGGCCAGGCACAAGGACGCCTTCCTCGAGAAGAACGGCGTCAAGCTCACCTACCTCCCCTTTATCTTCCGTGCCGCGATCCAGGCGCTGCGCGAGTTCCCGCAGGTGAACGCCTCGATCGACGGCGACAACATCGTCTACCACCGGGACATCCATCTCGGGATGGCGGTGGCGCTCGACTGGGGCCTGATCGTCCCCGTCATCAAGAACGCGGACGAGAAGTCGATCCTCGGCCTCGCGCGCGCTACGCAGGATCTGGCCGAGCGGGCGCGGACGAAGCGCCTGAAGCCCGAGGAGATCCAGGGCGGGACCTTCACGGTCACCAACCCGGGAGTGTTCGGATCGCTCTTCGGGACGCCGATCATCCCGCAGCCGCAGGTCGCGATCCTCGGCGTCGGGACGATCGAGAAGCGCCCGGTCGTCGTCGCGGACGAGCACGGACAGGACGCGCTCGGCATCCGCACGGTCGGGTACCTCGCGCTCTCCTTCGACCACCGCCTGGTCGACGGCGCCGACGCGGACCGCTTCATGGCGAGCGTCAAGAAGACGCTCGAATCCGGAGAGTTCGATCTCGGTTAGCCGTCCGACGGCCACAGTTTCGCAGCCCTCCATCCCGCGACTGGGCGGCAAAGTCTGCCTCGCTATTTTTCTCCTCGCGCTCCTCGCGCGCCTGGCCGCGACGACGGCCGTCGGCTTCTCGACGGTGCGGTTCGCCGACGCGCCCGCGTATCTCTTCGGCGCGCGCTCGCTCGCCGAGACGGGGCACTACCCGCGCCGCACCGACGAGTTTCTGTTTCGCCCGCCCGGCTACCCGGCCTTCCTGGTCGCGGCCACGCTCGGGCATCCGGAGCGGATCGCCGCCGCGAAGGCCGCCAACGGCGTTCTCGGGGCGCTGTCGGCCCTTCTGATCGCGGCGCTCGCGGCGCGGCTCTTCCGGCGCCGCTCCGCCGCTATCGCGGCAGGAGTCCTGGCGGCCCTCCATCCCACGTTCCTCCTCGCCAGCGCCGACGTTCAGACCGAGCCGCTCTTCCTCCTGCTGCTGCTGTGCGCCGGGTACCTTCTTCTCGCCGCAACCGACCGGCCATCGTCGAATCTCGCGCTTCTTGCGGGCGTCTTCCTGGCGCTCGCGGCCCTGACCCGCTCCTCGGCGCTCGTACTCGCCCCGCTGCTGCTGGCGCCTCTGCGTGACCGCCGCCACCCGCGCCGCGCGGGGGCCCATATCGCGTTCTCCGCGCTGCTCGGCTTCGCGGCGGCCCTGGCCCCCTGGACGGCCCGCAACGCCCTCGAGTTCCGGGAGCTGATCCTCGTCAACGACGGCGCCGGCTACGTGTTCTATGGGCGCAACGCGGATGCCGCGATCGGCCTGGCCACGGCCGGCAGCCGCCAGGAGCTCGAAAACGCCTCCGAGGCGCTCGAGCGCGCGAGGCGGCAGCGGATCGCGGCACTGCCCGCCGAAGTGCGCAACTCGCCCGGCCGGCTCTCGCGCGCTCTCTTTTCCGACGCACTCGCCGAGCGCCGCGAGGATCCCCGGGGCACGCTCCGTCTCCTCGCTTGGAAGAGCTGGGACTGGCTGCGCCCGTATCCGGACCCGCGATTCTGGCCCGTGGCCGCGGTCGTGATCCTCGGCTTGTACTTCACGGCGCTGTTCGTGTGCGCGGCCCCGGGTCTGGCGAAGGCCGAACGCCGCGGCGCTCGCGGTTTCTGCCTGCTGTTTCTGGCTCTGACGATGCTCCTTCACGTCGCGTTCGAGACGAGCTGGAGGTACCGGGCCGCGTACTGGGACCCCGTGCTGCTCCTCTACGCATCGTCCGGCGCCGGCGCGCTCCTGCGGAGGCGAGCGAGCGCCTCGCCCGCATCTCCATGATCGCTCTGGATCCGCAACCCTCCGTTCCGCTCCTCAAGCGCAACGTCGTGCTCGCGATCTTCCTGCTCGCGCTTCTGATCCGCCTCGCCGCGACTGCCGCCGTCGGGTTCTCGACGCTCCGGTTCGGCGACGCGTCCCGGTATCTCTTCGCGGCTACGGAGCTGGCGCAGCACGGCAGGTACCCCGATCGCACGGAACCGTTCTTCTTCCGGCCCCCGGCCTACCCGGCCTTTCTCGCCGCCGTCACGCTCGGCCGGACCGAGTGCATTCCGTGCGCGAAGATCGCCAACAACGTGCTCGGGGCCCTCGCGGCCGTGCTTCTCGCGCTGCTCTCTGCCCGCATCTTCCGGCACCGGGGAGTCGCGATCGCGACCGGGGCAGCCGCCGCGCTTCACCCGAGCTTCGTTCTCCTGTCGACCGACGTCCAGAGCGAACCGCTCTTCCTCTTCTTTCTCCTTCTGGCCGGGCTTCTTCTGCTGGCCGCCTCCGACCGGCCGTCCGCGATCCTCGCCCTCGCGGCGGGAGCGATGCTCGGCCTGGCGGCGCTCACGCGATCCTCCGCGCTGGCGCTGGCTCCGCTGCTCGCGGCATCCCTGCTCGACCGGCGGCACGCGCGACGCATCGGGTGGAACCTCGCAGGCGCGGCGCTGCTCGGCTTCCTGCTCTCCCTCACCCCCTGGACGCTCCGCAACGCGCTGCGGTTTCACGAGCTCATTCCCGTCAGCGATGCCGGAGGCGTGAGCTTGTACGCGGGGAATTCGAGCTGGACGCGGAGCTTCTACGAGGTACGCAGCCCCGAGCAATACGTCCGATGGCTCGAGGGGTTCGATCGTGACCTGCGCGCCCGTTTGACGCGCATCGAGAAGGCCGGTCCGGTATCGCCCGGCAGGCGCTCCGCCGCGTTCGCGCGGATGGGGATCGACGAGATCCTGGCCGACCCGGCCGGGAGTCTGGCGCTCTTCGCCCGGAAGGCCTGGCACTGGGTCCGGCCCTATCCCACCCCGTGGTTCTGGGCCCCGGCCGTCGTGGCCGGCATCGGTGTCCTCTACGTCGTACTTTACATTCTGGCCGCGCGCGGCCTCGTGCGGGCGCCTCGCCGGGGGGTCGCCGCGTTCTGCGTCGCCGCGCTCGTCCTGAGCATGGCCGTGCACGTCGCGCTTCAGGTCGTCTGGCGATACCGAGTCCCCTACGGGGACCCGGTGTTGATCCTGTACGGGGTCTTCGGGGCCTGGCGCCGATGATCGTCGAGGCTCTCCGGAGAGGCCGCACGACGGCGCTGTGGCTCGCGGGCCCGATCGACCGGATGTGGCTGCGCGCCACCGGCCGGGGGCATTTGCCGCCGCTTTGGCTGCGCCGGCACACGGGAGCCGTTCGGGCGTTCGAGAGCGCGGCCCGCGAGACGGCCGAGTTCCTGGACCGCCTCGGGCTCGTGCACGACGGCGACACGGTCCTCGATGTCGGCTGCGGGCCGGGCGCGATGATCCCCGGGCTCGCGCGCCGCCTGGGACGCGGTGGACGCTACGTTGGATTCGACGTGCATGCGCCCTCGATTCGCTGGTGTCGGAGGAGCCACGCGGGCGATCCGCGCCTGCGTTTCGAACACGCGGACCTCGCCTCGGCCTACGGCACGGGCTCGGGAGCGGTCGCCTCCACGTATCGGTTTCCCCTCCAAACGGGCGAGGCCGATCTCGTCCTGGCGAAGTCCGTTTTCACGCACCTCCTCGAGGCCGACGCGCGGCACTACCTCGCCGAGATTCGCCGCGTCCTCCGGCCGGGCCGCGGGGCCATCGTCACCGCGTTTCTCTTCGACGAGAACGGCTCGTTTCTGCCCGATGTCGAGTTCGCGTTCCCGTACTCGGACGCCCCCGGGCGGATCCGCTGGCGCCTCCGCTCGCGGCCGGCGGCCGCCGTGGCCTACGGCCGGGCGTTCTTCGAAGCGATGACCGCCGCGGCGGGCCTGCGGGTCATCTGGATGTCGGCCGGCTATTTCCCCGGAAGCGCGCACCCGGGCGGGCAGGACACCGTGCTGCTCGGACACTGAGGAGCTAAACTGAGAACGATGGAAGCGCTCATCGCCGCCCCCGGGACGCGGCGCCTGGCCACGCGCTGGCTCGGCCGCATCGACTACGACCGGGCTCTCGTTCTCCAGGCCGAGGCTGCGGCGCTCGTCGCCGGGGGAGGCGAGGAGAGCCTGCTCCTCCTCGAGCACGAGCCCGTCTTCACGCTCGGCAGGAACGCGACGGCGGCCGATGTCCTGCTGGCCCCCGAACGTTGCGCGGCGCTCGGCATCGCGGTCCGGGAGTCGAACCGGGGCGGCAAGGTCACGTACCACGGCCCCGGGCAGCTCGTGGGATACCCGATCCTGAACCTCTCGCCCGACAGGCAGGACGTCAAGCGCTACGTCACGGACCTGGAAGAAGTCCTGATCCGGACGCTCGGGGAGGTCGGCCTCCATGCCGAGCGCTCGAACCGGAAGGAGCGCGTGACCTCCGTCTGGGTCGGCAACGACAAGATCGCCGCCATCGGCGTGCACCTGTCCCGGTGGGTCACGACTCACGGCTTCGCCCTGAACGTCACGAGCGAGCCGCTCCCGTATTTCTCCGGCATCGTGCCCTGCGGCGTCACCGACGGAGGCGTCACGACGATGGAGCGAGAGCTGCGCCGGCCTGTCGCGGTCGACGAGATCGCGGCCGTCCTGCTCGGACATTTCGGGGCCGTCTTCGGCCGGGAGATAATCGGGGCGTGAGCTCGTTGCCCGTGCACGACCGCCCGACGCGCCTCGAGAGGCCCGAGTGGCTGAAGGTACGTCTCAACACCACGGGAGAGTACGAGGAGGTGCGCCAGATGATGCGGCGCCTCTCGCTCGTAACCGTCTGCGAGGAGGCTCGCTGCCCTAACATCCACGAGTGCTGGGCGCGGGAGCGGACGGCCACCTTCATGCTCCTCGGCGACATCTGCACGCGCCACTGCGGCTTCTGCGCCGTCGGCAAAGGAAGGCCCGGCTCCCTCGATCCGGAAGAGCCCGGCCGGGTCGCCGAAGCGGCGCGGGAGCTGTCCCTCGCGCACGCGGTCGTGACGTCGGTCAACCGGGACGATCTGCCCGACGGGGGCGCGGCCCACTTCGCGGCGACGATCCGGGCGATCCGAAGCAAGAACCCCGGCTGCACCGTGGAGGTCCTGATCCCCGACTTCCAGGGCAACTGGAGCGCGCTCGACACCGTCCTCGACGAGGCTCCCGAGATCCTCAACCACAATCTGGAGACCGTCGCGCGGCTCTACCGGCGCGTGCGGCCCGACGCGAAGTACGGCCAGTCGCTCGAGCTCCTCTCGCGCGCTGACGAGAGGCGCACGCGGGACGGCCTCGCGCTGAAGACCAAGTCCGGTGTGATGGTCGGCCTCGGCGAGACGCCCGAGGAGCTCCTCGCCGCGCTCCGGGACCTGCGCGCCGCCGGCTGCGACATCGCCACGGTCGGGCAGTATCTCCAGCCACACGAGCGGCGGCTTCCCATCGAGCGCTACTACACACCCGAGGAGTTCACGCGCCTGCGCGAGCAGGGCGAGGCCCTGGGATTCTTCCGCGTTGAAGCGGGCCCGCTCGTGCGCTCCTCCTACCACGCGCGCCGCGCCTTCGACGGACCGGCAGCCTGAGGGCACCCATGTCTTTCCCGCGCACGATTCGCCGCGCGATCGCGGTCTGCCTGTTCCTGGCGGGCGCCGCGGGAGCGGGCGCGCAAACGCGCGAAGCCCTCCGCACGAAGTACCAGCCGCCGGTCTATCCGGAGAACCTCGCGAAAGTCGACCGGCAGGGCAACGTGCTGCTGGCCGGCCGCATCGACACGCAGGGCCGCGTCTCCGACCTGCATCTGGTCGCCGCAAGCGCCAAGGACTTCGTCAAGCCGGCGGTCGAGGCGGTCCAGGGGTGGCAGTTCCGTCCCGCGATGCGCGACGGCAAGCCCGTCGAGGTGTTCCTGAACGTCGCCGTACGCTTCCGCATCGAGGGAGAGAAGCGGGGGAACGTCGAGGCGCCGATCCTGGGCGACGTGGCCATCTCCCCGGCCAACGCCTCCGGGCAGAAAACGGCGCCCGAGGGCTTCCCGATCCGCCGCGGCCAGGACCCGGCGCTGCGCGCGGAGGCGTTGCTCGACATTCCTCCAACCACGGAGGCTCGCACGCTGACAGTGAAGGTCGAGGCCGTGTCGCCGCAGGGAAAGCGCGTCGCGGTGTTTCAGCCGCCCGTCGCCGTGCCGGCCAGGGCGACCGAGGTCCGCATCCCCGTCGTGGCCCGCATCGGGCCGGACTGGGAAGACGGTGTCTGGATGCTCCGCTTCACCGTCAACGGCGCGGGTGTCGGCGGAGGCCAGTTCTGGCTCGCCGCGGACCCGTCGAAGTTCGCCTTCGTGATTCCGACCTCCCCCAAGTGAGCCCGCGCGGCCGGCAGTCTCTCGTGATTCTCGCGGCCTCGGCGCTCTACTCGTGCGCGGCCGCGCCGGCGGCGTCCCCGGTTCCCGCCTGCTCCGGCTTCACTCCTCCGGACCGGCTCTCGATGGGTCCCCTGGCGCTGCCAGACTCGTTTCTCTCCGCGCGTGTGGGGGGCCAGGTCGTCGACGAGGTCGTGATCGGAAAGGACGGCGCGGTCGGATCGATCCGCGTCGTCCGCAGCCGGATCTCCGAGCTCGCGCCCTACGCCGAAGCGTCGCTCAAGCGCTCGCTCTTTTCGCCGGCCTCGATCGAAGGGAATCCCGTCGCCGCGCGAGTCCTCGTCACGACCCCCGTCGGCATCGTGCGCAAGGACAGGACTGCCCCCGTCTACGACTCGCTGTGGGCGCACGTCCCGGGCGGTGAGTCGCGGGAAGCGCGCTGGCAGCTCGCCGGGAGCGTCGGAACGCTGACGCTCTCGGTGCACCGTGGGACCGCCGCGCCAGAGGAGACTCGCATCGTAGCCGTGGCGCCCGACGGCGACGAGCGTACGCTCTGGAAAGGGGCTTCCTCCGCGGCCGACGTCTCTGAGACCGTGAAGACCGGGAAGTTCTTCGCCCGCCCCGGCGACTATCGGCTGGAGCTTCGCGCCGGCAGCCGGACCCTCGCGTCGACCGCGCTGACAATCGCGACCGACTTCACCGCCGCGATCGTCAACGCCTGCGAGCCGCTCTAACAGGTATTTTTCAGCAGCCTGCGAAACAAGATGGGCCGGGGCACCCGGCCCCGACCCGCACGCGGTCCCTCGATTCCCGTCCCGTCTCGTGTGGCACGACCGGCGTCTCAGCGAAAGTCGCGGATGTCCCGGAAGGGCGCTTCGCCGTCGGTGAAGTCGGGGCGATAGTACTTGTTGGCGGTCTCGAGCTCCTGCTGGAACCCGCGGGAGAAGCCGTTCGCCTCGAGCGCCTCGAGCGCTTCGTCCCACTCCGCGGCCGTGATCGAGCGAGCGAGCGCGCGGTACTTCGCGTTGGCCGCCGCGCGGTGGATCGGGTAGTACTGGGCCATCAACGACACCGCCACCCGGGGTGAGAGCGTCTCGGTGACCCAGGCCAGCGTGTCCGACACGCCGGCGACGTTCTCCGGCAGGACGAGCACGCGAACGAGAAGGCCGCTCTGGAGCAGCCCGTCCTCCTCGATCGCGAGAAGCGAGCCCTTTTGCCGGAACATCTCGACGAGGGCCTCGCGCGAGCGCTCGGCGTAGTCCGGGACCTTCGAGTAGAGCAGTCCCGCCGCCGAATCGGCATATTTGAAGTCCGGCAGGTAGACGTCGACGACGCCGTCGAGCAGCCGCAAAACCTCGACCGAGTCGTAGGCGTTGGTGTTGTAGACCACCGGGAGCCGCAGCCCGCGCCGCGCGGCGAGCAGTATCGCCTTCGCCATCTGCGGCGCGTAGTGCGTAGGCGAGACGAAACCGATGTTGTGGCAGCCTCGCTCCTGGAGCTCGAGAGCCATTTCCGCCAGACGCTCGACGGAGACCGTGTTGCGCTTCTGGACCGCGTAGTCCTGGCTGATCTGGAAGTTCTGGCAATAGACGCAGCGCAAGTTGCAGTTGCCGAAGAAGATGTTGCCGGCGCCCCGCGTGCCCGAGAGACAGGGCTCCTCGCCGAAGTGCGGCGTGTGGGCGGAGACGACGGGGTCGGCCCCCGAGGCGCAGGACGCGAGGACGCCCGCCAGGCGGTCGTTGCCGCAGTCGCGCGGGCAGACCGTGCAGGCCGAGAGCAGCGCGTAGAGCTTCTCCACGCGCTCCTCGAGCTCCCCGGAGGCCAGCAGCCCGACGTAACCCGGCTGGTACATTCCTGGAAAGACTAGCATTGCGCCGTCCACGCGAGCGTCGAGAAGACGATCTTTCTCCGGCGCGTCACATAAGCGTCCACTAATATTTCTGGGCGAGCCGACAGTGTAAACTACAGGGACCTTTCATGCGGGACATCTTGGCTTGGGCCCTCGCAACGGAGATTCTGGGCCTCGCCGTCCTCCCGCTGTTGCGCGCCTTCTTCGCCAACCGCCGGGACGCCGCGCTGCTCTCGCGCCCCCTCGGCCTCGCCCTCGTCGCCTACCTCGGATGGGCTTTCTCCCTCGCGACAGGACTGGGATTTTCGCGCGGCACGCTGATCCTCGTCGCGCTCGCCGTCGGCGCCGCGGCCTGGCTGGCGCGGCTCCGCGGGTCCAACGAGGTTATGAAAGCGCCCCTCTGGGGCGGCGAGGAAAAGCTCGCCGCAACTCTGTTCTGGGGCTCGACTTTGATCTTTCTCGTCATCCGCGCCGCCGGGCCCGCGATCCTCGGCGCCGAAAAGTTCATGGACCTCGCGTTCCTGAACTCTCTGGCGCGCTACCCGGCCATGCCGCCGGCCGACCCCTGGATGGCGGGAAAGTCGATCAACTACTACTACTGGGGGTACATCCTCGCCGCCGCGCAGGCTAAGGTCGCCAACGTCGCGCCAATGGCCGCCTACAACCTGGCCGTCGCGACCTTCGCGGGGTTTTCCTTCTGCGCCGCCGCCTGCCTGGGATTGCGTCTCTCGCGGGGGCGCCTCGCCGTCGGGCTCGGCGCGGCGGTCGCAACGGTTTTCGCGAGCAATCTCGTCGGGGCGCTCGACGCGTGGAAAGCCCCGTTGGCCGCGGAATTCGACTACTGGCACGCCTCCCGCGTGATCGGGCAGGAAAACTTCAAGACGATCAACGAGTTCCCCTTCTTCACCTTCTTTCACGCGGATCTGCACCCGCACTTACTCGCGTTCCCCTACTTCATCGCCGCCTTCGCCGTGGCGCACCGGTGGATGGAGGCGGGTGCCGACAAAGGCCTGCGCCGCTGGCTCGGGGTGCTCCTGGTGGCGCTGACCGCGGGCACCGCGCGTGCCGCGAGCCTCTGGAACATGCCGGCGCTCGTGATCCTCCTCGTCGTCTGCGGCGCGCTCCTGTCGACGCGTGGCGAGCGCTTCCCGCGCTTCGGCGCCGCCGTGGGCGGCGTCTTCGCGGGCCTCGGCGTGGCCCTTCTCTCTCTCCTCATCTTCTATCCGTACACGGCGAGCTTTCAGCTCGAGAACAAGGGTCTCGGGCGCGCGACGATGTTCTCGGGACTGCTGGAGTTCCTCGGGGTCTGGGGGCTTCTCTTCGCCGTCGGCTTCGCCGCCCTCTGGCCGCGCCCCGCCGACGACACGGAGAGCGCGCGCCGGCGGCGCGACTTCGCGACCGCGCTCGCCGTCGCGGCAGTCCTTCTCGTCGGGCTCTCGACCCGCATGCCCGCAATGCCGGTCGTCCTGCTGCTCGGCATCTTCGCGGCGCGTGCGGGTTGGAGGAGCCTGCGCGCCCCCGAGGGCGACGCCTCCGGGGTGTTCGCCGCGTTTCTGCTGCTCCTCGGCCTGGGAATGATCGGGGGCTGCGAGATCGTCTACTTCAAGGATTCCTACGGGCACGACCTGCAGCGCATGAACACGATCTTCAAGTTCTATCACCAGGCCTGGCCGCTTCTGGCGATCGGGACGGCCGTCTTCGCGGGTCGCGCGTCAAACGCCGGACTCAGGCGGCGACGGGCCTTCCGCGCCCTGGTCGCGACGGCGGCTCTCCTCGCGCTGCTTTGGCCGGCCAACGTCATCGTGTCCCGCTTCCGGCAGAAGGACGGCCCCTTCTCGTTGGACGCCCGCGGCCCCCTGGCCCGACGCGGTTCCGGCGACGCCGCCGCGATCGACTGGCTGCTGAAGAACGCGCCTCGGACATCGGTCGTCCTCGAGGCGTCGGGAGACCCGTACAGCGAGTTTGCCCGCATCTCCTCGCACACGGGCATTCCGACGGTGATGGGCTGGGCCAATCACGAGGGCCTCTGGCGCTCCAACGACCCCGAGGTCTCGGAACGACTGGCTGGCGTGCGGCTCTTCTACACGACGCGCAATGCGGTGGCGGCCTGGGACATCCTCCAGAAGTACCGCGTCACGCACGTCGTCCTCGGAGACCGGGAGCGCCAGACTTACCCGAACGCCGCCGCCGTGGCGCAGCTCCCGTTCCTGCGCCCCGTGCACACCGGGGAAACGGCCGTCTTCGAGGTCGCGCCCCCTCGATGAGGGTCCTCATGGCTGTCGACTACTACCGGCCGAACGTCTCGGGCCTGACGTTGTACGTCGAGCATCTGGCCGAGGGGCTCGCAAAAAGGGGGCACGAGATCCACGTGCTGACGCACCGGCACCTTCCCGAGCTCCCCGCGGAAAGCGAGGAAAACGGCGTACGCGTCGTGCGCGCGGCGGTCGCGGCCCGCCTGGGAAAGGCGCTCGTCTCGCCGGCCATCCTGGCCCGTGCCGTACGCGAGCTGCCGCGTTCCGACGTCCTCCATCTTCACGCCCCTCTCGTCAACGCCGCTCCCCTCGCTTTCCTCGCCTCCACTCTGCGGGTCCCCATCCTCGTCACGTTTCACTGCGACCTGCAGCCGCCGCCCGGCCTGGGACAGCGCTTCGTCGGGGTGCTCGCGCGGGCGTCGCACAGCTTCGCCCTCGCGCGTGCCGACCGCGTCATCACGTACACCGAGGACTACGCGCGCCATACCAGGCCTTTGCGGGACCGGATCGAGAAGGTGGGATGGGTACTTCCTCCCGTGGCCGACCCGCCGGAGACCGGCCGCAGCGCCGAGGTCGTCCGCGACCGTTACGGCATCCGCGGGGCCCCGGTCCTCCTCTTTCTCGGCCGGTTCGCGGAGGAGAAGGGCCTGCCCGTGCTCATGCGCGCGTTCACCGCGATCCGCAAACGATTTCCGGAGGCGGTCGTGGTCCTCGCGGGTGCGAAGGAAGTCCCCGGCGAAGCGGTTCTCGAAACGATCGAGCCGCTGCTCGCCGACGCCTCGGCGGGCGTGGTCGCGACGGGGATCGTGCCGCCCTCCGAGATCGCCGACCTCTTCACGGTTTCGGACGTGCTCGTCCTGCCGTCGATCAACTCGACCGAGTCCTTCGGCCTGGTCCAGGTCGAGGCGATGCTCCGGGGCGTGCCCGTCGTGGCCTCGGATCTGCCGGGCGTGCGCCAGCCGATTCGCCTCACCGGCATGGGCGAGATCGCGCCGATCGGCGACGCCGACGGGCTGGCGAAGGCGATCCTGCGCGTGCTCGAGTCTCCCGAGCGTTACAGGCGTCCCCGGGAGGAGATCCGGGCGATGTTCCCTCCCGAGCGCACCTTCGCGTTCTACGAGGCGACCTACCGCTCGATCCTCGAGGCCAGGGGGTGACGACGCCCGACGCGACCCGGCGAATTCTCCGCGCCCACCTGCGCGAAATGCCCTTCCACCGCGTGATCATCCGGTCGTTCGAAGCCCGGATCCTCGCAGAGATCGCCTTCCCCCGCCCGATCCTCGACATCGGCTGCGGCGACGGGCACTTCGGGTCGGTCCTTTTCCCCGAGGGCGCGGACGCGGGCCTGGATCCGGGAGTCGCCGATCTGGCCGAGGCCCGGGCGCGCGGCGTGTACCGCCTCCTCGTCAGCGCGGACTCGGGCACGATGCCTTTTCCCGACGGCGCGTTCGCGTCGGTCGTCTCCAACTGCGTGTTCGAGCACATTCCGGACATCGAGCGGACGGTCGCGGACATTGCGCGGGTGCTGCGCCCCGGCGGGGTTTTCGCCTGCACGGTCATCGGCGATCGCTTCAGCGAGTTTCTGACCGACGCTCGCGTCTGGCGCCGGCTCGGACTGGGAAGGGCGCACCGCGCGTACCTGGAGTGGTTCAACCGCGAGGCCGCGCACTTTCATTTCGATTCGCCAGCGACCTGGAAGGCCCGTTTCGAGCGGGCCGGCCTCGACGTGCAGAGCTGGCGCTACTACCTCTCCCCTGCGGCGACGCGCACCTTCCATCGCAGCCACTACGTCAGCCTGCCGCACCTGCTGTCGAAGAAGCTGACGGGCCGGTGGGTGCCCTTCCCGGCTCTGACTGACAACGCGTTCTGGGTCAAGCGCCTGTCCCGCTTGATCGACGAACCCGAGCCGCCTGCCGGCTCCTGCATCGCTTTCCTCTGCGCCCGGCGGGCCGATCCTCCTGTAGAATGAGAAGCTTACACGAGCACCCCGAGGGAAACGAATGCGGTTCCTGATCACCGGCGGTGCCGGGTTCATCGGCTCGAACGCGGCCCGGCGGTTCCGCGAGACGGGACACGACGTCGTCGTGTTCGACAACTTCTCGCGCGCCGCCTCGCACTTCAACCGGGCCTGGCTGGAGAGGGCGCATCCCGACATCCGCTTCGTCGAGGGCGACGTGCGCGACTCCGCGGCCCTGCGAGCGGCGCTTTCCGAGCCCTTCGACGCCGTCCTCCACCTCGCCGGGCAGGTCGCCGTCACGACCTCGATCCTCGACCCCGTCTCCGACTACGAGATCAACGCGCTCGGCTCCTTCCGGCTCCTCGAAGAACTGCGCCGCCGCCACGCCGGCGCGCCCGAGAGGGCGCCGCTCCTGATCTACGCC
The DNA here is from genome assembly GCA_046716885.1 of Thermoanaerobaculia bacterium. Lineage (GTDB taxonomy): Bacteria > Acidobacteriota > Thermoanaerobaculia > UBA5066 > Gp7-AA6 > DAHUXD01. Next base: position 8,141 of record JBKJWL010000065.1, on the reverse strand, counting down.
TCGACCAACAAGGTCTACGGCCATCTCTCTATGGGCGAAACGATCCGCGACGGGCGCTGGGACTTTCGGGACCTGCCTGCGGGAGTCGCCGAAGAGGAGCCGCTGTCCTTCGAGTCTCCCTACGGGTGCTCGAAGGGGGCCGCGGACCAGTACGTCATCGACTACCACCGCAGCTTCGGACTCCCCACCGTCGCGATGCGGCAGTCCTGCATCTACGGGCCCCGCCAGTTCGGCGAGGAGGACCAGGGCTGGGTGGCATGGTTCGCTCTGGCCGCCGTCTTCGGGCTCCCGATCACGTTCTACGGCGACGGCCTGCAGGTCCGCGATCTGCTCTGGGTTGACGACCTCGTCGCGCTGTATCTGGCCGCGGCCGGCAACCGCGACACAGTCGCGGGCCGCGCCTACAACGTCGGGGGCGGGCCCGGGTTCCGCCTCTCGTTGAAGGAGCTGATGGCGCTCCTCGAAGCGAAGCTGCAGAAGTCGATCCCGATCGCCAGGGCGCCGACCCGCCTGGGCGACCAGCCGGTCTTCTACTGCAACGTCGGCCGCGCCTCTCGCGAGCTCGGCTGGGCGCCGCGCGTCTCACCCGGCGAGGGTCTCGACCGTCTGCTCGCGTGGATCCACGGCAGCCGGGAGGAGATCGCCCGCTTCCTCTCCCGCAAGGGCCTCCTCGTTGCGGGCTGATCGGATCGAGGTCAGGCTCTCCCGCAAGCGAGCCCGCGCCATTCTCTTCGGGCTTCTCGCGCTCGGGGGCCTGCTCCGCTTCCAGGGGCTCGATTGGGACAGCGGCCACCATCTCCACCCCGACGAGCGTTTCATCTCGATGGTCGAGGAGAAGCTCGCGTTTCCGAAAGGGCCCGTCGAGTACTTCGATTCTTCGCGCTCGAGCCTCAACCCCTACAACAGGGGCGAAGGCTCGTTCGTCTACGGCACGCTCCCGATGGTCCTGGCCAAGGCCGTGGCGCCGCTCTTCGGCAAGGAGGGCTACGGCGGCACACACCTGATCGGGCGCGCGCTCTCGGGCGTCTTCGACCTCCTCACGGTCTGGCTCGCCTACCGCATCACGCGGCGTTTTGCGCACCGGCGGGCCTCCCTCCTGGCCGCGGGCCTCCTCGCCTTCTGCGCTCTGGGCATTCAGCTTTCGCACTTCTGGGCGGTCGACGCCATCCTCACGAGCTTCACCGCAGCCGCTCTCTACGGCGCCGTGCGTATCGCGCAGAACCGCTCCGGAGCCGCGGGAGACGCCCTGACCGGCGTCGCGGTCGGGCTGGCAGTCGGGTGCAAGATAACGGCGCTGGCGCTGCTCCTGCCGGTCGGCGTCGCCCTGCTCGTCCGCGCTCTCGGGCGCGGGCGGCCCGCCTGGCGATCGTTCCTGCGCGAGTTGCCGCGGGGACTCCTGGTCCTCGCCGCCGCCGCGGTGACCGTGCGGATCTTCCTGCCGCACGTCTTCCTCGGCCCGAGTGCCTTCTCGTTCCGTCTGGATCCCCGCTGGATCGAGGATCTCCGGCGGTTGAAAAACCTGACGAGCTCGGTGGCGGGATTCCCGCCCGCGCTCCAGTGGGCGGGGCGCACGATCCTCTACCCGGTGGAGAACTTCGTGCTCTGGGGCGCCGGGGTGCTGTTCGGGCTCTCGGCGATCGTGGCACTGGCCTGGAGCGCGGTGGCGATCGTCCGGCGACGCGCCTTCGCGCTGGCGCCGCTCGCGCTCTACGTGCTCTTCCTCTTCCTCTACCACGGGCTGACGATGGTCAAGTCGATCCGCTATTTCTATCCGGCGTACCCGGCGCTGGCGGTCCTGACCGGCGTCTTCTTCTCCTCCTGGCTGGCGCGTTCTCGGTTTCCGCGGCTGGCGCGGTTGGCCGCGCTCGCGGTCCTCGGCGGGACCTTCCTCTGGGCGATCGCGTTCACGTCGATCTACCGGCGCCCACACACCCGCGTCGAAGCGACCCGGTGGATCTACGCGCACGTGCCGCCGAAGAAGGCCTTCGCCAACGAATCCTGGGACGACGGCCTGCCGCTGCCGATGCCGGGCTACGACCCGGCCCTTTACGCAGGTCCGTCGCTGCCGCTGTTCGACCCGGACGCTCCGCCGAAAGTCGACCTTTTGGTGGACGCCCTCCGTAAGGCCGACTGGGTCGCGGTCACTTCGGGCCGCGTCTATACGAACGTGACACGGATCCCGACCGTCTTCCCGATGTCGATCGCGTACTACCGCGCCCTCTTCGACGGGAAGCTCGGCTTCGAGCGCGCGGTGGACTTCACGTCCTATCCGTCGCTCGGGCCGCTGCGGTTTCCCGACGACCGCGCCGAAGAGCAGTTCACCGTCTACGACCACCCTCGGGTGCTGCTCTTCCGGAAAACGCCAGCCTTCTCGGCCGCGGCGGCCCGCCGGCTGCTCCTCGCCTCCATGCCGCAGACGCCGCCCACGATGCACGACTGGGAACGCTGGCCTCGGGCGCTGCGCCAGGTCAGCGCGCCGGTACGTCCCGACCGCCGCGCCGAGACCGAAACGGCGACCTCGGTCGAACCGGGAGAGGCCAGCTCCCTCGGGGCGGCGCTGGCGTGGTATCTCGCCCTGCTCCTCGTCGGCGCCCTCGCGGCGCCCCTCGCGTGGGCCGCTTTTCCCCGCTTCGCGGACCGCGGCTTCGGAATCGCCCGCATCCTGGGGCTCGTCCTCGTCACCTATCTGCTGACGCTGGCGCTGACTTTCCGGGCGCTTCCCAACGGGCGGCGCGCGGCCATCGCGTGCCTCGCCCTGCTGGCGGCGGCTTCCGCGGTGGTCTTCCTCCGCAATCGCCACGACATCCTGCGCTTCCTCCGCGAGAACCGCCGGGCCTTGCTCCAGAGCGAAGCCGTGTTCGCGGCGGGATTCCTCCTTTTCCTCGGCATCCGGGCGCTCAACCCCGAGATCTTCTGGGGTGAGAAGCCGATGGACTTCTCGATCCTGAACATCCTCGTGCGAGCGCCCTCGCTGCCGACCTCGGACCCGTGGTTCGCGGGCGCGCCGCTCGGGTACTACACGTTCGGGCACGAGATGGTCGTGTTCCTGACGCTGCTCACGAACCTCTCCACCCGCTTCACGTTCAACCTCGCCTTCGGGATGCTCGGCGGGACGATCCTCCAGGGCGCGTTTTCTCTGGCACGCAACTGGGGCGGCACGTTGCGCGCGGGCCTGGCGGGAGGAGCGCTCATGCTTCTCGCCGGCAACCTCTCGGGCCTGCGCGAGTGGCTCGTCGACAAGCGCGCACTCGACTGGGATTACTTCTGGGCGACCTCCCGCGTCATCAAGGACACGATCAACGAGTATCCGTTCTGGAGCCTCGTCTTCGCGGATCTCCACGCCCACGTCTTCGCGATCCCGATCTTCCTGCTCTTCGCGGCCGCCGCGCTGCACCTGGCGCGTTTGCACGCCGATCCGCCCGCCTCGTGGAGTCGGCTTCTGGCGGGAGCGGCGCTCACCGGTTTCGTGGCGGCGGCGCAGGCGCTCACGAACGCGTGGGATGTGCCGCTCCTGGCGGGCCTCCTCGTCGTCGTCCCCCTGACGGCGGCGCTGATGCCGGCCCGACTGTCGCTCGCCGGCTTCGGTCGCGCGGGAGCGACCTTCCTGGCCGCCGCAGGCTCCGCGTATCTCCTGACGCGGCCGCTCTGGGTTCGCATCGGACACGCTCCGGGCATCGGGAAAAACCTCGAGGCCTCGACGGCCGGTGTCGATCAGTTGACGGTCTTCGGCCTTTTTTTCTTCCTGGCCTTCGGCTGGTGGCTCGCATCCGCCTCGTCGCTTCTCGCCGCCCGCGGGGTGGGCCGCCCCGCGCGGTGGCTTTTCGTCGTGCTCCTGTTCGCGGGGCTGGGAGTCCTGGCCGTCCGCCTCCCGGATGCGTTCCTCGCGGCCGGCGTGGTCCTCTTCCTCGCCGCCTTCTTCACGATGGCCGAGGAGAAGGATGACCGCCTGGCCCTCGCCTTTCTCGCGACGGCGTTTGCCCTGATCCTCTTCGCCCAGCGCTTCTATCTCTACGACCGGATGAACACGTTCTTCAAGCTCTACCTGGAGGCCTGGCTCCTCTTCGCGATCTCGACGGCGGTGCTCGTCTTTCGGTCCCGGGAGCGCCGGGGAACGGTGGACTCCTGGACGTTTCCGGCGAAGATGGCCCTGGGCCTCCTCTTCGCCGCCGCTCTTTTCACAAGCGCAACGGCAGGGCGCGCCGCCGTCAGCCGCCACTTCGCGCCCTACTCGGGTCCTTCCCTCGACGGCCTGCGGTACCTGAAGGCGCAGAGTCCCGGCGAGTACCAGGCGGTTCAGTGGCTCCGGAAGAACGTGGGCGGAACTCCCGTGATGCTCGAGGCGCAGGGCCCCTCGTACCAGGAATTCGGGCGCATCTCGATGCTGACGGGGTTGCCGACCGTCCTCGGGTGGGACTATCACGTGAAGCAGCGGGGCAATCCCGAGAACGAGATCGAGACGCGCAAGACCGCCGTGCGCGCCATCTACTCGAACCCCGAGTCGACGCTCCCGGAGGCGCTCCTGCGGCGCTATCGCGTCGGCTACGTCTATGTCGGCCGCGTGGAGCGCAAGGCCTACCCGGCCGCGGGCCTCTCGAAGTTCCGGACCGATAAGGATCTGTTCCAGCTCGTCTACGAGAATCCGGAGGTGCAGATCTACCGGGTCGCCGGAGGGCCCACACAGGACGTCCTCGTCCCGGCGCGGGAGACCCTTCCGGAGACGGGGGCCGGCGCGCCCGAGGACGAGCCGGAGGAGAAACCGTCGGTCCAGGAAAAAGCCGCGCCCGACCTGCCCCCTTACGCCGGGCTCAAGGAGCCCCGGGGCGCCGCCGTCGACTCCCGGGGCCGGCTGTGGGTCGCGGACTTCGGAAACTCGCGCCTGCGCGTCTTCGATGCCGACGGCGGCTCCCTCGGAGGGTGGGGCGGGCGGGGCTCGGGCGAGTTCGGGTTCCGGGAGCTCTCCGGTGTCGCGATCCGCGGAGACGCGCTCTACGTCGCGGACACGTGGAATGCCCGCGTCCAGGCCTACTCGCTCGCCGGCATCCTGCGCGCGTCGGCCGGCGACCTTTACGGCCCGCGCGGCGTCGCCGTGGCGCGGGACGGCCGCGTCTGGGTCACGGACACGGGCAACCACCGCGTCGTCTCCTACGACGGGCTTCTGCAGAACCGGCGGGTGCTCGGCAAGAAGGGCGCGGCGCCCGGTGAATTCTCGAGCCCCATCGGGATCGCGGCCGCGCCCGACGGATCGATCTACGTGGCCGACACGGGCAATCGCCGCGTCCAGATCCTCGGCCCGGACGGTCAGGTGCGCGGAGCGTTTCCCTTCCCCGGGTGGGGCGAGAACGCGGAGCCGCACCTGGCGTTCGACGCCGCCGGCCTGCTCTACGCGTCGGACCCGGCCGCGGGGGCCGTCCTCGTCTTCGACGGAACGGGAAAGCTCTTCCGGCGCCTCGCCGCCGACGAGGCCGGACGGAAGCTCGCGAAACCAACGGGCGTCGCGCTCGACCCGAAAGACCGTATCCTCTACGTCGTCAACTCGGGCAACAACTCCATCGCGAGGATTCCGCTGCAGCAGAGGAGGGCTCCGTGAACGACACCGGGGCGATCGACGCGTCGCGGCCGCGCCTCTCGGCACGGTTCCTTGTTCTTATGGCGCTCTTCGCCCTCGCGGCGGGAATCACCCGCTTCTGGGCGCTCGGCGACCGCCCGCTCCACCACGACGAGTCGATCCACGCCTTCCAGTCCTGGACGCTTTCGCGGGGCGGCGAGTGGCGCTACGACCCGGCCTACCACGGCCCGTTCCTCTACTACGTCAACGCGCTCGTCTACAAGCTCTTCGGCGGGACCGACGCGACGGCTCGGCTCGCGCCGGCGGTCTTCGGCATTCTCCTCATCGGCTTCGCCTGGCCGCTGAAGCGCTGGATCGGCGGGCGCGCGGCCGCGGTCTACGCGGTTCTCGTGCTGGCGTCGGCGCATTTCGTCTACTTTTCACGCTTCATCCGCGAGGACCTGTACTCGCTCGTCTTCACGCTGACGACGATTCTCGCCTTCCAGCGGTTTCTCGAGACGGACCGCGCGCGGTGGTTGAACCTCGCCGCGGCGTCCTTTGCCCTGGCCGGGGTCACGAAGGAGAACGCCTACATGACGGGCGTCCTGTTCGTGGGATACGGCCTCTGGTGTCTCGTGGAGCGGGCGGCACGTTCCCGGCCTCTCGGGCGCGCGTTAACGGAGGCCCTGGGGGCGACGCTGAGGTGGGTGGGCGCCCGCATCGTTCCGATCCTCTCCGCCGGAATCCTGTTCCTCGCGATCTGGGTGACGATGTACACCGCGTTCGGCAAGTACCCCGGCGACTGGCTGGCGATCCCCAAGGCCGTAAAGTACTGGATGGGGCAGCACGCGATCGCCCGCATCCCGGGGCCCTGGTGGTACTACTTCCCCCAGCTCGCCTACTACGAGACCGCCGTCCTCGTCGCAGCGGCCTTCGCGTTCCGCTGGAAAGAGTGGAAGGGCGACCCGTTTCTCCGCACCGCGCTGACGGCGACACCGCTCGTGCTCCTCTATCTGGTGGCCCGCCCGTTCGTTCCCGCGCTCGGCCCCCATGCGCTGCTCTGGCTGGCCGCCCTGCTCGCCCTGGCGGTCTACCTCGCCCTCTTCCGCCGCGTTCGGACGGAAGACGAGCCTCGGCTGTCTCCCTTCTTCGAGTTTCTCGCCTTCTGGGCGGTCGGATCCCTCGCCATCTACGGGTGGGCGCGCGAGAAGGTCCCCTGGCTCACGGTGCACCCCCTGCTCCCGATCGCCATCCTGGCCGCCGTCGGCACAGTTCGGCTCTGGTCTCTGCGCGAACGCCCGTGGGCGCGCGCGGCGCTGGCGCTGACCGCGGCCCTCTTTGCCGTGAACACGAGCGCGACATACCTCGCCGCATTCCGCTACGGCGCCCACGATCTCGAGCAGGAACCGAAGCACGCCGAGATGCTGGCGTACGTCCAGACCTCCAAAGACCTGGTGCGCTCGCTCGCCGTCATCGACCGGGCGAAGGACCGCGTGGCCCCCGGCTCGAACGTCATCACGGTCGCCGGCGAATCGGTCTGGCCGCTGTCCTGGTACCTGCGCAACGTGCCGGTGAGCTGGGCCTCCCGCATCGATCAGGCCTCCACACCTGTGATCGTCGCCGACTGGGACGCGGAAGGGGGGCTCGAGAAGCAGCTCGCCCCGAAGTACGACGCCAAACGCGTTCCGATCCGGGCGTGGTGGTTCCCGGAGGCGCGGACGGAAGGCGGGAAAACTCGGCCGACCCTCAAGGACCTCGCCCGTTTCTGGCTCTTTCACGAGATCTGGAGCCCCATCGGCTCGCAGGACGCGACCGTCTACGTCCGCAAGGATCTCGGCGGCACCGGGTTGCTGGAGCCCCTGCAGATGGCCATCCAGGACATGTCCGCGCGCGACTACCCGGGCGAAGCCGTCGAGCTGCCGGCGGCCCGCGTCTTCGGCGAACCGGGAAGCGGCCCCGGCCAGCTCTCAGAGCCGCGGGGCGTCGCCGCCGACTCCCGCGGAAACCTCTACGTCGCCGACACGAAGAACAGCCGCGTCGCGGTCTTCGACGGGACCGGCGCGTTCCTGCGCACGATCGGGTCCCGCGGCAACGGCGACGGGCAGCTGAACGAGGCCTGCGGGCTCGCCGTCGGTCCGGACGGCACCCTCTACGTGGCCGACACCTGGAATCACCGAGTCGCGCGCTTCGACGCCAACGGGCAGTGGCTCGGTGCCTGGGTCCCCGAGCCCGCCTTCTTCGGCCCGCGCGCCGTCGTGTTCTCGCGAGGTTCTCTGTACGTGACCGACACCGGCAACAAGCGGATCGTCCGGTTCGACGCGGAGGGGAAGGTCGCCGGCACCTTCGGCTCCGCCGGCGCCGGCCCGGGTCAGTTTGTCGAGCCGGTCGGCCTCGCCTCGGACGCGGCCGGGCGCATCTACGTCGCCGACACGGGGAACCACCGCGTGCAGATTTTCGAGGCCGACGGCGCGTTCGTGCGGCAGTTCCCGGTCTACGGCTGGAAGGATTTCTACACCGAGCCCTACATCGCGTTGGGCCCGTCGGACAGCGTCTTCGTGACCGACTCCTGGAAGGGGCGGATCGCGCAGTACGACGG
>JBKJWL010000064.1:0-3226 GCA_046716885.1 Thermoanaerobaculia bacterium | reverse complement strand
GCACAGCCCGCTACGGCTACGTGAGCGCCTCCGGGCGGTTCTCGATCGAGCTCCGCATGCCTCCAGATTGTTCAGATCAGTGCCCTCATGGAGCGAGGAGGCGTAGGAGCCGCGGATCATGCCATGTCGCCCAGCCTCGCCTCAACCCACCCATCGAGAGCGGTGGTCGGCATAAACGTGTCACACAGCGATTGCCTCGGCGTAAGAAGCCGACGCGCGGACTCGAACCGCGGCCCCCTTCATTACGAGAGAACCAGACCGAGGGGCTGGCTCCAAGGCCTGCGGCAAAGACTGCTGGCTGGCGCACGTACTGGCGCACGGCTCGTAAATCACCTGCAAATTCCCGTTTTCCCGCTAGTCTCGAAAACCGTTATCCGTCTTAACGGCGGATCGAGGGTTCAAATCCCTCCCCCTCCGCTTCAGCCGGGAAACCGCTTAACTAAGGGGTTTCCCGGCATCTGTAGAACCGGCCCAAGGCCCTTGCGGTTGTCTGTGTCGGCAACCACCTCGGGAAACGCCGTAAGCGGCGAAGGCAACCTGTGCGACGGTCTCTTTAACCGCTGCACCCGTCAGGCGACGACGACGCGACCGTGCGCGCGGCGAGGAGGACATCGCGATCGCGCTTGACAACCTGATCGAGAACGCCCTTGTCTACGGCCCCCGGCACGCAATTGACGGTCTGCACGTGGACGGCCGAGTGACCGGCGAGCTTCGTTTCAATATCCCCCTGCTTGCCGGGCGGCTGCTCGCCGCGACGGACTGGCTCGAAAACCAACCGGACACGGCGTCGCTTCGGATCGGATACTTCGGCGCGAGCACTGGCGCCGCAGCGGCGCTCATCGGCGCCGCCGAGCGCCCCGACACGGCGGCCGTCGTATCGCGCGGCGGACGGCCGGATCTCGCCGGCGAAGCGCTCGAGCAGGTGCGGGCGCCCACGCTGCTCGTCGTCGGCGAGCACGATCCGCAGGGTGCTGGAGCTGAACGAGGCCGCCCTCGCCCGACTCGACACGGAAAAGGGACTTGCCATCGTCCCCGGCGCCATGCACTTGTTCGAGGAGGCGGGCGCCCTCGAAGACGTCGCCCAGCTCTCTCGCGACTGGTTCGTCCGACATCTCGCACGCTGAATGAGAACGCGCCACGCGCTGGACAGCCGAAGTCCCCACCGTCCAGCCGAACGATCCGATGGGACGGAACGAAAAAGCTGAGGGAACGAAAAAGCTGAGCCCTGATGACCCGAAGGCCGCCAGGACTCAGCCGGGTCAACGTCTCACATCGGCGCGCCCGGGTCAACAACAGCGCGCCCGCCCCGTTCATCGCAAGCGCCCGATCGCCCTCGAATGCCAGCGGCTCGGTCCCAGCGAACGCGGAGACGGCGGCGCTCGATGAGGGCTGGGAGGTGAGAGTTCAGCTCGGCGCCGACGCAGGCCGCGATGCGATTCCTCGAATTCTCACGCCGTGCGCCAGTGGCTCGTCGACAAGGCTCTGACGGCCGCGACGATCACTGCAGCCCTCATTTGCTCTCTAGGGGTGGAGTTCGGCCACGACGAAGACGCCGCTTTCGCGCGGGAGGCCGAGCAGCGAGGGCTTCGAGGCGACTCGGCAAGGCCGAGAACCGATCTCGAACACGAGGTTGCTCGAGTTCTGGTGCGGGATTCGGCGACGAGCAGCCACAGACGCTGACGGCGGTCGGCCGCCGGCTCAGTCGCCGGAGCGGGTGCGGCGGATCGAGTCGGAGGCGCTCGCGGACCTGGCGGTCAGGCCCGAACTGAACGCGTTGCGCGACGCGGCATAGTCGCCCGGCCCGCCTCGCGCGTCAGCGGGCGATCGGCGAATGCGGGACCCATCGTGTGCTCCCGATCGCCGAACCGGATCGTCACCGCATTGGTGTCGCCCGAATCGACCCAGCGTTGGACGACACCGAGCAGCTCGCTGAGGCGCCCGGGCAAGTCAGGGCCTGACTGGACGACAATTTCCCAGGAGCCCCGGTCATCCTGGATCAGTTCCGCCGGAAACGACCCGAATAGCTCCTGCATCAGGTATGCGGCGCTCGAAGCGTCCGGGGCCTCGATGCGGATCGCCTCCACCGTCGACACATCCCCCAGGATGCCCGAATACGCGACGCGGAAAACTGCCGTTTCCCGGCCGCGCCGCCCGGGAAAGCCAAGATGGGAAAGCCGAGTTGGACAGACAAGAGGAGGCTCAACATGGGACGAAGCGTTCGTGAAGTCATGACGGAGAACCCGCTGGCGATCGATCCGTCAGACTCGGTCGTGAAGGCCGCGCGGATGATGCGCGAGGAGGACATCGGCTCGCTGCCCGTCACGGAGAACGGGCGTCTCTACGGAATGATCACCGATCGCGACGTCACGACGCGCGTCGTCGCCGACGAAGTCGATCTCGGATCGGTCTCCGTCCGCGACATCGCGTCTGCAGGCGCGATCACCGTCGAGCCCGACACCGATCTTGACGAGGCGCTGCGGCTGATGGCGCACCACCAGGTGCGTCGGCTGCCAGTGGTCGAGAACGGCCGGCTCGTCGGCATCGTGACGCAGGCCGACGTGGCACACGAGGAGGAGCACGAGAAGGTCGGTGAGACAGTGGAGGCGATCTCCGATCCCTCCACCGAGAGCAGACGCTAGAAAGGAGGAGACGATGCCTGAGAAGAAGCACCTGCAAGGCGTTAGCGACAAGGAGCAGCGCCAGTACGAGCACATCAAGGAAGAGGCCGAGAAGGAAGGCCGCTACAAGGGCCGCGAGGAAGAGGTGGCCGCCCGCACCGTCATGAAGCAGCACGGCGAGAAGGGTCACGAGAAGGGTGAGTAGCCAGATGGAGCGCAGTTGATCGTCGTCGGAGTCGACGGCTCTCCCGGCAGCGACGCCGCTCTGCGCTGGGCGCTCGAGGAGGCGAAGCTGCGCGCCGTCCGGGTGCGCGCCGTCAATGCCTACCAGCCGCCGCAGCTGTCTCTGAACGGAGTCGCGATGGGTGCGCCGGGCGTTCTCACGTCGGCCGGGTCGGGGGAGGATGTCGAGCGGCTCCGATCGGCGTCCGAGGCGGGGGCGAGGCGCGTACTCGACGAGGCGCTCGCGCGGGCGGATGCTGATGCGGACGGGGTCGAGGTCGAGCCGGAAGCGCTCGAGGGGCCGCCGACCGATACCCTCATCCGCGCGGGCCGGGGCGCCGAGTTGCTCGTCGTCGGCTCCCGTGGCCGCGGAGGCTTCGCTGGAC
>JBKJWL010000063.1:0-3230 GCA_046716885.1 Thermoanaerobaculia bacterium | reverse complement strand
GCCGTCAGCCGGGCGACGTGGCCGCGGTTGATCTGGCTCCATACGCTCCTCGCCCTGCGCGGCGTGAACCGTTGAAGGAACGAGCGTTCGTCGAAGGCCTTCCGGATTCCGTCAATCCACCCCCAACACAGCGCCACGTCCAGCGCCTGCGCGCAGGTCACCGTCGGCACGCCCGAGCCCTTCTTGTGAATCTTCAACCAAAGCTCCGTCTCGCGAGCGTGGTTCGCGGCCAGCCAGGTTTTGAAAGCCGCCTCCGTACGGAAGCTCTTGATCTTCTTCGGATCAGGAATGATCGGCGCCATTAAAACGGTCCCGGGTGAAGTCTATCGATCATGGTGCCAGCGGCCGCTTGGAGCAAGTCAGGGCGATATGCTTCAGCCTCAGGTCACTCGCCGGCATCCGACTGCTCCAGAGTGATCACCACTTTCCCCTTGTGGCGCCCTTCGCCGAAGCGCCGGAATGCTTTCGGAACCTCACCGAGCTTGTAGGGCCCGTCGATCACAGGGACAACCTTGCCCGCCTCGAAGAGCTCCTTCATAGAGTCCAGACCCGCGTTCGCCTTCAGGACCAGAACACGTATGCTCCTTTTCCTGGTCAGCGCGATCCACGGCGCCAATACCAGAGCCTGGAGAAGCCGAGGAATGGAGCCTCCGACTGTGACGTAGACCCCCTGTGGGCTCAGGGCTCGCGCGCAGTCGAATATCGAACGGCTCGTCTTCACGTCGAGGATGAGGTCATAGAGCTGCCCATTCCTGGTGAAGTCCTCTCGTGTGTAATCAATGACGTGCTCGGCACCCAGGGAACGGAGCAGGTCAAGCTTCTCGGGGCTATCAACCCCGGTCACCTCAACCCCGTATGACCGGGCGATCTGGATTGCAAAAGTACCGACACCTCCTCCCGCGCCGTTGATCAGAAGCCTTTGGCCTGGATGGATTCCGCCCTTATCGAGACCCTGCAGAGCCAGCAGCCCCGCCTGAGGTATCGCCGCGGCCTCTTCGAATGTCATACCGGATGGCTTCAGGACGAGTGCACTCTCTTTCGCGCAGACGTACTCGGCGAAGCCGCCCCAGTCGCCGCTCAGGTCTCCGAACACCTCATCACCCGGCTTGAACTGCAGAACGCCTCGGCCGACCGCTTCCACTCGTCCTGCGACGTCAGAGCCGAGGATTTGCTTCTTCGGACGCAGAAGGCCGAATATGAGGCGATTTACGAACGAATCCCCCTGGAGGGCACCCCAGTCCCAGTCATTCAGGGATACAGCATGGACTCGGATCAAGACCTGGCCGGCCCCGGGAACGGGCTTCTCGACCTCTCTCAACTCGAGAACGTCCGGTGATCCGTATCTCGTGAATACGATCGCTTTCATGGGAGCCGCATGGATCAGCTCGCGACCGAAGCGGGGGCATCAGTCGGTCGGGTCTTTGCGCCCCAGATCAAGAGCCAGAAGATGATCGGCACTTCCGCGATCTCGAGCGGGAACGCGACCTGCGAAACCAGTTGCGCGTACCGTGGCAGGACCAGCGTGGCGAAGGAGCTGGCCAGGTAGCCGACCCCTGCGATCATCAGCAGGACGCCGAACACACGGGGGATGAAGCCCGAGCGGATGACCAGCATTCCGAATGGGAACAGCCAGAGCCCCCAGAAGATGGAGGCCACGGTGATGCCCTCGCTGTGCAGACGGAGGAACAGGTACGCCAGGGCATCCAGCTGGGGTTTCTCGAACACGGACAGGAAATCGGCGCCGCTCACGAGGAGCAGCGCGGCGACGTCGTTGAGCACGTTGACGAACATGATCGGAACGGAGAGCAACGCACCCAGGATCACAACCTGCCTGGCAAGGGTCTCGTCGACTGCCTTGAACAAGCGGTAGAGCGCCAGGACCAGAAACACGCCGATGGTCTGGTGGATCAGTTCGCTCGCGATGCCGATGCGAAGAAGCCACTCGGACGCCCGGATGTTATCGGCCGTCGCGGTCGCGTTCCCGGACACGATCAGCTTACCGGGAACATACAGGAGGCCGAAGGGGGCGGTGAGTGCCAGAAGCAGATACAGGAGTCCGGCGGACCGTGCTTGTTGCCGGGTCGACCTCACGTCCTCTCCCTTCTTGTGCAGCGACTTTCCCGTTTCACGCCCTCCCGGCCGACACGAGGCCGCTACCTCGAGTCCGTGTTCCACATGTCGTGGACCGCCTTCCACGTCCCGTCGTTCTGCTTCTTCCACACGCACAGGTACTTGCCCTTTTCGTTGACCGTCTTGCCGTCAGGTCCCTTGAACGAGGCTTCGTACGGGCCGGCCGTGTAGCCGAGATCGCCCGTCACCTCAGCGTGCGCTGTTTTCCACGAGATGGTGAAGGTCGGGTCGGAGAAGTACGCAGCCCACACCTTCTTCGCGGCAGCTTTGCCGACCGCCACGGGCTCGTTCGGCGGGTACGCAATCGCTTCCTCAGCATAGAACGACGCCACGCGCTCCGCATTCTTGGTGGCCCCGCCCTGGACCAATCGTCATCGAGCTTCGCCAACGCTTTCGCCTGGCTGCTCATGGGGCCGGTCGCGCCCGTGGCCTCACTCGGAGCGAGAACCGGCAACAGCACCGCCAACACGCCGGCCGCGGCGAGAACGGCCATCGCGCGCGAAAGAGGCTTGCGCCTGGAGAAACGGTTCATGATCGGTACCTCCTGGTTAGTAAGTTAGGGTGATGAACGTGCAAGAGTAACGCGGATTGCGCGTTAGCGCGGAGCAAGCCCTGCTACTTCACGGCACGTTTCGTCCACTGCCACAGGCCGGCGGTCACCGCGGCTGGCAAGCGGGAGCCAATCTGCCTCGCCACCAATACGATCTGTCCCCGGTGATGGCCTTCGTGGGCCACGAAATAAGTTAGTACGTGACCGACGTCCAACGGCAGATTCCGCCAGACGTAAGCCGGGCTGGCGGGAACCTTGCCGCCGGAGCGACACCCCAACCGTAAGAGCGCCTCGATGCCCCGGCTACTCCTGTTCAGTGCGGCGACCAACTGGCGACGGCTCACCTTCCGACGGTCGACGCCGGACGGAACCGGAATGCCATGGGGCCGACCCAGGGTCTTGAGCCACATACACCGGGCGTTGTGGAGGTGGCCGGCCAGCATGCGAACCGTCTTCCGCGGGGCTCCGGGGACCGAAGCCGCCCAGACCGCGGTGGGGATGTGGCTGACGAGAAAGACAGTGACCCGATGATTGGTCCGCCAGGCCGCCA
>JBKJWL010000062.1:0-11806 GCA_046716885.1 Thermoanaerobaculia bacterium | reverse complement strand
GAGCGAAGGTTCCATTCTGTGTACATCGCCGCGACGTACTCGGGCGGACCCCCGATCAACCCCTGGGGATCTCATCCGGAGACGGACCCGCTCCTGTCCACGAGCGTCACGCGGATCATCCATGACGGGGCCGGGATCGGCCGCAGCGAGAAGACAGCGTACATCTCTCGATCCGATACAGCGATGCGGTCCTTGCACGTGTGCTTCCGCTCCCTTTCCGCCGACAACTGCTGCGTCTGTCGGAAGTGTTACCTGACAATGCTGACGCTCGAGGTCCTGGGGGCGCTGTCGCGATGCCCCGCCTTTCCCCGGCACGACATCGACCTCGGCCGGGTCGAGCGCATCCACGTCCGCGGCTCGGTTTACGAGTACCTCTTCCGTGACGTCGAGCTCCGCGCGCGGGCGGCGGGAAGAAAAGACCTCGCGCACGCGATCGCCCGGGCCCTCCGGCGATACCGCCGCCTGAAGCCTCTGCTCGCCGTCCTCCAGTGGCTGAGCACGAAGCGAGGGGTCTGGCGCATCGCCAGACGGGTGCGCATCGCCGTGCTCGCGAACTCGCCGCGATGACGACACGGGGCATGACGCGCACGGTCGGAGCGCTCGTGGCGCTCGTCGCCGGGCTCGCTCTGGGGATCCTCATCCACGGCTCGAACGACCCATGGGTGCTGACGCTCGAGGAAGCCGTCGCCGTCATCGGCCAGCTCTGGATCGCTGCGATTCGCGTGACCGTGCTCCCTCTGGTGATCAGCCTGACGCTCGTGGCGATCGTCGGTGCCCAGGGAGACCGTTCGATCGGCGCGCTCGGCGCGAAGACATTTCTCCTCTTCGTTATCATGTTCGTTGCGACCGGGCTCATCACGTACGCCCTCGGTCCGGCGGCGCTCTCGCTCTACCCGGTGGATGCCGGGACGTCCGTTTCCCTCAGAGCGGGCACATCGGCTGCGGCACCCGCGCTCGAGGCGACCCGCGCCGAGCAGCCCGCGTCGGTCGGGGACTGGCTGATGGCGCTCGTTCCGTCCAACCTCGTTCGAGCCGCCGCGAGCGGCGAGATCCTCCCGCTCCTCCTGTTCACAATCTTTTTCGCGGTCGCCGTGACCCGGCTGGCGCCGGAGCCGCGCGACCTCCTGAGGCGGGTCTTCCAGGCGTTCGCCGACACCATGATGGTGCTCATCGGGTGGATTCTGAAGGTCCTGCCGCTCGGAGTTTTCGCGCTCTGCCTCGATTTCGCGTTTCGGGCCGGAGTGCGCGTCACCGGCGTGATCGCGGTGTGGGTGGCGCTCGTTTCCGCGATGCTGATCCTTGTGACGGCGCTGCTCTACCCGGTCACGGCGATCCTGGGGCGGGTTCCCCTTTCGCGGTTCGCGCGGGCGCTCGCCCCGGCCCAGGCCGTCGCCGTCAGCACGCGCTCCTCTCTGGCGTCGCTTCCCGCCATGATCGAAGGCGGTCGAAAGCACCTCGGCCTCCCGGCCTTCGCAACGGGGTTCGTGCTTCCGCTGTCCGTCGCGGTGTTCAAGCTGAACATGGCGATCTCAGGCCCCATCAAGATCCTGTTTCTGGCGCATGTGTTCCAGCTGAACGTGAGTCTGCCTCAGCTCGCGGTGTTCCTGGTGACCCACCTCATCTTGAGCTTCAGCACCGCCGGCATACCGGCGCATGGGAGCCTGAGCACTCTGCCGGCCTTCCTGGCGGCCGGAATTCCTGTCGAAGCCGTCCTGATCCTCACCGCGGTGGATGCGATCCCCGACATCTTCAAGACGCTCGTCAACGTGACCGCCGACATGAGCGCGGCCGCGATCCTCTCGCGTCGAGAGCGTGTGCCCTACGGTCCGTAGAGCGGGAGGTCGAACGTCTTGCCGAGGAAGACCGCCATCTGGCCGCGGAGGTTGACGCTGTTCGGGCAGAAGTTACCTCCGCCGCAGCCACCCGTGATCCCTTCCGCGGCGAGCTGCTCGATCCAGTCGGCGAAGAGGCTCGGGCAAGCGACGTCGGCGAACACGCCCGTGCAGGCGGGCGGCGTGTACGCCGAACCATGCTCCCACTTGAGCAGAAACACGGCCATCTGGGCGCGCGTCACCGGGTTGCTCGGGCAGTAGTTTCCGCCGCCGCAGCCGCCCGTGATCTGGAACCCGGCCAGTTGCTCGATCCACGCCGCGGCGAAGTCTCCCGCCTGGACATCGTTGAACACCGTGCCGGTGGCCGGCGGGGGAACGTGATTCACGCCAAACTTGGCCTTGAGAAGAAAGACCGCCATCTGGGCGCGCGTGACGGTGCCGTTCGGGCAGTAGTTGGCGCCGCCGCAGCCGCCGGTGACACCGTGGTGGAACAGGTTTTCGATGAGACGGTAGAACTGGTTCGACCTCGGAACATCGAGGAAGCTGTCGCCGATGTGCAGTGTCCAGGTCTTGCTGATCGCGTTGGGGCTCAGGCTTTCGGTGAATGCCGCGTCCCAGTGCGCGGAAGGACGGGCGCCGGAGACGGTCATCAGGTAACAGTCGGCGGTCGCGCCGTGGCAGTCGCCGGTCGCCCCTGCGCCGACCGTCCCGTAGTCCGCCGAGCTGTCGTCGATCGTGTAGGTCGGGCCCGGCGGGCCGCCGATCGCGGAAGCCGCTCCCGTGAAGCTCTGCGAGGAGATCAGTGTGTTCGTCCATGAGGGCGCGACCTGGACCGTCTCGCCGGACTCGAGCACGCCGTTGGCGTCGGAGCTCGTGCCGCTGACGACACGGGCGTCCACCTCCATCGGCTGCGGTGTCAGCGCGCCCGTCGTGATCCTGCCGATCTCGCTGCTGGAGAACTCGGTGAACCAGAGAGCTCCGTCCGCGCCCAAAGCGATTCCCCCGGGGAAGCCGCCTCCCGGGACGGGGAACTCCGTGACGTCGCCGGCGAGCGTGATCCGCCCGATGTTGTTGCCGGGCCCTTCCGTGAACCAGAGGTTGCCGTCGGAGCCCACCGTGATGTCCAGGGGAAAACTATTCGCGGTGAGGACGGGAAACTCCGTGATGACGCCGGCCGTCGTGATCCGTCCGATCTTGTCCACTCCGCCCTCCGCGAACCACAGGTTGCCGTCCGGCCCGGTCACGATCCCTGTAGGCTCGCTGCCGCTCGTGGGTGTCGGGAACTCGGTGATGACGCCCGCCGTCGTGATCCGCCCGATCTGGCCGGCGTTTTGCTCGCTGAACCAGAGGTTGCCGTCCGGACCGGCCGTGATCTTGTAGGCTCCGGCCCCGGGAGTCGGGATCGGAAACTCGCCGGTCACGACGCCGGCCGTGGTGATCCGGCCGATTTTGTTGGCGCTGGTCTCGGTAAACCAGAGGTTGCCGTCCGGGCCTGCCGCGATGTCCAGCGGCCCGGCGCCCGCCGGGATGGGGAACTCGGTGATGACGCCCGCCGTCGTGATCCGCCCGATCTTGTTGCCGTTTCCCTCGGTAAACCAGAGGTTGCCGTCCGGGCCGGCCGTGATTCCTACCAGCCCGCTGGGAGCCGTTGGAATGGGGAACTCCGTGACGACGCCGGCCGTCGTGATCCGCCCGATCTGATTGGTCGTGGTCACCGGGAACCAGAGATTGCCGTCCGATCCCATCCTGATGAACTGCGGGTTGCCGCCCGACGGGACCGGAAACTCCGTGATGACCTGACCGCTGGCGACGGAGCACAGGGCGAGCGCGAGGAGGGGCAAGAGCCACCTTGGAGGAGTCATCATCGTGTGCTCCGTTTCGAGGTCACTATACGTCCGGAAAGACCGGGGGATCCAGTGTCGAAGCGGTGGCGATACGCCAGGGCACGATCTATCCAGTGGCTGACTGCTATCACGGGCGACGGCCCTGGCCTGAATGATCGGCCAACGACCCGCGCGTCGTTCTCGGATCGAGTATCGTCGATCTCGCCCGGGGTCTCACGTCCGCCTGGCGCATCAAGCTACCGCCAGCCCGCCCGCATTGCAGGAAGAAGGACCGATGCGAGCCCTTCCCTGTGGCTGCTGGCGATGGCAGCCGGCGACGGCCGGATCGAGAGCACGACTGCGGCCGACAGAAGGGCGAGCACGGTGGCGGCGACCAGCGTGCTGATCTTAATGGCCGATCCTCGAACAGCCGCGACGAACGCGACTCCGGTCGCGAGGACGGGCGGAACCAGGGAGAGCAAGGGGGGGAGGCCAGCCGCCAGGCCCAGGTTGTACTCGACGATGCCCAACCTCAGAAAGTGCGCCGAGACGGTTCTTGCCGGATTCCAGGCCTCGTAGGGAATCATCCAGAAAGTGGACCCGCAAACGACCAGGATGATCGCGCCGTAGACGATGCCGCTGAGGAGCAGGAGCCGCGGAAGCCGCTTCGAGACTACGGGAATCCGGACGAGGAGAAGCCAGAAGACGAGGAGGAGGCCCGCGACGAGGTACCGAGGTCCGAGACACCAACCCCCGCGCCAGTGGGGGGGCAAAAAGCCCGCGATGACGAGTGTCAACAGCAGAGGACCGAGCGAAGAGACCATGAGCGAGGGATCGCGCCTCAGTCCGCGGAGAGCCCGGATGGCCACCACGGGCCAGAGAACCAGAAAGGGAGAAAAATACAGGAGACCATGCGCAGGGTCCGTAAACAGGCCCCACAGCGCCGCGGGGCTCGGAAACGAGACGCCGGCGATGCCGCGCGAGGCGAGAATTGGGTACGTCTCGTTGGCCGCGGGCGGAAACGCGAACGCGCTGCCGAAGTAGCGCGCGTGGTAGAAGGCCAGGAGGGCCCCCGGAACCGCAGCGCCGCACACGAAGGCCACGAGGCGAGCCTTCGGTCTCTTCGTGGCCGCAAGGACCAGGAGGCAGAGAGCAATGATTCCCGCAGGGTACTCGCTCGCGACTGCAGCGCCCGCCAGGAAACCCCCGGACAGGGCCGCGAGAATACCGTCGTGGCGATCGACAAGCAGGAAGCTGAGGAAGAGGAGAGCGGCCACGAACGCGTGAGCGAAGAAGGACCGGGCGTAAACCTGAAAGGGCGTGGCGAAGAGCAGGCCGAAGAGCCAGATCGAAAGCAGCGGGGAGGCCGGCAGGATCTTCGAGGCGTGTCGTACGAACGCCGTAGCGGCCAACATGACGACCAGCGTGACGGAGAGCAGACGCGCTCCGTAGAACACGAGCCAGTCCTGCGGTGACTTCGGCGCGGGGAAAAAAACTCGCAGAAGACGATACGCTGGCACGGCCGCAACGGACAGGCCGGGAGCCTTGTCCGAGTAGCGCCGACCCGCGTGGCGAGCAACATCGGTGTGCGAACCGAGATCGCTCAATTCCGGTCCGATCTCGGCGGTCCCGCGTTCGGCGAGTGCTCGGAGTAGCTGGAAGTGGCTTCGCTGGTTCGAATCCGGGGCTCCCGGGTAGATGCCGACGTAGTACACACAGACAAAAAGAAAACACCCCAACACGGAGTAGCAAGCGCGGAGAGTTCTCGGGGGCTCCGCTGGAGCTTTCATGACGACAGGTTAGACTGACGCGGGCGCGATGATGAAGGGGTTTTCCTCGCCTCGTCTCCTTCGAATAGTTTGGATGGCCGGGACATGTGCTCTTCTCGTGCCTCCGGTGATCGGCTGGTTTTCTGCGCCCGTTGCGCTCAAGATGCCGGAAACCCCCGTCGACCACGTCAACCCCCTCTACGCACGACAGTGGGTGCTTCTCCAGCAGGCGAAGGAGGTCGTCCCCCGCGGCGAGAGCTACACGGTCATCGCGCGGGACAAGGACGAGGAGATGGCGCTGTTCATGTTGTCCATCGGTGTTCTTGTGGGCCGAACGGCCGCTCCCAGCTCCTACTGGAACAGACCTGAGGCGGAGAGTGGTCGTCGGGCGCGGTACGTGGTGTCCTTCGAGTGCCTCGAGCCTGCTGGTCCCAAGCGACTGGTCGGTCGACTCTCGAATGGATGCGTCTGGGATCGGCAAGGAGTGCGCCCCTGAGGACGACCGCAATCTACCTGCTCGCGCATGCCCTTGCGTGCCTTGTCGGTGCGCCGTTCGCGACCCTTTCGGAACTGCGAACCTGGAGCTGGCCCGCGAGGATCGCGGTCGCTTTCGCGCTGGGCGCACTCGTCCTCGCGATCGAGGCGATGGTCTTCACGCTGCTGGGCATCGCGTGGAGTGCGCCGATGGTCCTGGCGCCCTCAGCCGCCCTCGCGCTGTTCCTCGCCCGAAAGAACCGACGCGTTCCGTCTGCGGCATGGGCCTTCCGGCCTGGCGCTGCGCTCGCTGCATTTGCCGCGGCTGCCGGGGGCATCATCGCCGCGCATTTGACGCTCTCTCTGGTCACAGCTCGGTCGACCTCGGTCGATTTCCTGTTTTTTTGGGGTGTCAAAGCGGTGCGCTTCGCCGCTGCCAGGGCCGTCGATCCGAGCCTGCTGCACTGGCCCTACTTTGGACACGGGCAGCCGTTCTATCCGCCCCTCGTCCCCGTGCTCGACGCATGGGGCGTTTTGGCCGCAGGCCATATGCCGTGGCGGACGGCACCCCTGACGACCCTTCTCTGGTTCGGCGCCGCAGCCGTTCTGATCCTCGAGATCCTGCGGCACCATCTCGGCGACCAGGAGGCGACGGTTGTGACGGCCTTCTGGGCAGTCGCGATCGGCAGCTCCCTGGCATTCTCGGGTTCGGGAGGGAGCGCTGAGGCGCCGCTGATTCTGTACGTGACCGTTGCCGGCGTTCTCTTGTTGACCGAGACGGGGGAACCAAGCGCGACTCGCCGTCTTCTGGCTGGTCTTTTCCTCGCGGGAGCTGTCCTCACGAAGGTCGAGGGATCGGTGAGCGCAGGCCTCCTCGTTCTCGGCACGGTCGCCCGGGATCTCGCGTGGTTCGGCCGCCTCAGACTGCGTCGCCTTTCGGCCCTCACGCTGCCACCGCTGGTTGCGGGCATGACGTGGTCCGGGTTCGTTCTCTATTTCGGCGTTCCCGTCGGTTATGACGGCAGAGGCGCCATCCTGGAGCTGCAAGGAGATCACGCTGGAGCGGTTCTGGGGTCCATCATCCGAAACCTGTACGGTGGAACCTGGTGGCTGTCCTGGGTCGTTCCCCTACTGCTGCTGCTGATCGGCGCCAACCGTAAGCGGTTTCGGCAGGTCATTCCCGGGGCCGTCACGATCATCGGCTCGTTCACATTCTTCGTCATCGTCTACCTGCACGAGCCCCGAGACCCTACGTTGAGGATCAGATGGGAGATTCCTCGAATCTCTCAGCCGGCGTTGTCTCTCTTGATCGCGATGGCGGGGATTCTTTGTGTCCGCGTCACTCGCCCACAAACATCGATTCTTCGCAAGGAGGTGTGATCTGGCAAAGAGTGCGCGCCGCGCGCCAACCACTCAGCACGCGCGTGATATTGGGTTTCGTCGGAAAGCATCAGAGAGTATGGAGTGGTGAGCCGTGTAGGACTCGAGCCCACAGGAAGTTCACAACGGGTCAACCACTTGGAAGCACGTGTCCGAGTCCTGTGTCCGAGTCCTGTGTCCGAGTCTTGAGACGGAATCGTGAGAGCGACCATTGGATAGCTCCTCTGCTTCGCGCTCGATCCGTGATCGTCCGTTGAGCTGAGGCCAGGGGTCACGCGGCCCGTGCCTCGGGAGGAATAGAATCGCTCCTGCCATTCCCCAATACGGAACCGCAGCCCGAGCTTTCTGGTGCCGAGGAGGTCCGAGCTGATCGACCGCAGCCTCGGCCACTACCGCATCACCGCTGCCCTCGGCGCGGGCGGGATGGGCGAGGTGTACCGGGCCACCGATACGAAGCTCGGGCGGGAGGTGGCGATCAAGATGCTCCCGGCGGCGGTGGCGCAGGACGCGGAACGTCTGGCGCGCTTCGAGCGTGAGGCCCGCTCGCTCGCCTCGCTGAACCACCCCAACATCGTCACGATCTTCTCGGTGGAGGAGGCTGGCGGAAGCCGGTTTCTCACCATGGAGCTGGTGGAGGGCGAAAGCCTCGACACCCTCATCGCGCCGGGCGGCCTCTCGCTCTCGCGGTTCTTCGAGATTGGCGTGCCGCTCGCCGACGCGTTGTCGGCCGCGCACGGCAGCGGCATCGTGCACCGAGACCTGAAGCCCGCCAACGTGATGATGACGCGTGAGGGGCGCGTCAAGGTGCTCGACTTCGGCCTCGCGAAGCTCGAGGCTGCCGAATCCGATCCCAACCTCACGAACACGCCGACCCAGAGCCGCGCGGACCTGACGAGTGAGGGTCAGGTCTTCGGCACCGTCGCCTACATGTCTCCGGAGCAGACACGGGGCGGCAAGATCGACGCCCGGTCCGACGTCTTCTCCCTCGGCGTCGTTCTGTATCAGATGGTGACCGGCGAGCGACCGTTCCAGGGCGCGAGCGCGGTGGACATGATCTCTTCGATCCTGCGCGACAGTCCCCCATCCGTCACGGACCGGCGCGGGGATCTTCCGCCACACCTGGCGAGAATCCTTCGCCGCTGCCTCGAGAAGGACCCGCGCGATCGCTACCAGACCTCGCGAGACGTGTACAACGAGCTCCGGGACCTGCGGGCCGAGACTTCCTCCGCCTCGTCGGCTCCTTCGCCGCGGTCCGAGGTCGTCGTCGGGGAGCGCGCCCCCGCCGCCGCGCGAGCGGCCTGGAAACGCCCGGCGTGGGCGGCCGTCGCCGCCGCCCTCCTGCTGGCGGTGCTGTATCTGGCCACGCGTTCCAGGTTCATGCCCTCGTCCTCTCGCGCGCCGGAGGCCGGGACCGAGCCGCTTGCGATCCGATCGATCGCCGTGCTTCCCCTCGACAACTACTCGGGCGATCCCAGCCAGGATTATTTCGCCGAAGGGATGACCGACGAGTTGACGGCAGCTCTCGCCACCATCAGCCAGCTTCGCGTGATCTCACGCGGCTCGGCGATGCAATTCAAGGGACGTAACCGGCCGCCGACCCCCGAGATCGCCAAGAGGCTGAACGTGGATGCGGTCGTGGAAGGCTCGGTGCGTCGCGCCGGCGACAAGGTTCGAATCACGGCCCAGCTGATCGACGCGCGGGCCGATCGGCACCTGTGGGCCAAGAGTTTCGAGCGCCACTCGCGCGACGTACTCGCTCTGCAGGACGAGCTGGCGGCCGCAATCGCCCGTGAGATCCACGTTCAGCTGACTCCGGCCGAGCAGTCCCGGCTGACCCGGGCGCCCAGCGTGAATCCGGCGGCATACGACGCCTATCTGAAGGGCCGGCATTTCTTCAACCGCCCGAGCGACGAGAACCTGAAAAAGGCGATCGCGCTGTTCGAAGAGGCGAGCAAGCTGGATCCGAGCTTTGCGCCCGCGTTCTCAGGCCTCTCGGACGCATACCTCTGGGCAGGATTCAACGAAGGAGTGCTCACCGCCTCGGAAGCGAGGCCCAAGGCCAAGGCCGCGGCTGAAAAGGCGATACGACTGGACGATGCTTCCGCCGAAGCTCATACCTCTTTTGCCGTCTACAAGGCCTGGTATGAACATGATTGGGCGGGATCCGAGACCGAATTTCGCCGGGGACTCGCGCTCAATCCGAACTATTCATTCGCTCACGATCAGTTCGGTCTGGTGCTTGCGTTCGAGGGCCGGCTCGACGAGGCGGTGGCCGAGGGCAAGCGCGCGGCTGAACTCGACCCGCTGTCCCCGCAAATCCCGCTCGACGCTCTCATCGCGGTCGCCTGGCAAGGCAAGTACGAGGCGGCGAAGGATCTCTCCAGGAGGGCTGCGAATCTCGATCCGACCTTCTTCTTTCCTCCTCTCATGGACGGGTGGATCGACATTCAGGCCGGGAAAGTCAACGACGCCATTCCGCACATCCAGAAAGCCAAGGCGCTGGAATCGCCCCCGTTCGTGGCCGCATGGCTCGGGTACGCGTATGGGGTTACGGGCGATCGGGAGCGCGCGATGGCGGCGATTGAGGAGCTGAAAAGAACCTCGTTACAGGGCTACGTGCCTCCGTTCAACCTTGCGATCGTGTATCTCGGTCTGGGCGATCGCGCGCGCGCCCTCGATTACCTCGAACGCGCCTACGACGCGGATTCGCAATGGATGATCTACCTCAGGGGCGACCGGATCTTCGATCCCCTCCGCTCGGAACCCCGATTCGCGGCGCTGATGCGCAAGCTCGGATTCGAGAAGTGAGTCAGGGCCGCGTTTCGAGATCAGGTTCTGAGCAGAGGCAGCACCGCTTTTGTTCGCGGCGCGCGAAGTCTCCCGAAGTAACCGAGGGAGGAGGCGCGCGCCGCGGGAGCCCGCAGCGGTCGCGCAGCAGCGCGATCCGCGAGGGCGACGTGTGAGTGGTGAGCCGTGTAGGACTCGAACCTACAACCTAGAGATTAAGAGTCTCTTGCTCTACCAATTGAGCTAACGGCCCACTCGGGACGCGGATAATAGCGCACCCGGCCACCAGAGCCAACCCGCCCACCAGCGGCACACCCACGCCAGTAGGGAACGCCGTGCGGAGCACGGCGGTAACTCAGATCTCGCCTAACCGCCGCCGACGAGCTCGACGACCTCGAGCGTATCCCCGTCGGCGAGCACGGTCGCGCGGTACTGCGCACGCGGAACGATGTCGCGGTTGCGCTCGACCGCCACGCGGGGGCTGCCGGCGCGCAGGCGCTCCAGGAGGTCGGCGACCGAAGCGCCCGCCTCGAGCTCCATCGGCTCGCCGTTGACGGTGACGCGGACCCCGGCCATCACTTCTTCTTGATGGGGTACTGGATCTCGGAGCTGGCGTTGCCCCCCGTGACCCGGATGACGGCCGCGGCGCTTCCGTTCGGGAAGGACGGCACCATGAAGGAGACCATGCACGAGCCGTCCGACACGGTCTTGCCCTGGAACACGGTCGTGACGCGCGCGGAGGTGGAGAGGATTCGCACCTGGACCGAGGCCGCCCCCAGCGCCCGGGGGGGCGAGCCGGAAGTGGCCTGGAGCTTCGTCTGGACGGAGCGCCCCGAGGTAAAGTCGGGCGTCGGGGTCAGGGTGAGCGTCACTTCGTCGGGGACCTCCTCGGATCCGAGATAGTCGAGCACCATCTGGTCGAGGCTACGGCTGGAAGAGCCGAGGGTCGAGGGGGTGCCCGGCGACGCCGTCGAGTCCTCCTTCTTCTCGACCTTCTGGGCGACCTCTGCCTTGCCCGCCTTCGCCGGCGGCGCCGGCGGCGCGGTACCCGTCATGCCTTCCGGAATCTGGATGCCGCCGTTGGGGCCGTCGAATCGGCCGCGCTGGATCGCCGCGATCATCGTGCGGTGCTGTTGCTCCATCAGGTCCTGCACCGCGTGATCGTCCTTCAGCACGTCGGCGTACGACGTCCGCTTGGTGGCGAGGATCTCGCCTCCCATGTAGACCAGGGACTCGACGCAAGGATTCGCCTCTCCCTTGTCTTCGGTCTGGATGTGGAAGACGCGATTCTTGTGCTTGACGTCGGTGTTGAATCCGGTGATCACGGCAGGCACAAATTGTAACGCGGAGCCCCTCCGCGTTCCGCCTTCCGCCTGCCCCCTGTCATAGAAGCTCGTACTTCGCGGTGAAGTGCCGCAGGAGCGGCGCCTGGCGCGCGATTCGCACGCCGCGCAGCGCGGCGGGCTCGCGATGGAGGCGGGCTGTGATCTCGGTCACGTACTCGAGGTGCGTGTTGGTGTACACGCGCCGGGGCACGGCGAGGCGCACGAGGTCGAGGTCCGGGAGGATCTCGCTGCCCGGCCGCTCGGGATCGGGCTTGCCGAACATCACGGCGCCGATCTCGACTGCGCGAATCCCTCCCTCCCGATAGAGCGCGATGGTCAGCGCCTCCGCCGGATACTGCTCGGGCGGCAGGTGCGGCGCGAAAGCACGGCCGTCGATGTAGACGGCGTGGCCGCCG
>JBKJWL010000061.1:0-7171 GCA_046716885.1 Thermoanaerobaculia bacterium | reverse complement strand
CTGTCCGCATCGGATTGCGCCCTGTCGATCGCGCTGGGGCTGATCCCCGTCTCCGTCCTCGAGTGCTCGAAGCTGATACGTCGGATCACTGGGCGGTCAACCCCAGGAGCAAGTGGCGAATGAGAGGGCCGATCCCAGTTCCAGAGCCGGCCGCGGTAACGGGTTCGCCACTCTCGCGGCGAGTCGATGCCTGGCGGCGGTCTCTCCCCGAACTTTCCGTCGTCCTTTGGGGAGGGCTCG
Organism: Thermoanaerobaculia bacterium; assembly: GCA_046716885.1. GTDB lineage: Bacteria > Acidobacteriota > Thermoanaerobaculia > UBA5066 > Gp7-AA6 > DAHUXD01. The sequence goes on along the minus strand of JBKJWL010000061.1, from coordinate 6,931 downwards.
CCAGCGTCGTCTGGGAATTAGCGCAGTCGCCCCTCTATGCCGACCACGGCCGGGGTCTCTTCTATGTCCTGCGGACCCGGCTGCACTGCGCAGGCGGGGACGTTCTCATCCTTCTCGCGGCGTTCTATGCGACCTCTCTGATCTTCCGGACGCGGTTTTGGTTCCTCGCGAAGGGCTGGGGGCCGGCTCTGACCTTCATCACCCTCGGCCTCGCGTACACGGTCTGGAGCGAGTGGTTCAACACGCAGGTCGCGCTCTCCTGGGAGTACGCTCCCGCGATGCCGCGGGTCGCGGGCATCGGCTTGGCGCCAGTCCTTCAGTGGATCCTGGTTCCCTCTCTCGTTCTTTTTGTCGCGCGGCGATCCTTCGCACCGCCTGTCGCGTCGTTGCCGCCAGCCCCGCCGAGCCGACACCAATCTCCCGAAAGCTCCGTGGACCCGACCTGTGGACAGACGGTCGCCACCGAAAGCCGTACCCGGGCAGGCGAGCCGGGGGAAGGCGCAAGCGCCGATCGGAACGGGAAGCCCATGGCGGCCGGGAGTGACGCGTGACGAAACCCGCTCGCGACCCTGTTTGCGGCATGACGGTCGCAGCCGAGAGAGGCCTTATCGCCTTCAACGCTTCTTTCTTCAATACGCACCGGATGGCGCAGCAGTATGCGGCCACTGCTTATCTCTGAACGGCAGCGGGACCTCCGGCGTCGTCCACGGGAGCATGGATTGATGCATCTGCATCAGGAGACCCCGCCCTACCACCAACACACTGCTAATCGGCATACGGGCAAGAAGTTTGGGACTTCGACAGGAGAGTTGGCTGACCTCAAGAAGGTGAAAGGATTATGAACTTGAAAGCCGCGAGAGGGTCGAGCCAACGAGACGAAACACCCGCCTTGACGAAAAGGAGGCCATCATGAAACTCAATACGCAGGCCATCGGATTGGCCGTCGCGGCCGGCGCCGCGATTGTCTGGGCGATCTGCTCCGCCTTCATCGCTCTGGCACCCCGACCCACGATGGTATTGACCGGCGCGATGTTTCACATAGCGGGCGCCAGGAGCGTGACCTCGTCTCTGACCTGGGCGGGCTTCGTCATCGGGCTGTGCGCCTGGGCCGTGACCGCCGGGCTCTTCGCGGCACTCTGCGCCTGGCTGTACAACCGTTGGGCGCGCGGCTGACCAGCCCGAGCTGAGTCATGGATGCTGACCCGGGCCGTCGAGATCTGCCAGGCGACTCGTGCTCACGTCCGCTTCGAGGGGGGCGACCTCGTGTTTCGGCCGGCGTTCGCCCGCTCGATCGACACCCTCGACTTCGACGCGCGGCGAGTCAGTGTCGCGGCGGGCGTCAAGGCCGTACGAAAAACCGTGCGAGTTGAGGCGGCTGCTAGGCCAGAAGTACCGATCGGCCTCGGCCCCATGTCTTTGATGCCACCGAGAAGGCTCCCATCTGGCAGGGAGTGTGAGTACAGGTCTATTCTCGGAATTGAGTACGCCGCACGGGAGAACGACGCACGCGCTGTCACCGCGCCTGCACGGCCCAAGGGAGCGACGTGAGCGGACGCAAAGAGATCATCCTCGTCACGGGCAGCAACGGCTATCTCGGCTATCCGATTGCGGAGCGGCTTGCCGGGACTTTCACCGTCGTGGGGTTCGACCGCAAACAGCCCTCCCATCCGCCTCCGGCCGCCGAGTGCCTGTACGTGGATATTTCGTCCGAGCCGAGCCTGCGGCGGGGCCTTCAGGCGGTCCGCGAGCGGCACGGCGATCGTCTCGCGTCCGTGATCCATCTGGCCGCGTACTACGATTTCGCCGGCTCGCCCAGCTCCCTGTACGAGAAGGTGACTGTGCGCGGGACAGAGCGGCTCCTGCGTCTTCTCCGCGAAATGTTCACGGTCGAGCAGTTCATCTTCTCCAGCACCATGCTGGTCCACGCGCCGACGACGCCGGGCCGGCCGATCAAAGAGGACTCGCCGCTCGAGCCCACCTGGGCATATCCAAAGTCGAAGGTGCAGACCGAGGAGGTCATCCACGCCGAGCGCGGCGGAATTCCAACGGTCATCCTGCGCATCGCCGGCGTCTACGATGACCTGGGGCACTCCATGCCTTTACCCCGTCACGTCCAGCGCATTTTCGAGCGGGACCTGACGGCGTATGTCTTCCCCGGGGACCTCAGCCACGGCCAGGCGATGGTCCATCGGGATGACGTCACCGACCTGTACCTGCTCTTAGTCACGCGACGCCACGACCTCGCGCCCGGGCTGACCCTCCTCGTGGGCGAGTTCGAGACGCTGAGCTACGAAGTGATGCAGCAGATTCTGGGGCGGCTGATCCACGACGAGAAGTGGAAGACCCGCAGGATCCCCAAGTCCCTGGCGAAGCTAGGCGCCCGGATGCAGCAGACCCTCCCGCTCGGGGTCACGCCGTTCTACAAGCCCTGGATGATTGACCGGGCCGACGACCACTTCGAGCTCGACATCAGCCGGGCGCGTTTGGCCGTCGGCTGGCAGCCCAAGCGCTCCTTGCGCGAGACGCTGCCGACGATCGTCGCCGCGCTCAAGGCGGACCCCTGGGCGTGGTACAGGGAGAACGATTTGGAGATGCCGCAGTGGCTGCGGGAAGTGGAGCCGAAGCCCGCGCCTGCCGACACGGCGGCGCTCGACCTTCATCGCCTGATGCAGTTCCGCGGCCTGACGGATCGAGACGTGCGGCAGCTTCAGGATCTGCTTCTGGCGGGACCGCGATGACGGCAGAACACGAACAGCACGGCGCTGGAGCGGGAAGCGGCGATCAGGGCCGCCAGCCTGAGGGCGGCGAGCACGGGGCGCACGGCGCAATGCCCGTGCCAAAGGGCGACGAGCAGCGGCCGGAGGTGGAGCAGCTGCAGCAGCTGCGCCTCCTGCAGGCGACGCTGTGGCCCGCGTTCGAACAGGAGCTGGCGGAGCAGAGCAAGCACGACGCGGAGGCGCAGCGCCTCATGGACACCGACCCGCAGGGCCATATCGAGATGATGCGCATGCCGCAGGAGCACAAGGCGCTCATCCGCGAGCTGCCCACGCAGATCCTGCGGGAGGAGGCGAAGCTCTACGAGAAGATCGCTCCCGCGTTGGAGGCGGACCGGGCGAAAAGCAGGCCCGAGCCCGGCGTCGTGATGACGGGGCATATCCGGATGGAGCGCTGGACCCAGGCGGCGCTGCTGTCCCTGGGCGCGTGGCTGGTCGCCAGCCCTTTCGCCCTCGGCTACCGGAGCGCGGTGCTGACGTGGAGCGATGTCGTCGGCGGGGTGCTCGTCATCGCCCTGGCCACCTTCGCCCTTGCAGGTCGTGGCTGGGCGCCGTGGGCCAACAGCATCGTTGGCCTGTGGGTGATGTTTGCACCGTTGGTTTTCTGGGCGCCGGACGCGGCGGCCTACGCGAACGAGACGCTCGCCGGGGCACTGGTCGTCACGTTCGCCCTCCTCGTCCCGATGCGGATGAAGATGGAGGGGCCCGACGTCCCGGTCGGGTGGACGTATAGCCCGTCGAGCTGGCTGCAGCGCGCCCCGGTCATCGCGCTCGCCTTCGTTGCCTTCTACCTGTCGCGCTACATGGCGTCGTTTCAGCTCGGCCACATCAGATCTGCCTGGGACCCGTTCTTCGGGGACGGCACGGAGCGGATCCTCACCTCGGATGTCTCGCGCGCCTTCCCCGTCTCCGATGCCGGGCTGGGAGCGTACGCGTACATGATCGAGATCCTCTCCGGCTTCATGGGCGACGCGCGACGGTGGCGCACGATGCCCTGGATGGTGGCGCTGTTCGGCATCGCCGTCGTACCCCTGGGAATCATCAGCACTGTACTGATCATCCTGCAGCCCCTGGCAGTGGGCGCCTGGTGCACGTTCTGCCTGATTTCGGGAGCGCTGATGCTGGTCATGGTGGCGCTCTCCCTGGACGAGATCGTCGCCATGGTTCAGTTCCTCATCCAGTCGAAGCGGGCGGGACGCTCCGCCTGGCGCACATTCTGGGTGGGCGGCGACGTTGCGCCGGGGCTGAAGGAGGATGTCCTGCTGACGCGCCGGGAGGGCGGAGGGTGGCGGCAAATGATCTGGGGGTCCAGCGTCCCTTGGAACCTGCTACTCGCCGCCTTCGTAGGTGTCTGGCTGATGGCGGCGCCGGCCCTGCTGGACAGCGTGGGCCTTGCGGCCCACAGCGACCACCTGCTGGGCGCGCTCGTCGTCGTCGTGGCCGCGGTTGCCATGGCCGAGGTCGGGCGCGCAGCGCGCTTCCTCAACATCCTGCTCGCATTGGTGATTATCGTCGCCCCGTGGGTGTTGCCGGGGGCTTCACTGGTCGCGCGCCTCAACGACCTGGCCGCAGGGCTGATCGTGATTGGCTTGAGCCTGCGGCGGGGACCAATCCGCGACCGCTACGGCGCCTGGAACCGGTACATTCTCTGAGAAGCCTTGGCCCCGCCGTGAACCGTAAAAGCCTCCTTGGCCCTCTCGCCGGGTTGTTCGTGGTTGTCTTCGGTGTTCGGTATTACCCCGCCAGTGCTTTCGTTCTCGGTCGAGCGGCTCGCCCCCGGCAGGAGACGGGTCGCGCCAGGCCGGGGCCCTGCACCTGGGACTGCTCACAGTAAGTGTGTGCGCTCGGGCACTGTTCTTCGCGCGTCGCCGTACAACCTCGACTCCACGTCCGATAGTGTCCGAGTATGAAGTATCACTACGTCTGGCTGGCCTGGTCGAGCGCCTTTTTTCTGCTCTGGATCGCGCTTTATGTGCTGAACGCAGGGGACCGCAAGGTAATGTGGCATACGAGCCTCGCCACTGCCCTCCTCGGCCTCACTGAGCCTATTTTCGTCCCCGCGTACTGGAATCCTCCGAGTCTTTTCGAGCTCGCTCAACGCACCGGGTTCGATATCGAGAGCCTGATCTTCTCTTTCGCCATCGGAGGCATCGGCGCCGTGCTGTACAACACGTTCACAAGGGAGACTCTCGTTCCCCTCAGCGCCGAAGAACGACACGAGCCGCTCCATCGGTTTCACCTGGCGGCGCTGTTGGTGCCGTTTGTCTTGTTCGTGCCGCTCTACATTCTGCCGTGGAACCCCATTTACCCGTCCATCGTGTGCCTGGTGACGGGCGCCATTGCCTCCGTTATCTGCCGTCCTGGCCTCAAGGGCAAGACCCTGGTCGGCGGCGTCCTGTTCCTCGGCCTCTACACGATATTCATGCTCGGACTCAAATGGTTGACGCCCGGCTACATCGAGCAGGTGTGGAATCTACCCGCACTGAGCGAAGGACTGATCTACGGAATCCCGCTCGAGGAGCTTCTCTTCGGCTTCAGTTTTGGCTTGTACTGGACCGGGGTGTACGAGCACTTCACCTGGAGCAAGCGGGTGGCACACGCGGAGGATTAGAGGAATGTTCGTTTTGAAGGAGCGTTAGAGACACATGTCGGGCTCCGATCGCAAAGAGAAGCGGGGCGTCGGCGCCAGGCTGCGGACACGCGGATCCGACAGCCCGATGCGTGCTGCCCGATGGGAGATACGCCTCGCGTGGCTGCTCCGCGCGTTGATACTGCTCACGGCCGTCGTTCATGCGGCACAGGGGGCGTGGCTTTACGTGCTTCTTTGTCTCGCCGCGATCGCGCTGGTCGTCATCCCCGCATGGATGGCGAGAAGCTCCGCCGCGAACCTACCGGTCGAAATCGAACTCGTCCTGCTCTGGTGGCTGGTCAGCGACATGACGCTCGGGCGGTTGGCTGCCCTCTACGACACGTCCGCCTGGTTCGACAAGGCGCTCCACCTGGGCAACTCGGTCCTCCTCGGCATGCTCGGCTTTCTCGCTGTTTATGTTCTGCACTTCACGGGCAAGTTTCCGGCCGGGAAGATCGTCACCGGAGTGACCATCGTCGTTCTTACGCTCGGCATCGGAGCATTCTGGGAGATCCTCGAGTACCTATCGGATGTGTTCTTCGCGAAGGGCGCGCAGGGTTCCCCGCTGCAGGCGCCGCTCGACGACACCATGTGGGACCTCATTCTCGACGGAGTGGGTGGGCTGATCGGCGGCGTGCTCGGCCCGATTTATATGCGTCATTCGAAGCGAAGCCGATGCCGGATGCGTGCGTTCGCCGAACTCGTGGCTCCTCATCTGTAGTCGCGAGCGTCGGACACGCACTCCTGCGGGCCTGGCCGCCACCCTCGTCGCGTCTTCGGCCGGTATTCAGACCGCGTTAACGACGACGCCATAGCTTCGCGGCTTCAGGACGAAGCCCTGGCCGACGAGGTTCCGAAGAGCTGGCCAGTGATGTGCCCGGAGTGCGACGAGCGAGTCATGTTCGAACTTCCCACGGACGCGGAGGCGGGGCGAGGTCCTCGAATCGCGCTCTTCAGGTCTCCCGCGGGCTCACGCCTCCGCACTCCGGACCTGGCCTCGGCCCGCTCTCTTTCCGGCGTAGAGGGCGCGGTCCGCAACCTCGAAGAGATCTTCGCCCGAGCCAGCGCATGAGGTCGCCACTCCGACCGTCGCCGAAATGACCTGTTCGCGGCCGTCCACCCGGACGGGCTCGGCGCGTAACCGCTCGAGAATCGCCTCCGCCTGCCGGCGCGCGGCCTGCGGACCGGCGCCCGGCATCAGCAAAGTGAATTCGTCGCCTCCCCAGCGCGCCGCGACGTCGGAGACGCGCTTCGAGCTCTCGAGGACTTTCGCCACGCGCAAGAGGGCCGCGCTGCCGAAGGAGTGGCCCAGGTCGTCGTTCAGCGTCTTCAGCTGATCGACATCGATGAGCAATAACGAGAGCGGCTCGCCGAACCGCGCCGCGTGCGCGAGCGCGCGCTCGTAGTGGCTGCGAAATGTTCGGGCGTTGACGAGGTTCGTCAGGGAGTCCCGCTCCGACAGCTTCTGATACTGATCCCGCCCTCTCCGGAGTCGGTCGGCGCGCCGGCCAGCGAGGAACCCCACCGC
>JBKJWL010000060.1:0-37711 GCA_046716885.1 Thermoanaerobaculia bacterium | reverse complement strand
CGAGGAGTCGCTCTACCGCCGCAACCTGCCCGAGGGGTCGGAGCCCGAGGCGCTTTACTACTGGGTGTTTCCCAACCTCATGCTGAACCTCTACCCCGACAACCTGCAAACGAACATCATCCTGCCGCTCGGGCCGGACCGCACGGTCACGCGCTTCGAGTGGTACGTGCTCGAGCCCAACAGCCCGGGCGTCGCCGAGGAGTTCGCCCGCTCGTTCGCCTTCAGCGACCAGGTCCAGCAGGAGGACATCGCGATCTGCGAGGCCGTTCAGAAGGGCCTCCGGTCGCGCAGCTACGACCACGGCCGCTACTCCGTCCTGCGCGAGAACGGCGTGCACCATTTTCACGGGCTGCTGACGAACGCGCTGCGGTAGAACGACGGTCTGCTAGGTCTCGTTTCTCAACACGCTGTTCCCCGGTAGGGTCTGTTGCCCATATGGGCCCAGATCGGTGAGGCTGGAGGTGTCTAAAGCCAACAGCTCATCGAAGGAGCCCAGATGGAGCTTCACAAGAATGCCCGAAGTTGCCCGGCGAGTCGAAGGCTCCGGGCTTCCGCGTTCCCGGCGGCTCGGCGGCAGTGGCGGCCCTCGGCGTGGTCGCGGGGACCCCCAGGCAGCCTCTTACCGCACGGCGCAGGGGAGTTCGGCGCCCAGGAGCGCCGTGCCGAGCTCGCCGCGCAGGGACAAGAGCCGGACCCGCTCGAGCAGGGACTCCAGGCTCGCCCGCGCCGCCTCCGCGTCGGCGTCGGCCAGGGCCATCTCGCCCTCGTCCACGTCCCTCAGCCCCGAGCGGCCCTCGAGCGCGAGCTGCGCGCGCGCGTCGCGGTCCTGGGAGGCAATCCCCCGCGAGCGCAGTGTCAGGCTCCGCTCGGCGAGCGAGCGGGCGACGAGCGTCTCGGCGCGGCGCACGGCCAGCTCGACCTCGGCCTCCCGGACCGCGAGCCGCGCCTCGGCGTGCTCGAGGCGGGCCCGGGCCCGGCGCCGGCCATCTTCGAAGCGGCCGCCCGTCCAGAGCGGAAGGAGCACCGAAACGCCAATCGCGACGGAGTCGGGCGTGAAAGTCAGGTAGTACTTGTCATAGTCGTTGAACCTGGCCAGGCGCTGGTACGTCGCGGACGCCTCGATGATCGGAGCCCAGCGCCTGGACTCCAGTCGCGCGGACTGCCCCAGAAGCCGAGCCTCGCGCTCGAGCGACTTCAAGACCGGATCGGCCGCTCGGGCGGCCGCGAGGTTTTCCGCCGCCGTCAACTCCGGAAGCATCGCGTCGGGATCGCCGGCGAGCCGCAGCGGGGCGCTGCCCGGCCACCCGATCAGCGCCTTCAATTCGAGCATATCGAGGTCCCGGTCGGATTCCGCATTCAAGAGCTTCTGGCGAGTGCGCGCCGCCTGCAACTTCGCCCGCTCGACGTCGAGCTCGGTCGAGCGGCCCTCTTCGTAGAGCGCCGCCTCGCGGCGCGCGATGGCCTCCGCGGCCTCGTGGCGGCGTGTCGCGGCCGCGATCGCGGTCTGGTCCAGGAAGGCGCGGGCGTAGACCCCCACGACGCGCTCGAGGGTGAAGCGGCAGGCCTGCTCGAGCTCTCCGCCGACGCTCGACGCCCCGGCCTCGGCCGAGAGCGCGTCGGCGCGCCGCACGGGATCGTAGATCGCCTGGCGGATCTCCACTCCGGCGAGGGCCGGCACGCGGCCGGCGACCACCCCCGGCAGGCCGTGGGTGTATCCCGGCGCAGTCGTCAGCCAGGCTGACGGATGGAAGGCGTCGCGGGCCAGACTCGCCGAGGCCTGGCCGACCTCGCTCGCGGCCCGTGCCGCGCCGAGTTCCGGGGCCCGGGCGAGCGCCAGCTCAGCGGCCTTCCGCAACGTCAGGGGCTCGGGGCCCGCCGGCTGCGCGAGCGCAGTCCCGGAGAAAAGAAACAGGACGACGACGAGATTCCAGATCGTACGAGTCTTCATGTCAGGCCTCCGACGGAGCCAAATCGACGCGCGGCACGCCGGTACCGCGCCGAGAATCACCCGGCAATTATGCCGGGTCGGACCGTGAATCGGTACGCCCCCTCGCCACAAGGCTCATACCGTTCGCGGCGCGAGGAGTCTTCCGAAGGGAGGAGCCTCGCACCGCGGGAGCCGCAGCGAGCGAGGATCAGGCGAGCGGTCGAGCGCGCATCCGCGCGAGCCGATCGCCGGTGCGGCCAAAGGTCGCAGATCCCGAGCAAGCGGAGGCGACGGCTAGGGTCCGTACAGCGTCAGCCCGAACGTCGAGGCGAGAAACGCGGCCATCTGCGCGCGCGTATTGGGGTTGTCGGGACAGTAATTGCCGCCACCGCAGCCGGCCGTGATGCCTTCCGCCGCGAGCTGCTCGATCCATGGCGCGAAGGGGCTCGAGATCGGAACATCGACGAACACCCCCGCCGCGGCCGGCGGGAGGTACTGGCTCCCGTGCTTACTTTTGAGCAGGAACACCGCCATCTGCGCCCGCGTGACCGGCGCGGCCGGGCAGAAGAGCGCCGCGTCGCAGCCGGCCGTGATGGAGCTTTCGGCGAGATCCTCGATCCAGTCGAGGGCGAAGGAGCCCGGCGGCACGTCCGCGAACAGGCCGCCCGAGCCCGGAGGCGGGATGTACGCGGCGCCGAGCTTGCCCTTGAGCAGGAACACCGCCATCTGCGCCCGCGTGATCGCGGCATCGGGGCAGTAGGACGCGGCGCTGCAGCCCGCGGTCACGCCGCTGTGAAGCAGCGTCTCGACCCGGGCGTAGAACGGATGCGTCGCGGGCACATCGGCGAAGCTGCCCCCGAGGTGCAGGGGCCAGCGCTTTGCCGCGGTGCCGTTCACCGTCTCGCGAAAAGTCGCGTCCCAGTGCGTGGCAAGTCGCGACGCGGGGCTCGACACGGTCAACCCGAAGCAGTCGCCGCTCGCGTCGAAGCATTTGACCGTCACGTCCTGCGCGGGCGTTCCGTAGGAAGCGGCCGCGTCGGTGATCGCGTACGCCGCCCCCGCGGGCCCGGAGAACGCGGACGCCGTCCCCGAGAGCGGGACGCCGCCGGTCGTCTGGACCCACGACGGCTCGACGACGACCGTCTCGCCCGGCTCGAAGACGCCGTTCTGATTCGACGTGCCTCCGGCGCGGGTGTCGACGCCGAGAGCCGGCGCCAGGGGCGGCTGCCAGCCGAGCTGGATGACCTCGAAGTCGCTCGCGGTCAGCGCGTCGAAGGCGGGATTCAGGACGTCGTTGTCCCATCGGTCGTCCCAGGTACCGCTCACGTACATGTCGGTGCCGTTGTCGGCGACGATCAGACCGTACGTCTTCATCGCGCGGAAGATTCTCTGGATCTCGGGCGCGAAGCCGGAGATGTCCTTCGAGGCCTTCAGGCGCAGCCGGCCACCCATCGGAAGGGACCCCGGATCCTGGAGCCCCGCCAGGTGCGACGCCGGGTACACGTATCCGTTCGTGCGCCGGACGGTGAAACGGAACGCGTGGCGGATCTCGTCCTGGCCGAAAACCTCGTCGTAGCGCACGAGGCCCGGCAGGATGGCCAGGCCAGCCGCGTCTGCGGAGGTCCAGCCCTCCGGACGCCGGTCGTTCGTCTTCATGTCGAAGAAAGCGCCCGAGTATCCCTGCCACGTCGCGCCGTCCCAGTAGACGTTGTAGAGCTCGTAGAGGTGCCGGCTGTCCCGGTCGACGACGAGCAGGTGCCGGTCCTGAATGCCCGTGTTGTCGACGTTGCCGGGAGCTCCCCCCTCGATCCAGTGCGGCTCTGTGATCGCCTCGTCCGGGATCGGGTAGAACGGATACGACGTGTTCCCCGGATGCACCACGCCGTCGCTCTCGGCAGGCTCGGCGAACGCGACGGTCTTCTTCGCCTGGCTGCCATCCACGACCGCGTAAGGAAATCCGTAGATCGAGACTCCGTCCGGGAGCGTGCCGCCGAAGTCGGGATGCAGGTGCTTGACGCCGCCCGTGTTGATGTAACCGATGAAGGCGCCGGAAGCCGGATCCACGGGCGCGGCCGAGATTTCGGTATTCCACCAGTTGGTTGGCGGAAAGAGCGGCAGCGGCCCCGGCAGGCTCGTCTCCAGGCGCGGCGCCATGCTTGCCGCCATCGTCGCGCGCACCACGGGGGGCCAGGCCGCGCGGGCCGGCGGGAACGCCGGGTAGAGCGCCGCCGCGGCCAGGACGGCGGCAAAACGGGCCCACCGGAGATCTTGTGTAAACGTTCGCATGTCGGAAATCGTCCGGAACGATTATGCGGCCCCCGCCCGTCGGAGACCACCTGCCTGCCGGGCCAGCGCCGGGGAGCCTCGACCACCTGTCCTTCTTCGGCCCCGTCGAGCAGTCGTATTGGCGCCCGCGGAGCCGTACCCTGCCAGCCACCTTGATCCCGGATTCCGAGCTCGATGTGACTCCCGTCACGCTGGTGGCCCCTGCCGCCCGGTACACTTTCCCCACCCACACACCCTATCGTTCGTTGTTCCTTGCGGCTGTCAGAAAGGACATTTGCCGATGAGAGAAAAATTCTCGCTCCGGGAGCCCTCCTCTGTCTTCGCGAGAGGCGCCGTGCGCCAGGCGGCGGCATTTCTCGCGACCCTCGGACTGCTGTCCGGGGGTATCGCCTCGGGCGCCACGAGCGCCACGCCGTTCCAGTTCGCCTATATGTACGGGACCTCGGGTCCGGCGTCGGGCGGAACTCCGGTGAACCTCGTCGGCAACCAGTTCGAGTCCGGAGCGACCGTGACGATCGGCGGCATCGCGGTTGGCGCGTCGGTCACGAGCTCGACGCGCATCGGCGCAACGAGTCCCAGCCGCGCACCCGGCGCTCTGTATGACGTGGTCGTGACCGACCCGGGCGACTCGCCGGCGGTCCTCACGAAAGGCTGGTTCGCCGACTTTACCGACGTCCCGCAGGCGAGCCCCTTCCACGCCCCCGTCGAGACGATCATCCGCGACGGGATCACGTCGGGCTGCGGCGGCGGCAACTACTGCCCGTCGTCCCTGGTCACGCGCGCGCAGATGGCGGTCTTCCTCCTGCGGGCCGGGCACGGCGCGGCGTACGTCCCGCCTCCCGCCACCGGCACGATCTTCAGCGACGTCGCCGCAGCCGATTTCGGCGCCGACTGGATCGAGCAGCTCTATGCGGAGGGCATCACCGGCGGCTGCGCCACCAACCCCCTCCGGTACTGCCCCACCTCGTCGGTCACCCGCGGGCAGATGGCGGCCTTCCTCCTGAAGATCTACCACGGCGCGAGCTACGCGCCGACCGCGGCGACCGGAGTCTTCACCGACGTGCCGATCTCGATGCCGCTCGCGCCCTGGATCGAGGAGATGGCGCGGCTCTTCATCACGAGCGGCTGCGGCGGCACGAATTACTGCCCGAACAACGCCGTCACGCGCGGCCAGATGGCCGTCTTCCTCGCCAAGACCTTCCACCGCAACGAGGGCGCCCGGTTCCTCCAGCAGGCGACCTGGGGTCCCAAGGACTCGGAGATCAGCGGCGTGCTCGGCGTCGGCTACCTGCCCTGGCTCGCCACGCAGTACTCGCTGACGCCGTCTCTCTATCCCGCCCTGCCGCTCGTGCCGGACACCAACCCGTGCGGCACGGACATCTATTGCACCCGGGACAACTACACGCACTACCCCCACTACACGACGTTCTTCAAAAACGCGCTCTACCAGCCGGACCAGCTCCGCCAGCGCGTGTTCTTCGCCCTACACAAACTCGACGTGGTCTCGACCAACGCGTTCGGGCGGCCGAGCCAGGTCGCCCCGTACCTGAACCTTCTGGTTACCAGCGCGTTCGACAACTACAAGGACATCCTGGAAGACCTGACCCTGAACCCGGCGATGGGTTACTTCCTGAACACCAACACGAACACGAAGAACAACCCGAACGAGAACTACGCGCGCGAGATCCTTCAGCTCTTTGCGATCGGCACGGAGCTCTTGAACCAGGACGGCACGAAGCAGAACGACGTTGTGACCGGCCTCCCGATGCCGACTTACGACCAGTCCGTCGTCGACGCCCTGAAGCTCGTGTACACAGGCTGGCGTATTCCGCAGGTCTCGGTCACGTTCTTCGGGGCCACGGACGACACGGGCGACTACCTGAATCCGATGACGGCCAACGCAAACAACCACAATACCGCGAACGCCAAGGACCTTTTCGTCGGATATCTGCCGAACCAGAACGGCGAGGGCGCGCCGACGGCGATCCCCTCCGGCGGTACCGCCCTTGTGGACCTCCAGTTCGCCACGGACGCGATCTTCAACCACCCCAACGTCGGACCCTACCTCGCGCGCGAGCTCATCCACTCGCTCGTCACGTCGAACCCGAGCCCCGCCTACGTCGAGCGGGTCGCCGGGTTCTTCAACGACAACGGCTCGGGACAGCGCGGCAGCCTCTGGGCCATGGTCAAAGGGGTGCTGCTCGACCCCGAGGCGCGCAACGCTCCGAGCGACCCCAACTACGGAAAGCTGAAGGAGCCGGTGCTCTACGCGCTCAACGTCCTGCGCGGCTTCAACGCCATGTCGGCCAATGGCGCCGTGCCCTCGGACGGCTATCTCAGCCGCTGCACGAACTGCACGCGAGACATGGGGCAGGAGGTCTTCCAACCGACCTCGGTCTTCTCGTACTTCCCCCAGGACTACTACGCCCCTCCTGCTTCGGCCGGCCTGCTCGGCCCCGAGTTCGGGATCATGGACGCGACGACGTCCCTGAAGCGGGCGAACTTCATCAACCAGATGGTCTTCAACGGCGGCATCGCGGTCAGCTGCAACGCAGGCTCCTGCAACGTGCCGAACGGAACCTCGATTAACCTGACCGAGCTGCAGGCCCTCGCGGCCAACTCGGCCAACCTCGTCGACCGGCTGAACCGCCTGATGATGCACGGGACGATGTCGGACGCGATGCGGAGCTCGATCGTCACCGCCGTCGACGCCGTGACCCCAACCAACACGCTGCTGCGCGCGCGGCAAGCGCTTTACCTGGTCGCGAGCGCATCGCAGTACCAGGTCCAGAGGTAACGCCATGTCACAGTCCAGAAGGGATTTCCTCGTCCGGACCACCTGCGCGGCGCTCGGCGCGTCGGCGCTGCAGGGCACGATTCGCCAGTGGGGCCTCGCGAACCTCCTCGCCACGCCCAACACGATCACGCCCAACTACCGCGCGCTGGTCTGCGTGTTCCTGAACGGCGGCTCAGACGGCAACAACATGGTCATTCCGACCAGCGCCGGGGACTATGCCGGGTACTCCGCGGCGCGCCCGACCATCGCCATTCCCCAGGCCAACATCCTGCCGATCAACAATCCGCCGACGATGGGCGGCCTCACCTACGGCTTCCACCCCAACATGCAGGACATGGTCAACCTCTACAACGCGAACAAGCTCGCCGTCGTTACCAACGTCGGGCCCCTCGTTGCCCCCATAACCCAGGCCCAATACATGACGAACTCGGTTCCGAAGCCCTACGCGCTGTTCTCGCACTCCGACCAGATCCAGGCCTGGCAGACCGGCCGATCGGACATCAAGATCCCCACCGGTTGGGGCGGCCGGACCGCGGACGCCCTCGCGGCCTGCAATGCCGCGGGCGGCGGGTTCCCCACCATCACGTCGATCTCGGGCTCCTCGACCTTCTGCCTCGGCCTGAAGCGGCCCCTCTCCATTGGCACCGGGTCGCTGACGAGCGTCCTCGTCCTCAACGGCTTCACCGGCACGGGCGCGCCCGAGCGCCGGGCCTCCATGGATCTCTTGCGCACGATCGACAACTCGGCCACGATGATCGCCGGGGCCAGCTCCACCACGCAGCAGGCGCTCGATATCAGCGCCGCACTCACGGCCGACCCGACCATCACCACGGTCTTCCCGAACACCGGGCTCGGAAACCAGTTGAAGCAGGTCGCCAAGGTCATCAAGCTCAACCAGACATCGCCCTCGGTCAACCTCCAGCGGCAGATCTTCTTCGTGTCTCAGGGCGGGTACGACACGCACCAGGACCAGTTGAACGATCAGGGCAACAACCTGCTCCAGCTCTCCCAGGCGCTGAGCGCCTTCTACTTCGCGACGGTGGAACTCGGCCTTCAGGACAAAATCACGTCGTTCACCCTCTCCGACTTCGGCAGAACGCTCGAGGAATCGGGCGACACCGGCGGGGCCGGCTCCGACCACGGCTGGGGTACCCACCAGTTCGTCATTGGTGACGGTGTCACCGGCGGCAACTTCTACGGGACGCCCAACGGCTCCACCGGCTTGATCTTTCCCGTGCCCCTGCTGGGCGGACCCGACGACACGACGAATTCCACGACGAACGGGCGCGGCCGCTGGATTCCGACCACAGCGTCGGACCAGTACGGCGCCACGCTCGCGAAATGGTTTGGCGTCGCGGACGTCGACATGGGGTCGGTCTTCCCGCTGCTGGGGAACTTCGCCACGGGCAACCTCGGGTTCCTGGCGGCGCCGCCGGCGGGTTGCTGATCCGGGTATCACGATGGGGGGCGGCCGACGGGCCGCCCCCCTTTTCTCCACCCGAACGGATGAAACGGAAGCTGTCCCGATCGATCGCCCTTCTCACGTGCGCGCTGGCCGCGGCCTGGCTCGCGCGCGCGGCCTCGGCGCCCACGGTCTCGGTCGAGATCTCGCCGCCCAACCCCACGGCCGGCCAGACGGTGAGGCTGCGGGACACCACCGCGGAGGCGGGTTCGGGCTGGTTCTGGGACTTCGGGGACGGCCAGTCGTCGCAGGCGGCCGCGCCCTCCCACAGCTGGGAAGATCCCGGGCAGTACACCGTCCGCCTGCTCGCGGAGGGCGCCTCCGCGGAGTCGCCGGTCGTCGTCTCCCCCGCCGACACGCTGAGGCTGAACGCCGCCCATCCATTCGAGCTGACCATCGAGGCCTTCGACCGCGGTACCCACGAACCGTCGGCCGCCCGCGCCTTCGCCCAGAGCGACCGGTTCGGTTGGTTCAGTTTTCCCGACATCACCGGGGATCCCGAAAACCCCGAGGTCACCGTGAAGCTCCTCGAGGCGCCGCAGGACGGCTACTACTGGATCTTCTGGAGCGGCATGACGACGCTCGACTACACCCTGACGGTGCGCGAGGTTTCGACGGGGCGGGTCGCGATCCACCGCAAGGAGGGCACCGCCCCCTGCGGCGGATGGGACACGCGCAGCTTCGCCTTCGTGCCGACGCCGACCCCCTCGGGGCCGACGCTCACGCCGACCCAGGTCCCGCCCGTGACTTTCACCCGGACCGCGACGCCCGAGGGCGGCGCCCCGACGCGCACTCCCCAGCCGAGCCGGACCCCCTCGCACACACCGACCTCGACGCTGACGCCCACGATCACCCCAACGCCGACCATCACCCCGACGCCCACGCCGGCGCCGCCGCCGATGATCTCGCTGCGCGCGATCCAGTGGCAGTGGGACTTCTTCTCGCCCGACCTGGGGATCGTCGGCGGATCCCAGATCACGCTCCAGGTCGGCCACACCTACCAGATCCTCGTCTACAACGGCGACGCCGAAGACGTCACGGAAACGCACTCTCTGAGCGGCATCTCCGGCATCGGCCTCCAGGGCGGCGCGCTGCCCCCGGGCGGGGCGCTGGCCCTGCAGACGATCACGCCCATGAACCCGGGCATGTTCGCCTTCAACTGCACGACCTTCTGCGGCGTCGAGCACGACAACATGGTCGGCATCATCCAGGTGGTGCCGTAGGCCGGCACGGCGCTCAGCGAGGCGGGGGCCCGTCGACCGCGTTCGCCACGTTGCGGTTCGCCGCCAGGAGCTTGGCGAGGACTTCGTCGTAGTACGGCTTCTCGCGCAGGCCGGCGTACTTGCCGGGGAAGTACGCCACCGTGACGTCGGCCGCTTCGCTCGCCGCGTCGAAGTTGTTCAGAACGACGGCGAGGCGCTGGTCATGCGGCAGCCGGGTGTTGTCGATCATCGGGAAGTCGAAGTGGCCCAGCCAAAACTCGGTGGAGATGGTCTCGGACCCGCTCGGCTCCGCCGTGCGGACGGTCACGCGCAGCTGGACCTGCTCGTGGGCAGAGTCCATGCCCAGGACCTCGAGCTTGAGGTTGCGTCGGATGCCGTCCACGACGAGGTCTCGCGCGACGAAGGGAACCCGGGACTCCCCGTCGGGCGCCAGGAAGGACAGCGACTTTCCGTCCACCGACGCGTCGAACGTCGCCCCGCCCTCCTCGATCACGAGCATCTGCTTCTGGGTGACCTCCTCGGCAACGCGATTCAAGCGGGCGAGGTACTCGGACCGGAGGGGGTTGTCGCGGACCTGCCGCGCGAGGTGGAGGAACAGGGGCTTCAGGTTCAGCGACTCGTGGAAGTTGTAGACGAGCAGCTCCAGGTTCAGGACCTTCTGCTCGAGGTTGCCCGCGCCGCCGCCGAGAAACGAGTTGATGATCGAGGTGAACATGTCCTTGCGCAGCGCGCTCTCGGATTCCTCGCGCTTGCTGATCAGCTCCGAGTAGAGCCGCGCGTTCGTCTCTCCCGTCTGCATGCGCTCGCGCAGAACGGCCTCGCGGGCCTCGCGGTCGCGGAGGTAGCTCGAGGTCCAGAAACCAAGGACGGCAACCGCCAGGGCCGTGAGCAATCCGCCCACGGGCTGGAGGACGATGCCCGCCTTGTCCCACCGGTCCCGCCCGGGCCGGTCGTCGACGTTTCGATCGACCATCACTTCCGGGCGAGCGTCAGCTTGCCCGATTCGTCCCTGACGGCGAGGTCGTAGCGCCCGGGCTTCTCGTAGAGCGTGACCTTCAGGGACGGGCTCGAGCCCTTGTAATCGACCGACAGCCGGCACTCGCCGGTCGCCGCGATTTTCAGGCTGTAGGAACCGAACTCGTCGGTCTTCGCCGCGGCCGAGGCCGTCCCGCATTCGAGCTTCAACGCGACCCCCTGAGGCAGCGGCTTGCCGTTCTCGCTCAACGTGCCGTGAATTTCGGCCGCGGAGGCCGAAAGAGCGGCCGCCAGGCCGCACATCCCCAGAAACAGAGCTTTCTTCATGTCTGACCTCCTGCCGGAAGGCTAACGGATGAGGGGGCTTCCCGCATTCCGAAAAGCCGCCCCGGGCTCGCGCCCGGAAACTTGCGTCCGCCGGACGGTTCTCATATAGTTGTGCTATGCAACTACATCCTGGAGTGGAAGGCGGCCCGTCCCCCGGATTCCTGCCTGCGCACGACGCGACCCTTCCGGCCGAGGCGGAGGCGTTCTCCGAGGCGCTGGAGGCGCTTGCCCGCATCTACCAGCTCCAGGACCCGCGGCAGACCTGCTCCTACGGAATCACGCTGACGGAGTGCTACGCCCTCGAAGCCCTCGTGCGCCGCGGGCCGACCACGGTGACCGCCGTCGCCGCCGCGCTTCACCTCGACAAAAGCACCGCCAGCCGCGCGCTCGCCGGCCTCGTTCGCAAGAAGATGGCTCGACGGCGTGAAAACCCTCAGGATGGCCGCGCCCTCGAGCTCCGAGCCACACCCTCGGGAGAGCGCCTGTACGAGCGCATTCGATCGGGCGGCCGGGGAATGCACCGCGAGCTGCTCGCCGAGTTCCCGTCGGAAGTCCGCGCCGCGGCCGCGACTCTGCTCCACCGCATCACCGCCGCTGAGCGCGCCTGCGCCGCGGCGGGTTGTTCGCCCCCCTCCTGAAATGAGTCTCATTCCGTTCCAACCCGCGATCGGTCCAATTAGTTGCGTAGAACAACTATTTCTGAGGAGATCCCATGCTGATCCGAATTCCTCCCCGCTGGGCCCTGCCCGAACGCCGTGCCACACCCGAGGGTCTCTTTCTGGACCGCCGCCGGCTCCTCCGGAATCTCGGTCTCGCGTCGCTCGGTGCCGGCCTCTCGGCGGCCGCCAACGCCTCGAGCCCAAAACCGACGCCTGGACGGTCGAAGGCGGGGAAGATCCTGACCGCCGACCTCTACCCCGCCCGCCGCAACGGCCGTTACACGATCGAGCAGGCGACGACCCCCGAGTCCATCGCCTCCCGCCATAATGTGTTCGACGAGTTCACGACGGCGCGCGACGGCGTCTGGAAGCTGGCCGCCGGGTTTCCCTCCCGACCCTGGCGCATCCACGTGGGCGGCGCGGTCGAGAACCCGCTCCAGTTCGACGTTGACGAGCTGATCCGCAAGATGGGGGTCGAGGAGCGCCTGTATCGTTTTCGATGCGTCGAGACCTGGGCGATGGCGGTGCCCTGGTCAGGGTTTCCCTTCCAGCGCTTCCTCGACCTCGTTCGCCCACTCGCGCAGGCGCGCTACGTCCGCATGGTGACGGCCGCCCGCCCGGACGCGATGCCCGGCTGGTACGAGACGCGCCGCGTCTTCCCCTACTACGAGGCGATCTCGCTGGAAGAGGCGGGCAACGAGCTCGCGTTTCTCGCCACGGGCGTGTACGGCCACCCGCTCCCCAACCAGCACGGCGCTCCCCTGCGCCTGATCCTGCCCTGGAAGTACGGGCTCAAGGGCATCAAGTCGATCGTCGCCTTCCAGCTGACGCGGGAGCGCCCCGGCACGTTCTGGAACGACCTCTCGCCGCAGCGATACTCCTTCGAGTCGAACGTGGATCCCTCGAGCCCCGGCCAGGAGGAGGAAACGCTGCTCGACACGGGCGACGTGCGAAAGACGACGCCCTACAATGGCTATGGCGATCAGGTCGCCCACCTGTATGCGTGAGGCCCTCGCTCGCGGCGCCGCGGCTCTTCGGATCGTCCTGGCGCTGGCCGCCCCCCTCGCCGCGGGCCAGGAGACGGAGAGCGTCCGGGTCGAGCAGCGCGCTCCCCCGCCCCGAGTGCCGCCGTCCATGCGGGAAAGCCTCGAGGGACGGAGTGTGCGAGTCGCGCGAGAAGGGCGAGCGGTCGCAAGCCTCTGGTTCGCCGGACGCGTCCCGTCCCCCGTCGAACCGAGCGAGCCTCAGTCTCCGCTGGCGACCCGGGGCCTGAGCTATCGCATCGCTTCCGGCGCGCTCGTGGGAGTGATCGAGCTCGAGGAGCCCTGGACCGACTACCGAGGACAGAGGATCGCCCCGGGAGTGTACGCACTCCGCTACGCAGCGCAGCCGATCATGAAAGAGCATCGCGGGGTCTCCGAATTTCGGGACACGCTCCTCCTCGTCCCGCCGCAAGCTCCGGCCGAGGATCTCGCGGCGCTCGTCCGCGCGAGCCGGCAGGTCTCGAGAACCGGCCATCCCGCGGTCATGGCACTCTTTCCCGTCGAACCGGGGGCGCCGCTGCCGCGGCTCGACCGGACGGCGCGCGGCGTGCGAGTGCTGGCGGTTGCCGCCGGAGGCCGGACGCTCGGACTCGCGCTTGCCGGGGAGGGAATGCCCGGCGACCACCGGGTGCTGCGGGCGCCTGGCTCAGGCTCTGGAATCGAGCCAGCGCCTCAGAGCCGCTGCGACCAGCTTCCCCGTGCTCCAGGATGAAGCTCTCTCGGAAGACCGCGTCGCTCCAGCGTCGCGTGCTCTTGACCAGACCGGAACTCATCGGCGGCGAAGTCTATCGCCGCCGGGTCAGGCTCGCTAGAGACGTCGCATGAGGAGCAGCGCTGTGGCCGCCAGCACAAGGCCGAGCATGGCCAGCATGGGAGACGAAAGGGTCGCACATCAACCGGGGGCCCCCCCGGGAATCGGGGTCGCGGTCGGGGCTAGGCGAATAGCAAGAAATTACGTACGCGCATCGCCCCTCCTTTGAATCCATTTTACGATCCCTGGGCTGGAGCCGGTTGAGGGTCCGATGATGGAATGAGGGCTCCACTGCATCGACCCTGAGCTGCGTCCAGTTAGCCCGGGAGTCTTCGGGTTCGAGTCCCGTCGGCCCCGCCACTCCGCATTCCCGAGCCCGCCCGTGGACCCCAGGCGACATATGATGCGGGCGGGGGAGGACGCCCATGCTGAGACTCGATCGGAACTCCGTTCCCGGTCTCCTGGCGACTGCGTTCTGTTTGGCGGCGACGTTCTTCCTGGCGTCGGGAACGCCCGCGAGCGGACAGACGATCCAACCTCCGTACGACACGGTCTACACACTCACCGATCTCGGCTCGGTGCCGGGACTGCCCACGCCTTACGGTGGTCTGGACTTCCTGCTGGGGAACCCGAACGTGATCGTCATCGGGGGGTCCGCGAACAACGCTGCGGGCGCGCTCTACTCGATCGGCGTCGTGCGCAATGCGCAGAGTCAGATTACGGGGTTCAGCGGAACGGCGGCATTCTTCTCGGACGGGCAGTACAACGACGGCGGTGTCGTGTTCGGGCCCGGGGGCGTTCTCTTCTACACGCGATATCCCGTCAACCAGGTCGGTCAGGTGGAGCCGGGGAGCGCGATCACGGACAAGATCATCGACCTGACGCCTCTCGGCGTGAGCTCTTCTGTGGGAGCGCTGAACTTCGTGCCGCCGGGGTTCCCCGGCGCGGGTCAGTTGAAAATCGTCTCCTACAACACGGCCGACTGGTATACGGCGAGCTATGCGCCGGACGGCGCGGGGACATACAACATCACGTCGGCGACCCTGAACACGACGATCCAGGGAGGCCCCGAGGGGTTCATCTATGTTCCCGTCGGCTCGCCGGTCTTTCCGGCCAGCAGCATGCTCGTCTCGGAGTATGGCAACGGTGTCGTCAGCATCTACCAGTTCGACGCCAACGGAAACCCGAACCCGGCGACCCGTGCGTTGTTCATCGGCGGGTTGACCGGGGCCGAAGGAGCGGTCATTGATCCGCTGACGGGAGACTTTCTCTTCTCGACCTTCGGAGGCACGAACCGCGTGATCGTCGTGCGGGGTTTCGCCCTTCCCTCGACTCCCTGTGTCGGTGCGCCCTCGGGTCTCGTGGGCTGGTGGCCGGGCGACGGAAACACCAACGACATCGTCGGCGGAAACGACGGTACGCTCCAGGGGGCCGCGACCTTCGCGGCGGGCGAGGTCGACCAGGCCTTCAGCTTCCCCACACCCCTAACCGGCTACGTCGATATCCCGTACGCCTCGAACCCGAGCCCGGCGAACATCACTGTTGCGGCGTGGGTGAATCCTGCATCGATACAGGGAACCGCATCCATCTTCAACTGGAGGCCGGGCGCCAACAACGTCGGCGTTACGCTGGAGCAGCGGTTCACCGGCGACGGCACTGTCCTCTGGAACGTCATTGCCGGGGGATCCGCCGCGAGTGTCGTTTCGGCCGGGGCCCTGCCGCTCGATACGTGGACCCATGTCGCCGGGACATACGATGGCACCACGGCCAGGCTCTACTTCAACGGGGGGGAGGTCGCAAACGTCGCGCTTTCCGGATCGATCGATCCGATCGCTGCCGACGCCCAGATCGGAAGGAATATCGTCACCGGCGGTCTCGTCGATGGCCTCATCGACGAGGTCCAGGTCTTCGACCGAGCCCTGTCGGCTGCGGAGATCCAGGCCATATTCGACGCGAACGGCGGCGGCGTCTGCAAGGTCTCTCCGAAGCCGATGAGCGTCGATGCCCACGACGCGGGCGCGGGATCGAACGTGAACGGCGTCCTGGAGCCCGGGGAGACCGTTCTCGTCGCGCCGGCCTGGCAGAACGAGTTCTACCCGGACCTCGCCGTCACGGGCACGGCCTCCAACTTGACCGGCCCGGCCGGACCGACCTACACGATCGACGACGGCTCCGCCGACTACGGCACCCTCAGTTCCGCCGCAACCGACGATTGCTACTCGGCAACGCAGAACTGCTACGAGATGACCGTATCGGGCACGCGTCCGGTGCAGCACTGGGACGCGAGCTTCACGGAGAGCCTCGATTTCACCGGTGGGCCCCTCGACAAGGACTGGACGCTGCACGTGGGTGACTCGTTTCCCGACGTGCCGACCTCGCACCTCTTCTACGCATTCATCGAGAATATTTTCCATAACGGCATCACGGGAGGCTGCGGCGGCGGCAACTACTGTCCCGGCAACCCCGTCACCCGAGCCCAGATGGCCGTCTTCCTGCTCAAGGCCGCCCACGGCTCGGGCTTCGTCCCGCCACCCTGTACCGGCGCCTTCCCCGACGTACTCTGTCCGTCCCAGTTCGCGGATTGGATAGAGGAGCTCTTCCTCGAAGGGATCACGGGCGGGTGCGGCGGCGGCAACTACTGCCCGGCCAACCCCGTCACGCGGGCGCAGATGGCGGTGTTCCTCCTCAAGTCGAAGCATGGTTCCGCGTACGCGCCGCCCCCTTGCACGGGCATTTTTGCCGATGTCGAATGCACGCCTGCCCCGGCCTTCGCCGTCGACTGGATCGAGCAGCTCTTCAACGAAGGTGTCACGGGCGGATGCGGCGGCGGCAACTACTGCCCCAACACCCCCAACAATCGCGGCCAGATGGCCGTCTTCCTCACGAAGACTTTCGGGCTCCTGCTCTACGGACCGTAGGGGCGATCGATCGACGGGCACCAGGACCGTTTGAGTAGCTCCATCGGCGCGGAATCGCTTGGCGCGGTTTCGAACCCCTGCCTGGGCGAACCAGGATTGGCGGGGCCGACGGGACTCGAACCCGGAGGCTTCCGAGCTAACTCAAAGCAACTCAGAATGCTCGGCTTCGGCTGGGCGATGCTTCTGTCCGTGTTGAATCGCATGCAATGCCAACCGCGCTCGTCTTGCCTCGTTCGGTCCTATTTTGCCTTTCTGTGCGTGGCCGCAAGACGCTTCGAGATGACGAGAGCCTTTGGAAGGCGACCCGTGCTCAATCGAGCCTCTGCCAGATCATGCGCTGTCTGGAGGTTGACCCAGAACTCCGCGCTCGTCCCGAGTGCCGCTGAAAGCAGAAGTGCCGTGTCGGGTGTGACGCCCCGCTTGCCGTTGACAATCTCGTTGACTCGCTGGATTGGAACCCCGAGGTGAGCCGCGAGCCGCGACTGCGTGATGCCCATGGGGTTCAGGAACTCCTCAACGAGCATCTCACCGGGATGGGTCGGACTTCGATTCGTCGGCAACATCTGGTTTCTCCATTGCTTGATCGTGTCAGTGATAGTCAGTTAGCTGGACATCCTGAACAAAGCCATCATTCCATCGAAAGATGATTCGCCATTGGTCGTTTACGCGAATGCTGCATGTAGATGGCGGGGCCGACGGGACTCGAACCCGCGACCTCCGGCGTGACAGGCCGGCGTTCTAGCCAGCTGAACTACGACCCCGCGTAGGAACGGCGCATGATACATGAGGAAGTGACGGCTGTCAGCCCTTCGAGCGACAGCTTCCCTAACGCATGTTGGCCTTGGGAAACAGCACTCTCTGGGGCTCGGCGTTGAGCCGCAGCAGAATCCGGTGGGTCAGGAGCTTCTTGCGGCTTCCGGCCCGGCGGGGCGCCACCCATGTTCCACTAACATCCCGCCATGACCCCGGACACGGTGAATCTCGATCGCTCGCGGCTAAGGGGCCTCCTCGAACGAGAGGAGAAGCGGTTCGCGGCCGAGCATCCCCGCTCGCGGGAGCTCTTCGAGCGCGCGCAAAAGAGTCTGCTGGGCGGCGTCCCCATGAACTGGATGGTGCGGTGGGCCGGCAGTTTCCCGCTCTTCGTGGAGAGCGCCGCGGGCGCCCACTTCACCGACGTGGACGACCATCGCTATCTCGACCTGTGCCTGGGCGACACCGGCGCGATGACCGGTCACGCTCCCGAGGCGACCGTCGAGGCCGTGATCCACCGCGCGCGGCGGGGGGTCACGTTCATGCTCCCGACCGAGGATGCGATCTTCGTGGGCGAGGAGCTCGCTCGGCGTTTCGGCCTCCCGTTCTGGCAAACCGCGCTTACCGCGACCGACGCCAACCGCTTCGCCATCCGCCTGGCGCGCCACGTCACGAGGCGTCCGTTCGTCCTGGTCTTTCACTGGTGTTACCACGGCACCGTCGACGAGACCTTCGTCACGCTGCGGGACGGCCGCGCCGGCGCCCGTCCGGGCAACCTGGGTCCGCCGATCGATCCGGCGAAGACCACGCGCGTCGTCGAGTTCAACGACGTCCCTGCCCTCGAGGCGGCCCTGGCTCCGGGAGATGTCGCCTGCGTCCTCGCGGAGCCCGCGATGACCAACATCGGGATCATCCACCCGCAGACCGGCTTCCACGAGGCATTGCGCGACCTCACCCGCCGCGCCGGCACACTCCTGATCCTCGACGAGACTCACACGATCTCGGCCGGGCCGGGCGGGTACACCCGCGCGCACAGCCTCGCGCCGGACATGCTGACGATTGGGAAGCCGATCGGCGGCGGTATTCCGGCGGCCGCTTATGGCCTGACCTCCGAGGTCGCCGACCGCATCGCCACCTCCACCCGCACCGACGAGGCGGACACGGGCGGCATCGGCGGCACGCTGGCCGGCAACGCCCTGTCGCTCGCCGCGATGCGGGCGACGCTCGAACACGTGCTGACGGACGAGGCGTACGCGCGGACGATTCCGCTCGCGCGGGGTTTCGTCGACGGCGTCGAGAGCGTGATCGCGGAGCATCGCCTCCCCTGGCACGTCACGCAGCTCGGCTGCCGGGCCGAGTACGGGTTCCGCCAGGCGCCGCCCGAGAACGGCTCCGAAGCCGCCGCTTCCATCGATCCGGACCTCGATCGCTACATGCACCTGGCGGCGCTGAATCGCGGCATCCTGATGACACCGTTTCACAACATGGCCCTGATCGCGCCCGCGACGACGGAGGCCGACATCGACAAGCACACAGACGTCTTTCGGGAGAGCGTGGAGGCGCTGGTCGGAGGCTGAAACCGGCTATGCCACCCGAACCTGCTGGTGGGTCGTCGAAGCCACGCGCTCGTCGGGCGTCAGGATGCCCCGGAAGTTCAGCGGGTCGGCGGCCGAGACGGTCAGGACTGCGGAGTCCTCCGGCGGCGCGGCGCGTTTACGCACCGCGCGCAGAAGCGCGACCGCGTCGGGCAGCGCGTACTGCTCGCCGTCGAAGCTAGCCACGAAGCGGCCGCCGCGGACCTCGCCGCGCGCCTCGAGGGTGCGCAGCGCGCGGGCGATCTCGCGCCAGGGCACGGGCTGCTTCTCGCGCGCCAGCGTCTTGCGGAAGACCACGCCGGTGCGCGCGAGGAGCCTGCGGGCGAGAAACTCAGCGTCGGTTCCCAAGGATGCGGGAGCACCGGCCTGCCGGAAAAGGCTCCAACGCCCCGCCGTCAGACCCGTGACCCGACGCCGCGAGGCGGGCACGATCAGCCAGCGCAGGCCGCCGAAAGAGTCGCAGGTGGCGCGGCCGAGCGCGATCAGGTCGGCCAGCCCTGTCTCGGCCTCCACGTTCAAGAGCTTCGTTTCTCGTACGATTTCCTGGAAGAACATCGCTCCCCGCGCGAGGAGGGCTGCATGCACCGCCTCCGCCGTCGCGGAGAGCGGGCGCGCCTCGTCCGGGAGCGCCAGAGAACGCCACCGCTCGAGGTCCTCGCGAGGCAGCAAGGCGATCGGCGCCCGGCGGATCGCCGAGGCTCCCGCGCCCCAGAGGCGTCCCCAGACGGCTTCCCCGGAAAGAGTCAGTTGGTCCAGCCAGTCCCGCTTGTAACCGCGAACGCGCGCCGGAAGAACGCTTGCCTCCCACGCCGCGGCCGGAACCTCGAAGCCCGCGAGCTGCTCGACGACGGCGGCGACCCCTCGCGGACCCTCCAGCCGATGGTCGGGGTCGACGTGCTGCCAGCAGGCCAGAAAGCGGAGGAATTGCGCGGCCGTCACCGGCTCGATCTCGCGGCGCAGCCGGTCGAGCGTGTACCGCTGGATGCGGGCGAGAAGCCGCCGCGCGCACCAGGCCGTCCGGCCGCCGATCCGCGTGCGCAGCACCGCGCCCTCGGTTTCGAGCTCCCGCAGGTGTACCTCGTCGGCGCCCTCGGCAAAGACGGGGCCGAGCGCCTCGAGCCTTCCGCGCAGGACGGTCTTTGGGTCGCGCGAGGCCTCCGCCGCGAACCAGCGGTCGCCTTCCCGCACGACGCGGCGGTCGGCGGCCAGAGCGTCGATCCACGGCTGCCACGGCCGCGCCTCCTCGGAGGTGACGTAGCCCATCCAGAGGAGCGCTTCGTGGACCTCCTCGGCGTCCGAGGGCTGGGGCCAGGCTTCTTCCTTCACGCGATCGATCGCGGCAGTGTCGAGCGCACCGACTCCGTCTGCGTCCTTCACGTCGAGCACTCGGCGCGAGAACACGGCCTGGGTCCGCCGCTCCTCGAGCGGCGCGTCGTCCAGGAACGTATAGGGCTGGGAGGAGAGGATGCCGCGCGCGAACGCGGAGGGCTCGAGAGTGTCCACCGCGACCTTCTCGATGCTCCCGTCCTTCAGGCCGCGCAGCACCTCGAGGAAGCCGTCCACGTCCATCGCCTCCAAGAGGCAATCCTCGATGGTCTGACGGATGATCGGGTGGTCCATCGGGACTTCGATCGGCCCGCCGGAAAGCGTTTCCGGGCAGGCGAGAACCTGCGGAAAGGCGCCCGCCAGGAGATCGTTGGCCCGCATCCGGAGCAGGGGCGCCGGCACCTTCTTTCCGCCGCGCCACCGCTCGAGGATGAGCGAGCGCTGCGCGTTCCAGCGCCACCGCGTCTCGAAGAGGGGCGTCGCGAGAACGGCCTGGATCAGGACGTCGCGGGCTGTCGCGGGATCCAGGTAGTCGAAGACCTCCTCGAGCGGGAAGCTGTGTTGCGTCCCGAGGGAGAGAACGATGGACTCCTCGTTGGCCGCCGCCTGCAGCTCGAATCCGAAGCCGACGCAGAACCGCTTGCGCAGCGCCAGGCCCCAGGCGCGGTTGATCTTGGAGCCGAACGGGGCATGAACGACGAGCTGCATCCCTCCGCTCTCGTCGAAGAAGCGCTCCAGGATGACGCGGCGGTGGGTCGGCACGCCGCCGAGCGAGCTCCGGCCCGACTCGACGTAGTCCGCGATCTGGACCGCCCCGCCTTCCGGCAGCCCGCCGGCGCAGCTTTCCTGGAGCGTATGCGCCGCCCCCCCGTCGACCGCGTCCGCGCACCCCTCCCGCAGGGCGCCGATCTCGGCCGAAAGCTCGCGCGTCCGGCCCGGACCCTCGCCAAGCCAGAAAGGAATCGTCGGAGGCTGCCCCTTCGCGTCGGCGACCCGCACCACGCCGGGCTCGACGCGGATGATCCGCCAGGAGGCGTTGCCGAGCTGGAAGATGTCGCCGCCGTTGGACTCGATCGCCCAGTCCTCGTTGACCGTTCCGACGACCGTGCCCTCGGGCTCGAGGCGCACCTGGTAGTCCGCCGTGTCCGGAATCGCGCCGCCGGACAGAATGGCCGCCAGCCGGGCGCGCTTGGTCGCCATGAGCCGCCCGTTCACGCCGTCGCGATGCAGGAGCGCTCCGCGGCCGCCGGCGTGCAGCGCGACGACTTCGTCGAATTCCTCGCGCCGGAGCTCGCGGTAGGGCGAGGCCCGCCGCATCAAATCGAAGAGAGCGCTTTCCTCCCAGTCCTGTGCCACGCAGGCGGCCACGATCTGCTGCGCCAGGATGTCGAGCGGCCGCGCCGGCTCGGGCGTTCGATCGAGGATCGCGCCGCGCACGCAGCGCAGGAGGGCCGCGCCCTCGACGAGATCGTCGAGAGTCAGCGGGAAGAGCCTTCCCTTGGGAACCCGCCTGACGGCGTGGCCCGCGCGGCCGACGCGCTGGAGGAAGGTCGCGATCGAGCGTGTCGCGCCCACCTGGATCGCGAGATCCACGTCGCCGATGTCGATCCCGAGCTCGAGGGAGGCCGTCGCGACGAGTGCCCGCAACCTCCCCGCCTTCAGGCGCTCTTCGGCGTCCAGCCGCCTCTCGCGGGAAAGGCTGCCGTGGTGGCTCGTCACCGCCTCCTCGCCCAGGAGCTTGGTCAAGTGCCCCGCTATCCGCTCGGCCATCTTTCGCGTGTTGACGAAGACCAGCGTGGTGCGGTGCTCCCGGACGAGCTCCGCGATCCGGAGGTAGATCTCCTCCCACTGCTCGTGCGAGCAGACGTGCGAGAGCGGTGACGGCGGGACCTCGATCTTCACGTCGAGAGCGCGGAAGGTGCCCGCGTCCACGAGCGTGCACTCCCGGCCTTCCCCGACGAGGAAGCGCCCGGTGCGCTCCAGCGGCTTCTGCGTGGCCGAAAGGCCGATGCGCTGCACCGGCTGGCCGGTCAGCGCCTCGAGACGCTCGAGCGAGAGCGCCAGGTGGCTGCCCCGCTTGTCGCGGGCGAGCGCGTGGATCTCGTCCACGATCACCGTCTTGACCGTCCGCATCATGCCCCTCCCCCCTGCGCTCGTCAGGAGCAGGTAGAGGGACTCCGGCGTCGTCACCAGGATGTGCGGCGGCCGGCGCGCCATCGCCGTGCGCTCGGACGGAGGCGTGTCGCCCGTCCGGACGAGCACCCGGACCTCGGGGAGCGAGGGGTCGGCCGCGCGGATCTCGGAGAGCGGGATCTGCAGGTTCTTCTGGACGTCGTTGGAGAGAGCGCGGAGCGGAGACACGTAGAGGATCCGGGTCTCGTCCGGAAGGTCCCCGCCGCTGAAGAGAGAGTCGATCGCGGAGAGAAAGGCGGCCAGGGTCTTCCCAGACCCCGTCGGCGCCGCGATCAGCGTGTGGCGGCCCTCCCGGATGGCCGGCCAGCCGTCTCGCTGCGGCTCCGTAGGCTCGCCGAAGCGAGACTCGAACCAGTTTCGGACAGCGGGGTGGAAGGACGCCAGGGACACCGGGGTGATTTTATCCGAGAAGAAACGATTCCGGAAACGTCACTTTGCGCCCGAGACGAGCTTCTGGAATCGCGGGTTCTTGCGCAGCGGATCGAAGTTGGGATCGATCGCGAGCCAGCCCGGCGAGAGCAAGTACGGGATCTTCAGGAGCGGCTCGAGCAGGTCCAGCGCCTTCTCCGGCTCGTTGACGAGCATGTAGATCCGGGCGAGCTGGTGCTGATGGTAGGGCGCGCTGTGCGCATCCTTCGTCTGAGGCGTGAGCGCCATGGCGTGTTCGCCCTCCCGGATGGCCTCCTCCTTCCGGCCGCCGTAGGCCAGCGCGAGACCGAGGAGGACGTGGAGCTGAGCGTCGCCGGGTGCCTCGCGAAGCTGCTCCTCGAAAGCCCTTGTCGCCTCCTCCGCGTACGTCCGTACGCTCGCCGCGTCGCTCATCAGGGCGGCGGCCTGGGTCAGGGTCATGCCCCAGATGGCTCTGTTGTCGTCGAACGCGCTCGGCGTGAGTCGAAGGAGGAGATCCCGCTGCTGGTCGTCGAGGACCCACACCAGATCCTGGTAGGTCCCGACGTAGGCCACCAGCGCCGTCGGCTCGACCTGGTTCGCCGCGGCCCTGAGCACGGCGCGGGCCCCGGCCAGGTCCCCCTGCGCGAGGAACGTCATGGCCTTGCACTCGATCAGCCAAAGGTTGGTGGGCGCGAGGGCCAGCCCCGCGTCGACCGTTTCGCGAGCCTCGGCGAGGCGCCGCATATGGAGGAGCGTGTCCGCCAGCCACTGTTTCGCAGAAACCGACCGGGGATCGAGGCGCTCGGCCTGCCGGAAGTGCCCGACCGCCGCCTCCCAGCGGCCGAGACGCACCTCCGTCAGAGCGGTCGCCGTCAGAAAGTCCGGGTTGCCGGGTGCGAGGCGCTGTCCCGTGGCGTAATGCTCGAGCGCGCCGTCGAAGTCGCGAGTGACGTGGAGCTGATAGTCGCCAAGTGCCAGATAGCCCTCCGGGCGGTCCGGAGCGAGCGCCACCGCTTTCTCGGCCCCTTTCCGCGCACCTTCTGCAAGAGTCGGCGTGGGCGTGCTCAGCAAATACAGCATCGAATTGCCCTGAGAAACTCGCCCCCACGCCTGCGCGAATCCGGGATCCAGCGCCACGGCCTGCTCGTAGAAGCCGAGCCCCCTTCGAATGCTGGGCGGGTCGAGGACGCTCATGCTCTTCGAGGCCTCCTCCCCCTTCAGAAAGGCGTCGTAGGCCGCGAGGTTTCGCGTCGGCTTCTCGGATAGCCGCTTCTCCTCGCCCGCCCCGAGCGCGACGCCCAGAGCCTGCGCCACGCGTGAGGCGATGTCCGACTGCACCTGGAAGACGTCGGTGAGCGCCGCGTCAAAGGGCTGCTGCCACTTGGAAGTCGGCGCGCCGGATCCCGACACTTCGATCAGCTCGGGGCTGACCTGGACGCGACTCGCGCCTCCGCTCTTCTGCCAGCGCACGGTCGCCGTGAGGAGGTATTTGACGCCCAGCTCCTGCGCGATCTGTGCCGGTGTCTTCGTCGTCTTCTTATAGGGCGTGGAGCTGGCCCGGGCGATTACCTGCACACTCGGCAAAGAGGTCAGCTTGCCACGCACTTCATCCGCGATCCCGTCGGCGAAGTAGTCGTCCTCGGGCAATCCCAGGTTCTCGAAGGGCAGCACAGCCACGCGCTTGATACCCGCGGCCTCGGTCGCGGCCTTCGGAGGCCGGCGCATCAGGAAGAGGCCCGCGACGGCGAGAACGACGATCGCCGCGGCGGCGATCCAGACCTTGCGCTTTCCGGCGGGTGGCGCCGCATGCCCCTCCGCGCTCGTGGCCGTCGGGGCGGAGGTCTCCTCCAGGGCAAACTCGATGTCCCGCGCCGACTGAAAGCGCCGGTCCCGATTCTTCTCCAGGCAGTGCCGCACGACACGGTCGAGAGAGGCCGGGATGTTTCGGCCCGAAGACGACAGCTCCGGCGGCTCCTCCTTCAGGATCGCCGCGATCGTGTCGCTCACCGTGTTCTTCTTGAAGGCCTTGTCGCCCGAGAGCAGCTCGTACAGGATCGCCCCGAACGAGAAGATGTCCGAGCGGTGGTCGACGGGGATGCCCCGCACCTGCTCGGGGGACATGTAGCCAACGGTCCCCATCACCCGTCCGGGCTCGGTGCGAGCGGAACCGGTCGGCGCGCTCGTCTCCTCCCCGGCGGCCGACGCATCGGCTCTCTTCGCCAGGCCGAAGTCGAGGATTTTCAGATGCCCCTGCCCGGTCACGAAGAGGTTCTCCGGCTTCAGGTCGCGGTGGACGACCCCTTTCTCGTGAGCCGCAGAGAGGCCTCTCGCAATCTCGAGTGCATAGGCGACGGCCTGCTTCTGCGGGATTCTCCCCGAGACCAGCTTCTCCCGCAGCGTCTCGCCCTCGAGCAGCTCCATGACGGCATAGGCGACGCCACCCTGTGTCCCGAAGTCGAAGATCGAGAGAATGTTGGGGTGCGAGAGCGCCGCAACGGCCTTGGCCTCCCGCTCGAACCGCGCCAGCGCGTCCGGATCGGAGGCGACGGATTCGGGAAGCACCTTGATCGCAACGTCCCGGTCTAGCTTCCTATCTCGCGCCCGGTAGACCTCTCCCATCCCGCCCGCGCCGATCGGCGCGAGGATCTCGTAGGGACCGAGCCGCATTCCGGGAGTGAGAGTCACGGTTTCGGGGAGGATACCGCCGCCGACACCCGGGGCGTGACAAAAGGGCCGAACCGTGGAGATCGTCGTCTCGATCTAGGTGTTCCCGCACGGCGAAGGGCTGGAACTGCCCGGGTACGCCACCTGAGTTCCGCCGGGTGCGACCCGAGGGCGGCCCTCGAGACGAAGCTCACGATCGCCCCGGGGGGACCGGGCGCTCATCCCCACCGGTGTGGCCCTCGTCATCGCTTCCGGTTTCGAAGGGCAGGTTCGGATGCGCAGCAGGCTCGGCTACGAGAAAGGACTCTCGCTCTTGAACGGTCCCACGACCATCGACAGCGACTATCGGGGCGAGATTTGCGTGATCCTGGCCAATCTGGGCGCCGAGCCGGTGACGGTCAACCGCGGAGAGGGGTGCTGTCCCTGTCGGTCGTCGGCAACGTCGGGAGGCTGTCTCTGACCGCTCCCGACCTCCCCGCCGCGCTCTAGTCTCTTCGCCGCTCCCCGCGGTCGGTCGGGTCGTCGGGCGGAAGCCCCATCCGGCGAAGGAGATCGGCGAAGCGCGGATCGGAGCGCAGCGGGTCAAAGCCGGGATTCCCCTTGAGATGTTGAGCGAAGAGGCTCCGCTCGGCAAACCCCTTTTCGAGCACGGCGATCGCCCGATCCTTCTCGCCCAGCGAGGTATAGGCGAGCGCCAGCCACGTCGGCGGGACGTTGATCGGGCTGGCCGGATTCTCGAGCTGCGCGATTTGCCGCCGGGCCTCGTCCTGCCGGCCCGTTGCGGCATAGATCCCCGCGAGTCTCGCGAGGCCGGTTCCGCCGGTCGCGTGGCGCACTAGCTCATCGGTCGCATTGATCGCGTCGGCGCGCCTCCCCTGGGCCACGTAGGTCTCCGCGAGACCTCCGAAGGCCGATACCGGGTCGAGGTCCACCGCCTTTCGAAAAGCCTCCGCCGCGCGCTCGTAGTCCCGCGCGTAGAAGTGTATGTCGCCGACGTTCGTGTTGATGCGCGGGGAGAGGGGATCGAGCCGGCGCGCGCGCTCGATCGCGGCCACCGCCTCTCGCGGCCGTCCCATGCAAATCAGATTGAAGGCGTAAATCTGATGGGCGCTCGCATAGCTCGGGTTGAGCTCGAGGGCGCGCTGGATCTCCCGCTCGGCGCCCACCCAGTCCCACTCGTAGTCCCGCATCTCTGCCGACAGCGTGGCGTGTGCCTCGGCGAGGTTAGGGTCGAGCTCGAGCGCCTCGAGTGCCACCGCTCGCGACTTCGGATACGCTTCGCGGCCGGGCAGGATCCCATTGTTCGCCATGACCTGGTAGGCATCGGCAAGGCCGGCGTGTGCGAGTCCCCAGGCCGGCTCGAGCTCGATCGCCCGCCGGAAGTGCTCGATGGATTTCTTCAGCCCTTCCTCGGTGCGCGTGTTCCAGAGGTAGCGCCCGCGCAGGTACTCCTCGTGCGCCAAAGGATCGATCGGTCGCGAGCTGGCCAACTGCCTCTTCTCGCCGGGCGTCAGCTCGGCCTCGATCTCCCGGGCGATCCCCTGCGCGACCTCCCCTTGCAGCGTCAGAACATCCCGAAGATCCCGTTCGTAGCTCCGAGCCCACAGGTGCCGATCGGTCGGTGCGTGGATGAGCTGCGCGGTGATCCGCACCCGGCTGCCCGCGCGCAGCACAGAGCCCTCGACGATGCCGTTCACGCCGAGCTCCCGGGCGATGTCAGGCAGGGGCTTCTTCCCCCCCTTGTAACGCATGACCGAGGTTCGCGAAATCACCTTCAGGGAACGGATCTGGGCGAGCTCGGTGATGAGGGCCTCGGTCATGCCGTCGGCGAAGTAGTCCTGTTCGCGGTCTCCCGAGAGGTTGGCGAGGGGTAGCACCGCGATCGAGTCAATTCTGCCCGGCGCGATCGGCCGGCTCCGATGCGTCATCCAGATTCCGACCGAGAGGGCCAGGAGAAGCAGAGTGGCGGCGACGCCGAGGACGGCAACTTTTCGTCGACGAACCGGCGCGGCGACCGGTACCGGTGCCTCTGACGCGCGCTCGAGCGCCTTCAGGTCCAGGGCGAGGTCCCGCGCCGACTGGAACCGCTCTTCCGGACTCTTCTCCAGGCAGCGGGCCACGATCGCGCCGAGACCAGACGGGAGGCCCGGCTTCCCGGCCAAGGCGGGCGGCTCCTCCCGCAGGATCGCCGTCATCGTCTCGACGGCCGTGTCCCGCTTGAACGCCCTCATGCCCGAGAGCAGCTCGTAGAGGATCGCTCCGAAGGAGAAGATGTCCGAGCGGTGATCGACGGAATGCCCTCGCACCTGCTCGGGCGACATGTAGCCCACCGTCCCCATCACCGTCCCGGGCTCCGTGTGGCCGGAACCCGTCGGCGCGCTCGTCTCCTCGCCGGGGGCGACCGCCTCCACTCTCTTCGCGAGGCCGAAGTCGAGGATCTTGAGGTGGCCGTCCTTCATGACGAAGAGGTTCTCGGGCTTCAGGTCCCGATGGACCACGCCCTTCTCGTGAGCCGCGGAGAGTCCCCTGGCGATCTGCAGCGCGTAGTCCACGGCCTGCTTCTGGGCGATGGGCGCATGCAGCTTCTCCCGCAGCGTCTCACCTTCCAGAAGCTCCATGACGGCGTAGGAAACGCCGCCGTACGTTCCGAAGTCGTGGATGGCAAGGATGTTCGGGTGCGACAGCGCCGCGACCGCCTTCGCTTCGCGCTCGAACCGCGCCAGCGTCGCGGGATCGCCTGCCACGGACTCAGGAAGCACCTTGATCGCGACATCGCGATCGAGCTTCTTATCCCGCGCCCGGTAGACCTCCCCCATCCCGCCCTCGCCGATCGGCACGAGGATCTCGTAGGGACCGAGACGGGTGCCGGCGGCGAGAGTCATGGAGTGGCCGGAGGGATTCTACCGGGGCGACCGGGGCTGCCGGGAGGTTTCGGGATCTTTCGAGGGCGTGTCGACCTATCCGCCCGGCTAGCTCGCGCCGCGCGCCGCCCCCAACCATCCTCCGCGAAAGCCGGCGCGCCGCAGGCCGCGGACTAGGAAGGGGCATTTCTTGAAAGTTTCCCAAATCAGGCCCGAGCGAAAGTTCTCGATCATCACGACGATCGGGCCATTGTTCAGTCCGAAGTTTCTCGGGGAGATCCATCCGCACGGGTCGCCCGTGCCCGGCGAGAAGGTCGGATTGAAGGTGGCCTGGAAGCCGTACGGGCCGTTCTTCCCGACGCCCATCTCGTCGATCCAGTGAATCGTCGGGACCACGATCTCGGGAGCGAAGGGAAGAGACGCGACGACGGCCCAGGGAGCAAGGGTGCCGTCGTCGGGGCCGTAGGGGATCGCGCGAGCGACGTAGTCGAAGAAGCGGCGTTTGACCCCGCCGATCGTTTTCGTCGCCGGTCCGGGCCCTTCGCTCGCCGTGATTCCCCAGCAGAACTCCCCGTAGCCCGCGAACCCGTGTGGATTGCGGATGGCGTACTGCTGCTGCGCGAGGGTCGCGCGGCGGCTGTTCTCGAAGTAGTCGATTCCGCGCGCGCGAATGTACGCGTCGCGGATGCCGCGAAAGTCGACCCAGACGTGCGAGAGCTGATGCACGAAGAGCGGCCCTGCGTAGAGAAACTCGAGGCCGTAGAGCTTCTTCCACTTGTACGAAGACGTCGAGGCCGCATAGCCCCGCGGCTCTATGGGGTGGGTCGGAGAACCGAGCGCGAGCAGATAGAGCAGGATCGCTTCGCTGTAGCCGCGCCAGCGGTGCGGAAGAAATCCGTTCTCGGGCGTCCAGCCGTGCGTGATCGTGCCGCCTTTCGCGGTGGCCCATGCCCAGTCGACGCGCCGATAGAGCTCTTCGCCGATCCGCCGGATCTCGACTTCCTCCGAGTCCGCTCCCGCAAAGTAGGCTCCCGCGCAGAGGGCGCCCGCGATCAGAAAGGCCGTGTCGATCGTCGAGAGCTCGCAATTCCAGACGCGGCGCCCCGAATCCATGCTGAGGAAGTGGTAGTAGAAGCCCCTGTGGCCCGCGGCGTCGCGCTGAGGCCCCTGGGGACTGTTGCGCAGGAACCGCAGCGTCGCCAGCGTGCGCGTCCGCGCTTCCTCGCGACTCATGAACCCCCGCTCGCAAGCCACGACGTATGCCGTCAGCGCCAGGCCGATGGCCGCGATCGAGGCGGGAGACCCGACGTGCGTGCTGTCCCGCACCAGGCCGGTCGCGGCGTCGGTCTCGTGGAGGAAGTAGCCGAAAGACGCCCTCTGCAGCCGCAGCAGGTCTTCCTCATCCACGGGGTCGACGCGAGGCTCACTCGAACGACGCAACGGCGCTTTGAACTCCTTCGGCCAGGGTCGGGTGAATGTGGATCGAGTCCCGCAGCACGGAGTACGGGGCCTTCGCGTTCATCAGTGTGACGAAGAGATGGACGAGCTCCGACCCATCCGTCGACAGGACGGCAGCGCCGAGAA
The DNA here is from genome assembly GCA_046716885.1 of Thermoanaerobaculia bacterium. Taxonomy (GTDB): domain Bacteria; phylum Acidobacteriota; class Thermoanaerobaculia; order UBA5066; family Gp7-AA6; genus DAHUXD01. Next base: position 7,980 of record JBKJWL010000060.1, on the reverse strand, counting down.
TCAGGTCCGTCGCGGCGTCCACGACGACTTTGACCGACCCGTTGGTCTCGGAAAGCTCGCGCGCCTTGCCGTTGTCGCGCATCTGGAAACGGCCGATCTTGATCCGGGCGCCCGACGCGCGGGCCTCGCTTTCTGTCGCGCCGACCCGCCCGAGCTCGGGATCGGTGTAGACCGCGTAGGGAACCACGCGCCGGGTCGTGCGGGAGCCGTCCCCGCTCAACTGCGACTGGAGGATGCGGAAGTCGTCCCACGACGTGTGAGTGAACATCGGCCCGCCCCGGATGTCGCCCGCCGCCCAGATGCCCGGCACGCTCGTCGCGAGCCGCTCGTCCGTCTCGACGATCCCGTCCTTGCGGACTTTCACTCCGACTCTCTTCAGCCCCAGGTCGTCCGTGTTGGGCTTTCGTCCCGCGGCGACGAACAGGTGGGAGCCGCGGATCGCATCGTGATGGCCGTCCGTCTCGACGTGGACCGTGACTCCCCGGCGCCCCTCCGCGACGCGGGTGACCCGCGAGCCGAGGCGAAACTGGAGCCCCTCGGCCTCCAGCAGGCGCTGGAGAAGGAAGACCACGTCCGGATCCTCGTGGTCCAGGATCGCCTCGGCGGGATCCACGACCGTAACCTCGCTTCCCATACGCCGGTAGAACTGACCCATCTCCAGCGCGATGTAGCCGCCGCCGATGAAGACGAGGTGCTCGGGAAGCTCGCGCCGGTCGAGCCAGTTGCCCGCCTCCAGGTAATCGACGTTCTCGAGCCCTTCGACTTCGGGAAGAAGCGCCCTCGTGCCCGTGTTGAGCACGACCTGCCGGGAGAGCACGCTTTCGTCTCCGACGCTGAGATGGAAGCAGGAGCCTTTCCGGGCCGTGAAACGCGCGTGACCCCGGAGCAGTCGCGGATTGTCCGACTTCTCGAGGCCCCGGCGCAGGCTCGCACGCGACTGCATCAGGATGCTGCGGGCGCGGTCGAGGACGGCCGGGAAGTCCACCTCGACCGTCGGAATCCGCAGGCCGAAGACCGCTCCCCGCCGCGCCTGGAAGGCCACGCGCGCCGAGGCGATCACCGCCTTGGTCGGCGTGCAGCCGAAGTTGACGCAGGAACCTCCGAGATGCTTGCGCTCCGCGAGGGCCACGCGGTGGCCGGCCTTCGCGAGATGCTGAGCGAGCGGGATCCCCGCCTGTCCCCCTCCGACGATCAGGAAGTCGTACGGCTGCGTTTCGGTGGAGGCGACTTCGCGGGCGCGTGCGCGTGCCATCTCAGTCGGCGGATCATACGTTGACACCGCCTCGGTACGGCGACCCCTCAGAGGGCGTTGATGTCCCGGGTCTCGAGAATCGGCTTCGGGGAGCCGCGCTTCGCGACTCGGAGCATCGCGCGCCCGACCTGCTCGGCCGTCGTCACGAACTGTGGAAAGGCCGCGCGCAGCGCGGGCAGAATCGGTCGCGCCAGCGCATCGCCGACGCGGTACAGCCGGGTCTTGGAGGTGATCCCGTGGAGCGGCGCGATGGCCCCCGGACGGAACATCACGGCCTTGGAAGGCAGCCGCAGGATGACCTGGTGGGAGGTGAGGGGATCGAACCCCCGACCACCTGCGTGTAAAGCAGGCGCTCTACCGCTGAGCTAACCTCCCCGGGAGAAGGCGGCGGTCGACAGTTTACCGTCGACTGCCGATTCTCATTTGAACGCGGCGAGACGGGACCGTATGATCCGCGAGGGGACGTCGTTGGGCTGCCCGCCATGAAACTTCGGTCGCTTCTGCTCATCGGTCTCGTCGCCGCGGCCCTTCCGGTCCGCGGGGAGGTGCTCACGCTGCCCGCGGCCGCTTCGATCGTCGGCGTAGCGCCGTTCTACTCGGATGTGCGGGCGTTCAACACCTCGTACACCGCGAGCCTGGATGTGATCGCCACCTACCGGTGCTTCATTCCGCAGCCCTGCTCGGTCGGGATGCCGCAGATCCAGTTCACGCTCGGCCCGCGGGAGTCCCGGGCGTTCGACGACATGGTCGCCGCCGCGTTCCAGGCGCCGGACACGGCCGGCGGCGTCGAGTTCGAGTTCGAGGGTCTGGCCCGGGAGCTCGTGGTCACGAGCCGTCTCTTTTCGACCGAGCCCACGCCGACGGTCGGTATGTTCATCCCCGCGATGCACGGATCCCGCGCGCACGCGACGACGGTGTTGACCTCGATCCGGCACGACCCGACCGGCACTCCGGGCGGTTTCCGGACCAACGTGGGCGTATTCAACCCGGCGGACCGCACGGCCGCCGTGACATTCACGATCTTCGAGGACGGAATCGCCCTGGGGACGCCGGTGACGCGCGCGGCGCCCGCCCATTCGGGCGTCCAGGTCAGCGCGGTCTTCGAGGCGGCAGGCGCAGGCGCCGTGTCCACCGAGAACGCGGTGATCGTCGTCTCGGCGACCGAACCGCTCTTCTCCTATGCCGCCGTCATCGACAACGCGACCTCGGACCCGATCTTCGTCGTCGGGGCGAACGACGCGGCCGACGCCGCAACCCCCACCCGGACGCCGACGGGCCCCACGGGCACGCCGACGCGAACTGTCACGCAAGGCGGCCCCACGCTCACTCCGACGAACCCAGCGACGCCGACAGGCACCTCGAGCCCGACCCGCACGCTCACGCCCGGCGGTCCGACGTTCACGCCCACCGCCACGCGGACCCTGACGCCGACCGGCCCGACGGCGACGCGGACCTCGACGTTCACTCCGAGCCGCACGTTCACTGCGTCGAACACGCCCACAATCACCCTCACCCCGACCATCACGCGAACGCCCACGATCACCCAGACGCCCACGCGCACTCAGACCTTCACGCGTACGCAGACCTCTACACGCACGCCCTCGCCGACCACGACCTTCACGCCCACTCAGACCTTCACCATCACGTTGACGCCCACCCGCACGGCGACTTCCACGCAAACGGCGACTTTCACGCGCACCCCCACAGTCACGAGCACGGTGACCCGCACCCCGACGCTCACGGCGACTCCGAATCCGAACCACATCGTCTTCGTCGGCCAGGGGGGGAGCCAGTTCGTGGACTCGGTCAGCGGTACGAACATCACCACGATCAACGCGGGCGAGACGATCCAGTGGAGTTGGTCGAACGGGCTTCACTCGACGACCTCGGGCTCCTGCAGCGGCACCTTTTGCACTCCAGACTTCGTCTGGAACTCGGGAAACCACTCCCCGCCGTTCAGCTTCACGCACACGTTCCCGGCGGCCGGTACGTTTTCCTACTACTGCATGATCCACGGCTCGATGATGCAGGGAGCCATCAACGTCCTGCCGTGAGGTCCGGCCGCCCGCTTCGGCTAGATCGTCGATCGAGGCAAAGCGATCGATCCAGTTGGCGAGCAATGGTATATTTCTACCATGAGAGCTACCATCGATTCTGCCGGAAGGATTGTCATTCCTAAACCCATCCGCGAGCGGCTGGGCCTCATCGCGGGGGAAGCGCTCGAGCTTCGTGAACGCGACGGGCGTCTCGAGATCGGACCCGCGCCGACACCCATGGCCCTGGTCTCGAGGAGGGGCGGTGTCGTCGCCGTGCCGCACAAGCCTCTGCCGCCCCTCTCCGACGAGGTCGTCCGGGAGACCATGGAGCGAACCCGGCGTTGATTGCGCTCGATACGAGCGTCGTCATCGCCGCGTTTGCGTCCTGGCACGAGGGACACGCTTCTGCGGTTGCGGCGCTCGCGCGCCGTCCGCGTCTTCCGTCGCACGTGATCGTCGAGGCCTACTCCGTCCTGACGCGGCTCCCACCACCTCACCGATCGCCCGCCGGGATCGCCGAGGCGTTCCTCCGGGAGCGCTTTCCCGGCGCTCCGCTGACGCTCCCGGGCGCCGCACAGCGTGACCTCGTGGGCTTCGCCGCCCGGGCCGGCCTGGTCGGCGGCGCGATCTACGACGTGCTCGTCGCAGCGACGGTCAAGCGGTCCGGCGCCACGCTCGTCACCCGCGACCGACGCGCCGTTCCCGCCTACGAAGCCGTGGGCGTCCGCTACGAGTTCGCGGACTGAAACTCCGAAGAATGAAGACCTGACCCCCTAGATGGCGATGGAGGCGAAGCGCTCGATCTCGTTCACGGGCATCGGGCGGGCGAGCAGGAAGCCCTGCCCGTAGGGCACGCCGAGCGACTGGAGGACGCGCAGCTCTTCGCGCGTCTCGATGCCCTCCGCGATGACCTTGGTGTGCATCTTGCGCGCGAAGCTCATGAGCGCCTCGAGGAGGTCCTGTTTGACCTGCTTGCGGTCGATGCCGCGTACGAACACGTTGTCGAACTTCAGGTAGTCGGGCTCGATGTCGGCGAGCGAGGAGAGGTTCGAATAGCCCGTGCCGACGTCGTCGACGGCGATGCGGAAGTTCTGCGAGCGGAACTTCGAGAGCACCTCGCGGAAGAGACCCTCGTAGACGGCATAGGTCCGCTCGGTGATCTCCAGGACAATCCGGTCCGGCTCGAGGCCGAGCGCGAGGACCTGGTCCCGGAACACCGGCCCGAGAAACTCCGGGTCGGACGCGGCCGCCGGCGAGAGGTTCAGGAAGATCTGGCGCCGGTTGGGGGCCTGCGCCGCGGCCTCGAGCGACCGCTTGCGGCAAACGCGCTCGAGCGGGACGAGGAGCTCCGTGCGCTCGGCGAGCGAGAAGAGCGTCTCGCCGCTCTCGAACTCGCTGCCGCGGGGCCCGCGCGAGAGGGCCTCCATGCCGATCATGTTGCCGGTGGCGAGGTCGAAGACGGGCTGGAAGACGGGGCGGATGTCGCTGCGCGAAATCGCGTCCTGCAGCAGCTCGCCGCCCCTTATCTCCTGGCGCACGGTCTTGCGCGTGACCTGGTCGCGCGCCTCCTGGACGCCGCGATAGATCAGGCGCTCGACGCGGTGCTTGGGGTCTTTCATGATGCGGGCCGCGCCCACGAACGACCGGAACCGCGCCGATACGTCGGCCCGTTCGGCGAGGTAGCCGCGGATCAGCTGGTCGAGCTCCGCGGCCTTCTGGCCGATACCCGTCTGGCCCTCGGCCAGAGCGCCGTTCTCGGGAGACACGAAGAGGATGATCTCGTCGGAGCGGACGTTGGGCAGGCAGAAGGTTCCCAGCGGGACGATCCCGTCGGTCTGGAAGGCCTTCAGCCGCCGTACGAAATCGAGAAGCAGGTCGTCGTAGGCCTCCCAGCCCCAGACCGCCTCGACGTTACCCTCAGAGCTCGGGCGGAAGACCATCACCGAAAGCGAGCCCGTTTCCTCGAGCCACGTCCGCAGGTCGTCTAAGAGGACGGCGACCGTCGGCAGGCCCGTCTCGCGATCGTAGAGGCGGGTACGCTCCTTGAACCACTTGCCGCGGAGAGCGACGAGCTCGCTCTGCTTGTTCTTTGTCGTCACGTATGAGTAGCTCTTGACGGCCGGCCCTCAGGATAGCACCGCCGCGCGCCGCGGGGGCCCCTCCGTCCCCCCCACCGCCCGCCCCTCACGACCCCGTCGCCACCGGGAGCACGCGCCCCTCCTGCAGGTTCGTTAGAGACTCGTCGGTTCCGAGCACGACGAGGACGTCGCCGTGCACGAGGCGGTCGCCCGGCCCGGGGACGAACCGCCGCTCGACGCCGTCCCGACCCATCCTTTTTACGGCCAGGATCGAAACGCCGAACTGCGAGCGCAGAGCCGCCTGGGCGATGGTCTGCCCTTCGATGGCCGGCGGCACGTCCATCTCGACGAAGTGGTGGTTCTCCGGCAGTTCGAGATAATCGAGCTCGCCCCCCTCGGGCCCGATGGTCCGGACGGGCGTCAGAAGGCGGCTGCGCCGCAGAACTTCGCTGTCGAAGGCTCCGAGAAGGTCGCGCTGCGTCACGATGCCGAGGAAGCGTCGGGTCTCGGGGCCGTCGACCACGGGAAGCTGGCCCACGTCGCGAAACCAGATCTTCTCGTTGACGCTGGCCAGCGACTCGTCCGGCGTGACGAAGGGGATCTCGGTCAGCAGGTCCGACGCGATCACGAGGGCGGAGAGATCCCGTTCGGGAAAGGACTCCTTGATGTCGTGGATGTCCACGACGCCGAGGAGCCTTCCCTCGGAGTCGCCGATGTACAGGAAAAGGCTGCGCGACCGCAGGAAGGCCGCCACGATCTCCGGGAGAGGCGTCGTGCTCGGAACCATCACGACGTCCCGACGCATGATGTCGGCCACCCGCATGCTCGCCAGCGCGGTGGCCGCGGGCGTCTTCTGCCAGACGATCCCGGCCGACCGGAGGCTCTCGATGTAGATCGACTCCTTCTGGAACACGCGGGCCATCGCGACCGCGGCAACCGAGACCACCATCATCGGCAGCAGCACGGCGGTGTTCTGCGTCAGCTCGAAGATCATGATCACGGCCAGGAGCGGCGCCCGCGTCACGCCGGCGAGAAGACCTCCCATTCCCAGGAGCGCGTATCCGCCGACGGGCGCCTCGAGGGAAGGAGAGATGAGATTGCACGCCTGCGCCACCACACCGCCCACGGTCGCGCCGATCAGCAACGACGGCGTGAAGATGCCACCGACTCCCCCCGAGCCGATCGTGGCACAGGTCGCCACGGCCTTCCCCGCGAAGACGAGCAGGAGGAAGAGAACGGTCGGGTTGCCGTGCAGGATTCGGTTGGTCGCCTCGAAGCCGTTGCCGGCCACCTCCGGCAGACCCACCGCGATCGCCCCGACGATCGCTCCGCCGATCGGCATCGTGATCCACACCGGGAGCTTCGTCCGGTGAAAAGCCTTCTTCGCCGCCGAGAGCATCCGCACGAACAGAGCGGACGACGCTCCGGCCGCCAGCCCGATCGCCAGGAACGGCAGGAACTCCACCGCCGACTGCAGCGAAAAGGGAGCCACGCGGTAGACGGCCTCGTCGCCGAGCACGGAGCGCACCAGGACCGTCGACACCACGGCGGAAACGACGGCGGGGCCAAAGATCGTCATTGAGAAGGAGCCCACGACGACCTCGAGCACGAACAGCGTGGCCGCGATCGGCGTGTTGTAGGCCCCGGCAACGCCGGCCGCCATGCCGCACGCCGTCAGGATCCGGAGCCGCTCGGGCGAGACCTTCCACCACCGCCCCAGCGCCGACGCGAAGGCGGCGCCGATCTGGATGATCGGCCCCTCCCGGCCCTCCGAGCCCCCGGCCGCGATGACCGGGATCGAGGAGGCCCCGCGGGCGAGGGCGGGCCGGAGGCGAACGGTCCTGCGACCGAGAGAGATGGCCTCGATCATGAGGGAGATGCCGCTGGTGCCCTTCTCCATGAAGAAAAAGTGCGCGATGAGCCCTCCGACGAGGGCGCCCGCTATCGGGAAGAGCACGCGCAGGACGACCGGGACCGTCTCCATGCCCACGACGACGTCTTCGCCGCCGAAAAGGAGGCGCGTCAGGGAAAGCGTGGCCAGGCGAAAGACGACGGCTCCGAGGCCGCCGAGAGCGCCCGCGAGCACCGCGAGAACCAGGAACTGTGTGTTGGGATCGCGCCAGAAAAAGCGGCCGAAGCGCGACGGCCGCGGCGAGACGGCGACCTCAGGGGCGCTCATTCTCCATCTTCGTACTTCGGATCGTCGGATTCGTCGACCTCATCCTCGACGCCAAAAAAGAAGGAGTGCGCGCAGTCTGTCCCGCAGAACGTGTTGCCGCCCATGCGGGTCGCGCACGTGTCGCAGACCGACTTGTGGCACATGGGGCAACGCGGGAGGGCGTACGGGAACTCCGTGGTGCACTTCGCGCAGTTGTCCGACAGGCCGGCCACGCAGAAATTATAGCCGGGGTTTTGCTATCATCCGCCGCTCCTGGGGCGGTGTAGCTCAGCTGGTCAGAGCACGCGGCTCATATCCGCTAGGTCCGGGGTTCAAATCCCTGCACCGCCACCAACCTTCTCCCCCGCCCCAAGCCGGATGCCCGAGACGCACACCGCCCGGCGCACTGAAGTTAAACTTCCCGACAACGTGAGCGGGACAACGTCGGAGACGGCC
>JBKJWL010000059.1:0-4758 GCA_046716885.1 Thermoanaerobaculia bacterium | reverse complement strand
GCGAACTGGGGATCGAGGCGGAGCCAGGCGTCACCGACGCGGGCGGTAACAAGGCCTCCGGCAACGGCATCGTCGGCATCGTCCTCGAGGCTGCCAACGGTAACCAGGTCGAGAAGAACCTGGCGTCCGAGAACGGCGCGTTCGGCGTGATTCTCAGCGGCTCCGATGCTAACCACGTCGTGAAGAACGTGGCAGCGGACAACAGCTTCGCGGGGATCGTTCTCGTAGCGTCTGGCAAGAATCGAATCGAGAAGAACTCGGTCTCGGGAAACGGCGAGATCGGGATTGCGGTGGTCGAGGGATCTCCCGAGAACGCGCTCGTGAAGAACGCTGCGAGCGGCAACGCGAGCGATGGGATCTTCGTCGACGGCACCTCCCACGGGACGCTCCTCGAGCGCAACCTCGCCGATCGCAACGGCGACGATGGCCTCGACCTCGACAGCCCGCTCAGCACCGTAGGCGGCAACCGTGCGGACGAGAACGGCGAACTGGGGATCGAGGCGGAGCCAGGCGTCACCGACGCGGGCGGGAACAAGGCCTCCGGCAACGGCAACCCCGCCCAATGCACAAACGTCGCGTGCAGGTAGGGGTCACGCGATGAACGCTCCCTACGCCATCGAGGCGTCCGGGCTGACCAAGCGCTTCGGTGAACGGGTCGCCGCTGCCGCGAACGCCTGGCGATCGTCGTTGACGCGCGGTCGCCAGGGGCGGATGATCGGCCCGGTCTCCGACCTCGGAGCTACTGCAAAGGGGCGACGATGAGGCACCTCACTTTGCGTACGGTTGGGGCGGTCTGCGCGCTCGTGATGGTCGCGTGCTTCGTGATCGGCATCGCGTTCATGGCCGTCGACGGCGTCGAGACGTTGATCCCGGAGACAGGACAGAGCGGACGCGACTGGATCGGCGACATCGACGCGAGCGGTGATCTCTTCCTGGCGGGTGCATGGATCCTCGTCTTCGGCGGTCTCTTCGGCATGGTCGCGCTGATCGGGTTCTACGACGCGCTGCGCGACGCCGGGCAAGTGCTGATCCTCGCGCCGGCCGCCGCCGCGGTGGGCTGGGCGCTCGTCACGATCTCGCACGTCATTCCGATCGCGATGGCGTACGAGCTCGTGCCGGGCTACGTAGACGCGAGCGAGTCGACGCAGGCGGCGCTCGCTGTGACGAGCGACACGCTGGCGATGATCTGCCTGCTGACGAACTACGTCGGCAACGCGCTCACCTGGGGTGTGGCCGTGCCGCTCTATGCGTTCGCGATCCTCTCGACGCGCGCCCTACCGAGATGGCTCGGGTGGCTGGCGCTCTTCGTCGGCGCACTCGGGGGCTGGATCGGCCTGCTCGGCCCGGTGTCGAGCGTGATCGAGGGCATCACCGTCCTGGCGTTCCTCGGCTTCTTCGTCTGGATGGCGAGCATGGGCGTGGTGCTGTTCCGCCGGCGGTGAGCTTCCTGGGTTCTGCCAAGCGTGTCGGGGCCCGTCATCCGCTCGCTGCCTTCTTGCTCATCGGCAACGGCGTCTACGTCGCGATGGCACTAACGCCACCTCTCAGGGAGACCGAGATCTGGTTCGATCTCCCGCTCTTCGCGTCGCTCGGGACGATCTTCGGTGTGGGGATGGCGGCATTTCTCGTGACCGCCGCGGCGGATGGGCGCGTCGGCGTCAGAGATCTCCTTCGCAGATCCTTGCACTGGCGGGTGCCGGTGCGGTGGTACCTGATCGCGGTCCTCGCCGTCCCCGCTGCGACGACGCTGATCGCGCTCTCGATCTACGGCACCGAAGCGTTGGAGTCGCCGGCCGACGGCTGGCTGCACGTGCTCGGCGTCGTCCTCGGGGTGTTCGTGCTCCAGCTGATCCTCTTCCAACTCGCTGAGGAGATCGGCTGGACCGGGCTCTTCCAGGAGCGGGTCGCGCCCGACGTGAGCGACCTCATCACGCCGATCGTCGGCCTGGGCGTCGACGAGTAACGCAGGCGCGGCCCGCTCAGGTGTGCGCCACCAGCCGGAGCTCGAATGCGCGCAGTGCGGCCTCCTGCCTCGTCGTCGCCCCGAGCTTTCTCAGCACGGCAGCCACGTGGTGCTCGGCGGTTCGCGGCGACACGAACAGCCGCTCGGCGATCTCCGCATTCGTGAGCCCCGCTGCCACGAGCGAGAGGACCTCGAGCTGACGCGCGGTCAGGCGGATTCGCGCGCGTGGATTCCCGCGGCCCGTGGGGGATGCTCAGCCCGAGCTCGCGCATCCGCCCGGCGACACGCCTCGTCAGCGGCTCGGCCCCGAGCCCCCGGGCGATCTCGATCGCCTCGACCAGCGACTCCTCGTCGTCGAGCAGCGAGAGCATCAGGGCTCGATCGTAGATCCAGCCCACCTCGCCGAAGGCGTCGGCTGCACCCAGCCAGTCGCGCCGGAGCATGGCGGCATAGGGAGTCGACATCGGCTGGTCGGACTCGATGTCGATCCCCGCGACGGTGGCCCACGCCGCCACGCGGATCGCGCCCCAATTGGCGAACCTGCTTCGTGGCCGGATCTCCTCGACGATCTTCCCGAACCGCTCAGTCGGCATCGGCGCACCGCTCGTCAAAGCCCACTCGGTCGCAAGCTCGAGGACCGGCGCGAGCCGCTGTAGCTCGTCCGTGCGATCGGCCTGAGCCGCGAGGTCGGCCAGCCGCTCGGAGGCATCCGGATCGCCCCGGCGGACGGCCAACTCGGTCAGGACCGTCTTGGCAAGCAGCTGGGGGACGGTGCTGCCCCGCTCGATCTCGCTCCGCGTGAGCCGCTCAGCCTCGTCCCATTCGCCGGCTCGAAGCCGAAGCCACGCGATCAACGTGGCGATATAGGACGCAAGCGAGTGGATCTCGTGCTCCCGGGCATAGGCGAGCGCCTGCTCCGAATACCGGAGCGCTGCGGCCGGCTGAGCCCAGAGCATCAGGTTGTAACCCAGGTTGCCGAGCGCACGGGTTGCCTCGTACCGGTCCCCGGCGGCGTCGGCGACCGCGTGTCCCTCGAGGAGCGTCGCAGTATCTTCGTGATCCAGCTTACAACGACCTCGGCGCTCCCGGACGTGGAGTTGACCGAGGTCGTAGACCCCGCACCGCTGCCGGATCAGGCGCTGGTACGGGTGCGGGCGTTCTCGCTCAATCGCGGTGAGGTCACTCGCCTTCCGAACCTGCCTCAGGGTTCCCTCACGGGTTGGGATGTGGCAGGCGTGATCGAACGTGCCGCCGCCGACGGCAGCGGACCTCGGGAGGGCATCCGCGTGGTCGGCCTGGTCGACGCCGGCGCCTGGGCGCAGTTCGCCGCGATTCCAACCGGCCGCTTGGCGGCGGTCCCCGACGAGGTATCCGACGCGCAAGCCGCCACGCTGCCCACCGCCGGTCTGACGGCGCTGCGGGCGCTCGAGGTCGTCGGCCTCGTACTCGGCAAGCGCGTGCTGGTCACCGGCGCGAACGGCGGCGTCGGGCGAATCGCGATCCAGCTGGCCCGCGAGAGCGGTGCGCACGTGACCGCGCCGCGGCATCGCATGACCTCCTCCGCCGCCTCGGCGCCGCCGAGATCGTGGAGACCATCACCGGCGACTTCGACCTGATCGTCGAGGGAGTCGGCGGCGCGACGTTCGGTCTTGCTATCGAGCACGTCGCTCCGCGTGGCATCGTGGTCAACATCGCGACCCAGAGCGACGACGAGACCGTCACCTTCCACGCGGCGCGGTTCGACCGGGCGAAAGGGGCGAGGATCTACACGCTGAACCTCTTCGACGAGCTGGCCTCGCACGCCAGCGGAGCCAGCGACCTCGCCCGCCTCTGCAGGCTCGTGGCCGACGGGCGCCTGGACGGCCAGATCGAGCTCGAAGGCTCATGGCGCGAGCCTTCCCGAGCGCTCGACGCCCTGCTCGAGCGCCGCATCGGCGGCAAAGCCGTGCTCCACGTCGACTGACGCCAGGAGGCCGTCCGAGCGGACGCCGACCACACTCCCAGGGGTCCTCTCCCTCATCGCGGTTGAACGGCCGCCCAGGCGAGCATAGGATCGCTGCGACATTCGACGGGAGGAGAAGCAAATGTACGGACGGCTGATCGAGATCGACGGCGTCGACCCGTCCAAGCGCGAGGAGGTCCTGGGGATCATCCGGGAGCGGATCATTCCCGGGCTGAAGGAGATCGACGGCTTCGCCGGCTTCATCTCGCTCATCGACGAGCAGAACCGCCGTGCGCGGTCCGTGGTGCTCTGGGAGACGAAGGAGAGCGCGGACGAGGCGGAACGCCAATTCGGGCCCAAGCGCGAGGAGATCGTGCGAGGGATGGGCGGCACGGTTCGCTCGGCGGACCTCTATGACGCGCCGATTGTGGAGGTACACGCCGGAGTGCGTGCGTAGAGACGATGCGGGCCCCTCAGGGCCCGCATCTCTTTTCAGGTTCGAACGCTGGTCGGGGCCGCGCCGAGGATCACGAGGCTCGTCGAGACGATCAGGTCGGGGGCATCCTCGGAGGAGCCGGCGCCGGACTCGATCGCGCTGAAGGCCGACGTCGTCAGAGAGTCGAGCACGTGGACAAGCCACTCACGGGGTAGGTCGGACCGAAACTCGCCGCCACGCCGGCCGCGATCGACGAGCCGGCGGAGGGCATCGCGCAGGAAGCTCAACTCGTCGAGGAACTCGGCTGCGCAGCCCCCGCTTCTGGGCGTGCTCGAGAATCGGGTAGACCGCCTCGGGATCGTCCATCCGAACCTCGACTCCCGCTCCGTCGTAGATGTCGAAGGGATAGAACTTGAG
>JBKJWL010000058.1:0-7935 GCA_046716885.1 Thermoanaerobaculia bacterium | reverse complement strand
GCGAGGACGTCGAGGTACGCGCGCAAAGAGTCCGCGAGACTCTCGGCCTCCACGAAGCCGCAGTCGTCTGCCGAGGTGTGGTACTCGGGGTACCGGCCGTGGGGGGTGCGCGTCAGGCTTCCGACAGGCAGATTGAAGCCGGGCGAGCAGTATTGGCGCTCGTCGTAACCGTACGGCGAGAAGTCCAGGATCGTGTGCGGCCGCCCGGAGGACCGAAGAACGTGGATGGCCGCGCGATCGATCTCGGCGTCGCCGCGGCGGCTCCTCTTGTAGGTCAACAAACCCGGATCTCCGACGCAGGCCACGACGAGGCCGGCGTGAACGCGCGGAAGCGTCTCCCGATTGCGTGAGAGCCACGCGATCGAGCCGATCGTCCCGGGAACGAAGAGAAAGCGGTAGGAAAAACGCCGCGTGACCCCCGAAAGCGCGCGCGCCAGGACCGCGGCCAGAACCATGCCGGAGAGGTTGTCGTTGGCGAGCGACGGGTGGCACGCGTGCGCCGAGAGGAGGATCTCGCGCGGGTCCTCGCCCGCCAGGAACAGCTCTCCGTAGGAGAGGCTGCCGTTCTCGAGCGTCGCGTCGATCGCAACGTCGTACTCCCCGTCCGGCAGACGCTCCAGATCGCGGTGCGCGAGGCAGAAGCCCCAGTCCTCGGCGTAGTACGACGTGCGATAGGGGATCCAGTCCGGGCGATCCGGGAGCGTGTGGAGGCGGCTCCGCAGCTCCGAGAGCGGGAGCCGCGCGCGCACCGGCACGCTGTAGTTGACGACGTGGAGGTTAGACTTGCGGAAGTCGATCACACGCTCGCCGCGGGCGTTCGCGACCCAGGCGTCGCGGATGTTCCACTCCTTCGGCACCGTCCAGTCGAGGACCTCGGTGCCTGTCGGAACCTCCCGCACGGCGAGGGGCGCCACGGCGGAGAGGGCGCCGAGGGTTTGTCGCAGGCCATCGCCGGTGATGCTGCGGCACAGGGGGTAGAGCGCGGCGACCAGGGCGTGCATCTCCCGGCCGAGGGCCTCGAAGTCCGCGGTCCCGCGCAAACCGGCCAGCGTCTGTGTCGCCGTCATCCGCGAAAATCCGGATACGTGCGGTCGCGGTCGGCGATCACGACGACGGGCCCCGGCCAGGGGATGCCGAACGCCGGGTCGTTCCAGCGAACCCCCGCGGCGTGCTCGACGCTGTAGGACTGCGACATCTGGTACGCGACCTCCGTATCGTTTTCGAGGGTCAGGAATCCGTGGGCGAAACCCTGCGGCACGTAGAGCATGCGGCGCGACTCGGAATCGAGGACCACGGCGAAGTGCGCGCGGAAGTCGGGGGAGGCCGGCCGCAGATCGATGATGACATCGTGGATGGCGCCCCGGGTGCAGCGGACGAGCTTGGCCTCTTCGAAGGGCGCCCGCTGGTAGTGCATGCCGCGCAGCGTTCCCTTGCGGGGGTTGAAGGACATGCTGCACTGGACCACGCGCGGGGAGAGACCCCGCGCCTCGAACTCGCCGACCTCGAAGGTGCGGGCGAAGAACCCGCGCGCGTCCGCGATCCGCTCGGCCTCGATTACGAATGCGCCTGCGAGTGGAGTTTCGGTAAAGAGCATCGAATGCGAGCGGGCTAGTCGAGAACCAGGATGTCGCTCTTGAGTCCGAGCGCCGCTGCTTGATTCCGGATCTCAGACTCGAAGGCGGGATTGGTGATCAGGATCGCGTCCGGCGGCTGGGTGGTCAGCGCCTCCGGCGCGGCCACCCTCTGGGCCGTGCGCGGCATGAAGAGGCCCTGTCGCATGGGATTGATGTCGACGAGGTAGGGCAGCTCGGCTCCCGGCCGCAGCGCCGAGAGGAAGCTCACGGCGCGCGCTCCGGCGCCCCAGGGAACGGCCGTTCGCCCGGCGCGGCGGAGCTCCCCGAGCCAGTCCTTCCAGCGATCGACGCGTTGGCTGTAGAGCTCGCCGAAGGTCTCGACCTGCGTCGCGAGCGCCGCGACTTCGGCTTCGTGCACGGATGGCTCTCGATCGCCGGATTCAGCCGGCGTTGCCTCGATGCCCAGATACTCCTCCTGAAAACAGGACGCGATGGATCGAACCGCGAAGCCGGCTTCGGTGAAGAGGCGCGCGAGCGACGGCGCCGTGAAGTAAGAGCAGTGCTCGTAGACGACGTTCCAGACGACGCGGCGGCGGAAGATGACGGCGCCGTCCGGCATTTCGAAGTACACGACGCTGCGGCTCCGGCTGCCGAGCGCGCGCCGGACCATTCCGACGAAGCCGCGAAGATCCTCGATGCTGTTGAGCACGTGACGGCAGCACAGCAGGTCGACCTCCTCCCCGGCGAAGCGCTCCGAGTAGAACTCCCTGAGGATCCGAACGCGGCCCGGCTGTTCGGCCGCCGTGGACGTGGGGTCGAAGCCGAGTCCGCGATTCTTGCCCCGATCGCAGAGGGCGTGGAGGAAATCGCCCTTCCCGCTGCCGATTTCGATGATCGCCTTGTGTCGAAGCCCGTAGGTCTCTACGAGGCGGTCGACGAGGCCCTCCACGAACTTTCGATAGACAGGCGAGTGGTGCAGCGAGATGTCGTACGCCGGGTCGTATCGCAGCCGCGCGGAGTCGAACGCCTGATTCCCGATGTACCCGCACGAAGAGCAAAACGTGAGCTCGATTTCGCCAGTGGGAGCTTCGGCGGCCGCAAGCGGCGTGGGCCAGAGCAGGCCGTCCTGAACCGGGACCTGCTGGAGTCGGAAGAACGGTGGCGGCGAGGGCTCCTCGCAGACGCGGCATCGATGGGCGGTCACGTAAGGTGGCATCACGATTCTTCCTACGCGACGATCACGCGCGGGATCGGGACCACGAACCGACCACCCCACTCCCGTACGTACGAGAGCTGATCGACGATCTCGTCCTTCAGATTCCAGGGGAGGATCAAAACGTAGTCGGGTCGCGTCTCCTGGAGGCGCTCCGGCGGAAAGATCGGGATGTGCGTGCCGGGAGTGAACCGGCCGTGCTTGTAGGGATTGCGATCGACGGCATAGTCCACGAAGTCGGTTCGGATGCCGCAGTAGTTCAGCAACGTGTTGCCCTTGCCGGGCGCCCCGTATGCGGCGATCCTCTTTCCCGCGCGGCGCGCCTCGATGAGAAAGGCGAGCAGCGCCCGCTTGACTTCCTCCACTCGCGGCGCGAAGGCCAGGTAGCGGTCCATCGAGCCAAACCCGGCGGCGTCTTCCTCCGCGACGAGCTTTGCCGTGCTGGCCTCCGTCGGGCGGCGCGACGCGTGGTGGCAGGCGAAGATGCGGAGAGAGCCGCCGTGCGTCGAAAGGCGCTCGACGTCGAAGAGTCGGAGCCCGTGTGCCCGGAAGATCTTCTGCACGGTCGTGAAGGACAGGTACGAGAAGTGCTCGTGGTAGATCGTGTCGAATTGATTCTCCTCGATGAGGCGCCACAGATGCGGGAATTCCATCGTCACGACGCCGTCGGGTGCGAGGAGGATCTCCAGGCCGCCCACGAAGTCGTTGATGTCAGGCACATGGGCGAGCACGTTGTTCCCGACGATCAGGTCCGCCACACCCGGATCGAGCGCAAGGTCTGCGGCCGTCTGCCCGCCGAAAAACCGCACGACGGTGGGAACGCCGCGCTCCTCGGCGGCCTTGGCGACGTTGGCCGCGGGCTCGACGCCGAGTACCGGGATGCCCATTTCTACGAAGTACTGGAGGAGATAGCCGTCGTTGCTGGCGATCTCGACGACTCGGGACTTCGGCCCGAGGTCGAACCGTTCCGCCGCCATGTCGGTGTAGTCCTTGGCGTGCTTGAGCCAGGACGTCGAGTAAGACGAGAAATACGCGTACTCCGTGAAGATCTCGGCCGGAGAGACATACTCCTGGAGCTGGACGAGGAAGCACTTCTCGCAGACCCGGACCCGGAGCGGGTAGAACGGCTCCATCCGATTGAGATCCCCGGCCGAGAGAAAACTCTCGCACAGGGGGGACATACCGAGGTCGACGAAGGTCCGCCGGAGCGGAGTCCGGCAGAATCGGCAGGAAGGCGTCGGCGACTCGTCCACCGCGAGGAGGCTATCCGTGCTTTCGGACGCGGCTCCAGCTCCCCAGCAGCCAGAGCCCGAGCCGGGAGCGGCGCAGGAGGGTCCCCCCCGCCACCTTGACGTCGCGAACAAGGGGCTGAGGACCGCGACGCCCCACGTACCGCGCGATTTCCGCGAAACACAAGAGACGCTCGGAGAGCGTCAAAGGAGATCGGAGAACGGACCGAGCGTACTCCGCCGGGCGGCGCCACGACGGAAAGACGATGGCGCCGGCCCTCGAGGGGTCCGAGAAGCGAACGCGTTCGTGTAATGGAATGCTGCCCCCGCTGCTCGAATGGTCTCTTTTGTAGAAGAGCACTTCGGGGATTTCGACGAGCTTTCCGTGCAGGCCGAGCTCGGCCTGCCTGTAGGCGTCCGAGTTCGGATACCCGCAAAGCGGCGGCATCTGCCGAAGCACGCTCGAGCGGATGACCCCGAGGCAGGCAATCGAGGGGCGCGAGTCGATGGCATGAGCGAATCGCTCATGAAGCCGGGGAGATTCGGAAAAGGGCCGCGGGTCGTAGGTCCCCACCACGCCTCCGGTCTCGTCTATCTTGAACGCGCGGGAGTGACAGAAGACGACCGAGGGGTCGGCTTCCAGAACCCCCACGACCCTCTCGAGGTAATCCGGATGCAGCCGATCGTCGTGGGCCAGTGTCAGAAAGTACTTCCCGGAAGAGAGCTCGAAGCACCTGTCGTAGTTTCGGTCGGAGCCGATGTTGGTGGGATTGCGGTGATAGCGAATGCGCCCGTCCTTGGCCGCATGGGACTCGCAGATTGCCTGCGTGCCATCGGTCGACGCGTTGTCCGAGATGACGACCTCGTAGTCGGTAAGGGTCTGCGCGGCGACCGAGGCGAGCGCCTCCTCGAGGTATTCCGCGCCGTTGTAGACAGGCAAACCAATGCTCAGAGAGGGCGAGTGAGCCCCCGACTTCGCGTCGGTTGGTGCCATGGGAAGATGTTAACAGGAGAGTCAAGCCGCCCGGGGAAGGGTCAGGCGGGCGGCGGCCTTCAGGGCTGCGCCGGATAGAAGGTGGGGTCCTGGGAGACGTTGTCGATCACCGAGGCGAACGCGAAGACGGACTGAGCTCCCGAATCAACGGCGATCGACAGGATTTCGCCGGGTGGCAGCGTCGCGTCCGGAAAAAGTGCGGCGAGGTTGCGCTGCACGTAGCTGCGGGGAGCAAGGATAACGGTTGCCGTGCCGAGCACCGAGGCGGGCGAACGCACGAGCCTGAGCGTGACGGTGGCGGCACCGGAGCTCGGGTTCACGAGGCCGACGTTGGATCGGAAGGCGTCATCCTGCCGAATCCCGAGGAGAGAGCCCCGGGAGAGCAGGTTCTCCGCGGAGATCGCGTCCACCTGCTGTCCCACCGTGCCGGCCGTCGTGGCGGCATCGGTCAGGACTCGCTCGAACACCGTGACTCCCGGCGCGATGTCGCTTTCGACCTTGAGCGCCCCGTAAGTCTCGGTCACGCCGAAGAGCGTCTGGAGAGCGTCGTCGGCGTGCAGGGTCTCGTAGGGCCCGAGCACGAACGTGCTCGTCGGAGCCGTGCTGTTGTCCCGGTCGTGCTCGAGAAACGTCACGGTGACTCTCGCGGGCCCGCGGCCGCTGTTGGCGATGGAGATCTCGCTGCGGAAGAAGGCGCCGCCCACGCCGGAGACTCCGGCGATCCCGGGCACGTACTGGACCGGCGACGGCCCGAGCGCCGAGTAATAGGTCGGGTCGCTCGAGTCGTTGTCGGTGACCGCTGCGTAGGCCAGCGGCGCGAGAGCTCCGGGCGCCGGCACGATCCGCGCGGTCAGGCCCGTTCCGGCGACACCGGGAAAGAGCTGGGAGAGCCCCCACTGCTGCTGCGCTCCGGGCTCGAGCGAGAACGCGCCGCGGCCGACGATGTTGCCGGGGCCGTTGAGCAGCTGGAGCAGGAAGCTCTGCTGCTCGCCCGTCGTGTTCAAGGCGCCGATGTTCGTGCGGAACTTATCCGAAACTGCGATGTTCGAGAGATAACGGTCCCCGGTCGCGTCATCGGACGCCGACAGGCCCACGCTGCCGAGGCCCACCGTTCCACCGCCCTCATCCACGTACGTGCGGGACGCGACGCGCAGCGACGGGGGGGGGGCGCCCTGGGTGTCCACCCGGAGCGATCCGAGAGCGTTGCTCACGCCGAACTCGGAGGCCA
This sequence comes from Thermoanaerobaculia bacterium, assembly GCA_046716885.1. Taxonomy (GTDB): domain Bacteria; phylum Acidobacteriota; class Thermoanaerobaculia; order UBA5066; family Gp7-AA6; genus DAHUXD01. Next base: position 1,697 of record JBKJWL010000058.1, on the reverse strand, counting down.
CGACGTCCGCCAGGACCCGGGTCTCGCCGGGCGCGAGCGCCAGGGAGGTCTCGAGCGGGGGGTCGCCGCCGCTCGGCGAAAAGACGAGCTCCGCCGTGACCGGCGCGGCCGTCGGGTTCTCGATCGCGACGTCGGTCACGAAGGTGCTTCCAGTGGCGCCCATGACGTGGCCTGCCACGGTCAGTGTGGCGGCGCGGACCCCCGGGGATCCGGTCACCGTGACATCGCGCGTGCGCGTGCTCGTACCGCCGTCATTGGCGATGCTCAGGCGCACGGTGTAAGTCCCCGCCTCGGAGAAGGTGTGGGACGGTGCGGCGAGACCCGAGCCGTTCTGGGCGCCGGAGTCGGGGTCGCCGAAATCCCAGGAGCGCGACGAGGCGGCCCCGGCGGACAGGTCGGTGAACGTGACGGCCTCCGCGGCGAGCGGCGAACGAGGGCCGAAGGAGAAGGAAGCCACGGGAGGCTTCGCGTTGCTTGCCGGCGGTTTGGGAAGGACGACGAAGACCTGGAAATCGGGCCCGGTCGGGGCCGGGACGGGCCTGCCCACGGGTGCCGCCGGCGCAAGTCCATTCATCGGAAGCTGCAGCGTCGAGGAACCATCGTAGGTTCCCGAGAGCACGGCCGGCCCGAAGAAGTTCTGCGCGTTGCGGATCTCGTACTCCGTACCGGGGTTCAGCACGCCCTTGAGACTCACGCCGACGGTTCCCGCCTTGTCCCAGTTGTAGACCGTGATGTTCGCGCGCCCCGGCTCGTACTGGTTGGGCCGGACGAAGACCTTCACGCCTGTCGGACGGCTCGAGAAGTAGGCGTTACTCGGAAACTCGGTCGCCAGGAAACCGGAGATCGTTCCGTAGACCGTGTTCCCGCTCATCGTTATCGGCCGGAACGCGTTTATGAGAGCCAGGGCGGGGCCCCCGACGAGGTAGTTGTCCAGGATCAGGGGAGAGGCTATTCCCTTGCTGTATCCGAGATTCACCGCCCTTCCCCCGGCCTTCGAAAAGTAGGAGGCGTTCGATACAAGCGAGGTGTTCTTGGCGACTTTTCCGGAGGACGCAGGATCCGTGGCCGCCGAGCCGCTGGCGCCGATCAGGAAGTTGGTCGTCAGGCCGCTGACATTGGAGAGGATCCCGTTGTTGAAGGACGTGTTGCCCTCGACGTAGATGTTGTCGAGCTTGGAGCCCTCGGTGTAGCCGTGAACGCCGTATCCGAACTGCGCAAAAAGGACGTTGTCGACGAGCCGTTTGACTCCCGTCTCGTTCTGCACGTAGATGGCGTGGCCGTGTCCGCGATCAGTACCGTCGAAACCGTTGTAATAGATGAGACATCCATACACCTCGGCGTCCGGTGCGTTGCTCACCGTCAGCACGCCCTGGCTGGTGTCGTGGAGGGTCAGATTGATCAGCTTGGATCCGCGGCTGAAGAGGGTGATTGCGGTGCCGCGGCCCGGAGGGTCATCGGTGTTAACGGAGACTCGCGAGGTGTTCGTGTTTGTGATCTCGAATCCCCAGAACCAGGTATAAGAGCCACGGACATCGAGCGTCGTGACGTTTCCGCCGTAGTTGCCGTCGAGGGTGGCGCGCTCCCCGGGGTACTGGCGTACTACGATGGGCTTGTTCAGCTGGCCCGCCAGGGTGCTGGTGAAGGGCCCAATGTAGATTCCCCCGCGCAGCCAGATCGTGTCTCCCGGCTTAACGGAG